>CAZXLQ010000064.1:16202-20021 GCA_964641945.1 uncultured Clostridia bacterium
GTGGGGGGGTTCGGGGCGGGGGGGTCGGGTGGGGGCCCCCGGGCGGCCCCGGCCCCCCCCGCGCCCGCGCGCGGCGCGCGCGCCCGGCCGTTCAGACCTACCACCGGACGGGAAACGACCGGCCGGCGCCTCGCTCCGTTGGCACGGCTTCCAGCGCCTCGACGATGTCAGAGCAATGGGGCGAGTCCTCGCGGCCGCGACTCGATTCCGGTTCGCGTCTCTTGCGCCTCGAATTGTCTGGAACTCGGAGCCACCGCCGCGCTGCGGGTCTGGGTCGATCGTGGCAGGTCCGGATCTTGCCGTCGAACAGTTGTCACCCGGTCGCGCCAGTGTCCATACTAACCGGTCTGCCCATCGACGGCGTTAGGAGGGGAAGCGGTCCGTGATCGAGATCGACACAATAAGCCCGAAGGTGATCGAGGCGCTTTCCACGGGCCGCTACGCGTTCATCGACGCAGGCTGTGGCGACGGAGCCTCGACGAGCCACCTGGAGCGCCGGTTCCGGCGTCTCCCCGGGCTTGGGCTGGACTACCACCTCGAATACGTCGAGGCCGCGCGCGCCGCCGGCTTCGACGCCATGTTCTGCAACCTCCTGATGAACGACCTCGAGCTTCCAGCGCGGTGTGTCGAGTTCGCCGCCGCGATGGATGTACTCGAGCATCTGCCGTGCGAGCGAGACGCCGTTACGGTCGTGCGCCGCCTGGCGACCGCCGCGCGCGACTTTCTCGTGATCCGGCATCCGAGCTTCGAGGACGTCGAGTATCTGTCGAGCCTCGGCGTGCGCCTCAACTGGACGGACTGGACCGACCACACGAACATGATGAAGATCGACGATTTCCGCAGGATCTTCAGAGAGTTCGGATGGAATGACTACGCGGTCGTGCCCCACATGCTCTACACCGACACCAGTCACGATTCGGTCGTGCCGCTCTCGGCGCCGCCCGACACGGTCCGGTACGATGCCGCAACACACGGACCAAAGCCTGCCGTCTCTTTCGACCGGCCGGTCTGGGGCAAGTTCGACATCTTCGTGCGGCTGAGTCCGACGGTCTCGGATGCGCAGTGGCAGATCATCACGAGTGTCGACGGGTGGGAGGCTCATTGGGACTTCTGACGGCTGCAATGGCACTGAACCGACTACCGGAATGTGTTTCCGGCGTGCTCGCCAGCCGGTCGCACGCCCGGGCCTGGGTCGGGGTGCGGCTTCGTCGGCGAGTCGGCAGGGGATAGACGCTGGAATGTCGAAGATCGAAGCATTCGTCGAGCAGTCCGAAACCGTCGTCAGCCCTGTGGCCGGGCCGGGCGACGAGCCCGCCGTCCGCGTCGATGACCTCTCCGTGCGGCTATCGCTGCAGAAGGAAGTCACCCTTTCGCTGCGCGAGACAGTAATCCGTTTCCTCGAGCGCCGACCCGTCGAGATCGAAGAGTTCTGGCCACTGCGCAACGTGAGCTTCACCGCCGGTCGAGGCGAGGTTTTCGGAATCGTCGGGCGCAACGGCGCCGGCAAGTCTACACTGCTCAAGGTCATCGCCGGCGTCATTCGACCGACGCTCGGAACGGTCGAGGCGAAGGGCCGCATCGCGCCGCTGCTCGAACTCGGCGCCGGATTCGACTCGGACCTGACCGGACGCGAAAACGTCTACCTCTACGGGTCGCTGCTCGGGTTTCCCCGAACGAGCATCGACGAACGATTCGATCGAATCGTCGAGTTCGCCGAACTGGAGCGATTCATCGACGTGCCGATCAAGAACTATTCGACCGGCATGACTACGCGACTGGCGTTTGCCGTCGCCACGGACGTCGACGCCGACGTGCTCATAGTCGACGAAGCGCTCACCGTGGGCGACAGCCGCTTCCAGCTCAAGTGCATGGAGCGGATCGACGCGTTCCAGCGACGGGGAGTAACGATCCTCTTCGTCTCGCACAGCCCGGAGCAGATCCGCCGGCTCTGCTCGAATGCCATCTGGCTCGATCAGGGTGAGGCGCGCCTGCTCGGCCCCGCGGCGGAGGTCGTCGAAGCCTACATGGCCTGTGAATACGAGGCGCCGCACAAGCAGATAGTGAGCTGGCCCCGCCCCGAGCCACCGCACGCGCCGCCGGTCTCAGAGGGCGACGGAGACCGTGTCTCGGTTTCGTTCAGCTCGCCGGTGACGCCGTTTCAGACGCCTCCCGTCGCCGGCGAATACGACTTCATCGACATCAGCCTCGCCCACGAACGTTCGACCGAGCATCTCGTCGAACAGTTCGGAGGGCGCGGCCTCTGCATTTCGAACAACCAGAAGATCGTCGACTCGGCCAGGTCACGTGGAGTCGACTCGGTTTTCTCGGATCCGCAGGCGATCGACTTTCCGGACGGATCGGTCCGGTTCGTCAGCCTCGTCGACTCGCCGATCCTCATGCCGTCGCTTGCGGCTATCCGGACGGTGCTCGATCGCGCTGCAAGGTGGGCGACCGACTTCATCTACATCCGGATGGTGTCGTACGAGGACGAGGACTATCTCAGGTCGCTGGGGCTCAAATACTACTGGCACGATTGGACGAACTGTCCGATGCACCCGCGCCTCGACCAGCTCGCCGCGCTCTTCGAGTCACTCGGACTCGATCAGTACCATATCTCGTACCGCGACCCGATGTTGTCGAGCGAGGCGCCGGCGATCCTGCCGCTCGATGCGCCTCCCGACCAGGGTGCCTACGATCCATCGACCCACGGTCCCAAGCCCTCGATCGTGTTTCCACGCCCTCTGTACGGGCAGATCGATATCTTCATCGCGCTTCGGCGCTTCGACATGAACGACTGGCACGACATCATCAAGAAAGGAACCTGGTGCTGACCGGCCGAAGGGTCGCTGCTTCCACCCGATGCGGGACTTTGGAAGGACGGCCGACAGCCCGCCCGAGCCATTCGGGCTACATTGGGGAGCGTAAGACGAGATGAACCGACACAAGACTCGACTGCAGAAGATTGGAGAGCTGGCGGCGTTCGCAATGACCATCGCCGTGATGCTCTTGGCCCCGGGATGTACGCAGCCGGCGCCGACGACGAATTCGGCTCCCTCGCCGACGTCGACAACTGCCGCAAAGTCCGCCATCCGCGCGGGAGTGTTCGACTCGGCGACGGGCACGTTTTTCCTTCAGACCGGCGACGGCCCCGAGGCGAACTCGTTCACCTACGGCGGCGTGAATTCGGTGGCGATCGTCGGCGACTGGAACGGCGACGGATTCGAGTCGATCAGCATCTACGACCCGGCCAACGGCGCGTTTTTCCTGACGGACCTCAACGTGTCGGCGCCTGCCAAGGACACGTTCACCTACGGAGAGACGAACCGCAAGCCGATCACCGGCGATTGGGACGGCGACGGCAAGGACTCGGTCGGCATCTACGATCCGAAGTCGGCGACGTTTTTTCTGACTAACAGGAACGCATCGGCGCCGGCTGCGGAGACGTTCGTCTTCGGAGCCCCGGGAATGGTGCCGGTGGCCGGCGACTGGAACGGCGACGGCAAGGACTCGATCGGGATCTACGATCCGTCGACGAGGACGTTTTTCCTGTCGGATCTGAACGTCTCGAGTCCGGCGGCCCATACGTTTTCGTTCGGGCCCGCAGGCTCGGTGCCGATCATCGGCGACTGGGACGGAGACGGGCGAGATTCGGTGGGGGCGTACGATCCGTCGAAGGGCGTTTTCATGCTGCGCAACGCGCTCTCGGACGGCCCGCCGGATCGCGAGATCCAGTTCGGCGCGCCGGGCATGACCCCGCTCGTCGGACGCTGGGCGGCGCATTAGTGGGGACGACCGCGGAGCGGTCGATAAAATAGCCGT
>CAZXLQ010000065.1:0-1466 GCA_964641945.1 uncultured Clostridia bacterium
ACGGAGTCACAGAGAAAAGCATGGTCGTCACGAGATGTTCTCGAGCACCCGCTTCGCAATCACGATGCGCTGGATCTCGGAGGTGCCTTCGCCGATCGTCAGCAGCTTCGAGTCGCGCCAGAACTTCTCCACCGGGTAGTCCTTGATGTAGCCGTACCCGCCGTGGATCTGGATCGCTTCCTCGCTGACGCGAACGCTCACTTCCGAAGCGTAGAGCTTCGCCATTGCCGACTGCTTCGTCACGTTCCTGCCGGCATCCTTCATCGCCGCCGCCTGGTAGGTCAGCAGGCGCGACGCCTCGATCTCCGTCGCCATGTCAGCCAGCTTGAACTGGATCCCCTGGAACGACGAGATAGGCTTGCCGAACTGCTCGCGCTCCTTCGAGTAACGGATCGCCGCCTCGTACGCGCCCTGTGCGCACCCGACCGACAGCGCCGCGATCGAGATCCGCCCGCCGTCGAGCACCTTCATCGCGTCGATGAAGCCCTCGCCCCGCTTGCCGACCATGTTCTCCGCCGGAACCAGGCAGTCGCTGAACACGACCGACGCCGTGTCGGACGCCCGCATCCCCAGCTTGTTCTCCTTCTTGTCGGGCCCGAACCCCGGCATGCCCTTCTCGAAAAGGAACGCCGTGATGCCCTTGTTGCCTTTCTCGCGATCGGTCACCGCGACAGCCACGCAGAGCCCGGCATAGGACGCATTCGTGATGAAGTTCTTCGAGCCGTTGACGAGCCAGCCGCCGTCCTGCTCGACCGCCACCGTCTTCGTTCCACTCGCATCCGACCCGGCACTCGGCTCCGTCAGGCCCCACGCGCCCCAGCACTCGCCCTGCGTCAGCATCGGCAGGTATTTCGCCTTCTGTTCGGCGTTGCCGGCGATCATCAGGTGGCCGGTACACAGCGAGTTGTGCGCCGCGACCGACAGCGCGAGCGCCGGATCGACGCGCGCCAGTTCCTCGATGATGATGGCGTATTCGATGTAGCCCATCGCCGAGCCGCCATACTCCTCGGGTTGCAGGACGCCAAGCCAGCCGAGGTCGGCCATCTTGCGGCGCATTTCCTCCTGCGGAAACTTCTGCGCCTCGTCCCACTCATGAACGTTCGGCAGGATCTCGGTCTCGGCGAATTCGCGGACGGAGCGCCGGACGTGCTCCTGCTCGTCGGTCAGATCGAAATTCATGGTTTACCTCAGGTTCCAGGACCGGGTACCGGACATCGGTCGCACGGCCTCATCGTTGTTTTTTCGGAGTCGTTCGCCGGGCTCCGCCCGGTCTTGCCGGTCCGGTGCCAGGGCGACCGGTGCCCGAGCCACCGCGCTTCGGCGGCGCCGTCTTTCGGCCGGACTTCGGGGCGCCGGTTCGGCCTGCCGGCTTAGGGCCCGGCTTCGAGGACGCCGACGCGCCGCCGCGCCCCCCTCCGGGTCGAGCCGGCTTTGCCGCCGACCTGACCGCGGGTTTCGCAGCTTTC
>CAZXLQ010000065.1:1566-20021 GCA_964641945.1 uncultured Clostridia bacterium
CCCTCCGGGTCGAGCCGGCTTTGCCGCCGACCTGACCGCGGGTTTCGCAGCTTTCCTGGCAGTCATCTTCGCAGCAGGCTTTGCGGTCGGTTTGGCGCCGATGCGGACCGCGGGAGTCTTCGGTGCCGGCTTGCCGGTCATGAGAGCACGAACTTCGGTCGGGGTGAGTATTCGAAAAACGCCAACCTTCAGTCCGACGTCATCGATAGCACCGATGCGCACGCGCCGAAGCTTCACCACTGAGTGCCCCGTGACGTCGAACATCTTGCGGATCTGCTGGTTGCGGCCCTGCGTGAGCCTGACTTCGTACCAGACGTTGTCGCGATCGGTACGATCGAGCTGACGGATCTCGGCCGGCGCCAGCTTTCGCCGATCGATCGTGACGCCGCGCCGCAATCGGTCGATCTGGTCGTCGCTCGGATGGCCCTTCACCTTTGCGTGGTAGGTCTTCTCGATGAACCCGGCCCGCGTCACCGCATCGGTCAGGGCGCCGTCGTTCGTAAGGATCAGCAGGCCCTCGGTGTTGAAATCGAGCCGGCCGACCGTGTGGACCTTCTTCCGGATGTTCGAGGGGAGCAGGTCGATCGCGAGCGGACGATTCAGCGGATCCTTCGTCGCCGACAGGTAGCCGCGCGGCTTGTTGAGCAACACGTAGATCTTCTCGCGATCGCGAAGCAGCGGATTGATCGGTCGTCCGTCGACGCGAATGTGGTCGACGTCGGGGTCCGCCTTCGTACCAAGCTCGGTCACGACGACACCGTTCACCGTCACCGAGCCGGCTTCGATCATCTGTTCGGCCTTTCGACGCGCCGCGATGCCGGCTTCGGCGATCAGTTTCTGGAGTCGTTCGAGCATGTGTTGTTCTGCAATCCTCAGGCCGAAACGACCGCGCCGCCGCAGCTCGATCCAGCGCCCGCCGTGCACCCGAAACAGTGCGGACCCGTCACGATGCGACGATTGGCGAACGCCGCGGGGTCGAAGTCGTGGATCGTCGGACCGACGGCAGAGTCCACTTCCAGATCGAGCATCTGGTTGAAGTCGCAATCGTAGAGCCGCCCCGTCCAGTCGACGCTCACGAGCGACCGGCACATCAGCGCGTCGACAGAAGCCGGGTTGAACGCGCGGATGAGCTTGTCCATGTACTTCTCTTCGCCGCCGGATCGGCGAAGGTCGTCGAGGAATCGCTTGATCGGCATGTTCGTGATGGTGAACAGGCTGTTGAAGACGATGCCGAACCTGTCAGCCAGTTCGCGCTTGTAGTCCGCCTCGAGCGTCGACTGATCCGGCGGAAGGTGCGGCCCGACCGGGTTGTACACGAGGTTCAACGTCAACCCTGAGCCTTCGACGCCGTACCCCACTGCGTTCAGGCGCTTCAGCGCGTCGATCGACTTCGTGTAGACGCCCTTGCCGCGCTGTTTGTCGACGTTGTCTTCGAGGTAACACGGCAGCGAAGAGATTACCTCGACCCCATGATCGCGGAAGAACTCGGGCAGGTCCTCCTGGCCCGGCTCGAACATCACCGTAAGGTTGTGGCGGACCATCACTCGGGCCCCCTCGGCGCGCGCGCCCGTAACCAGTCGACGGAAAGACGGGCACATCTCCGGCGCCCCTCCCGTGATATCGACGATACGGATCGCGCCGCGACGAACCGCCTCGAGACACGCTTCGGCCGTCTCGGACGACATGACTTCGGTGCGTTTGGGGCCCGCGTCGACGTGGCAGTGGCGGCACGCCTGATTGCAGAGTTTGCCAACGTTGATCTGCAGCGTCTCGACGCTACCGGAGCGCAGGTCGATGCCGTGCTCGCCGAGCTTCTCGTCGAATGCGACCGGCGACCGCGCGAACTCGACACCGAGTACTGGAAGTTGTATGGACATCAGGACGCTCCCGGACTCAGCAGCAGTCCGAGCCGGGCTCGCAGCACTCCGGCCCCGACAGATCCGTCACGTGATAATCGAGCCCCTTCGTCTCGCGAGCGTCGCGAACGGCGGTTCGGCGGCAGTCGAACTGTGAGGCCTCTTCGAGCGGGATCTCGTCGTACGGCGCGATGCGGACGACATGGTCTGCGTACGGCTCGCGTCCGTAGATCCCGTACGTCTTGTCGCACACCGCCATGCGCTTTCCTCGCTCGAGCACGTGACCGTCATCGTCTATCACCTTCTTCCAAGGACCCCGATAGATCACCGCCTGGTTGCGCTCGAGGCACGGCCCCTGTTTGCCCTTCCAGGCCACGACAGTCACCGAGCGGAACTCTATGCCATCGACGATTCGCCACGGAATTTCGTCGCGCTTGACGACCTCCATTCCGTAGAAGCCTGCGCGATCGAAGGCCTCGAGAAAGGCGTCCTCCCGGAACGCTCCTGAAATGCACCCCGACCAGAGATCCGAGTTCCGCTGCATTTCGAGAGGGACGTCCTCGTCGCTCACGATGTCCGAGATCGCGACTCGGCCACCCCGGCGAAGAACCCGGAACATCTCGTCGAAGAGCCGGACCTTGTCCTCCGGGCGCACGAGATTCAGCACGCAGTTCGACAGGACGACGTCCACCGAATCGTCGGCGACGAGCGGACGATCGGCGCGGACTTCTGCGCAGAAGGCCTCGAGTCGGCCAAGATCCGCGGCCGATCTCAACGGCGTCTCGGCGAGATACGCATCGACGAGCGACAGATCGAGCCGCAGATCCTGGATGCGTCCCTTGCGGAACTCGACGTTGTGAAATCCGACCCGATCCCCGATCTCGCCGCGGTACTTCGTCGCAAGAGCGAGCATGTCGTCATTGGCGTCGACGCCGATGACCCGGCCCTCGGCGCCGACGATCTGCGAGGCGATGTAGCAGATCTTTCCGCCACCCGATCCGAGGTCGAGCACCGTGTCGCCCTCACGAACGAACGCGGACGGATCACCGCAGCCGTAATCCCGCTCGATTATCTCGTCGGGAATTATCTGCAACAGCCTGGGGTCGTACGAAACGGGGCAACACAGGGCCACTTCCCGTTCCTGAGCGGCGCGGGCGTAACGGTCGCGAACAGCGAGCTCGGCGTCGAAGGTAGAGTCCATGGCGGGCAACCTTCCGGTGTGGATTTCAGCTCGTGACGAGGTCCTCGAAATCCTCGAGGTTCGGGAGCTCCGTCAGGTCGTTGATTCCAAACTGGATCAGGAATTCCTTCGATGTGCCGTACATCATCGGACGTCCAACGACCTTCTTTCGCCCCTTAGCCACGATCAGTCGCTTGTCGAGGAGGGTCTTGATTGCCGATGACGAGCTGACTCCGCGGATCTCGAGGATCTCCGGAATCGTCACCGGCTGCTTGTAGGCAATTACCGCGAGCGTTTCGAGAGCCGCCATCGACAGCTTTGCCGACGGCTGCTGCTTCCTGAATCGCCGGATGTATTCGGAATGTTCCGCCCGGGTCGAAAACCGGTATCCACCGGCGATCTGGCGCAGCTCGATGCCTCCGGCCCGCGCGTCGTAGTCGACACTGAGCGAATCGAGCGCTTCACGGACCGCGGCCTCCGGCTCCTCGGGGAGAATCTCGGCGATGCGCTTGAATGGAATCGGCTCGTCGGCCGTGGCAAAGAGAATCGCTTCGATGATGGGTTTGAGTTCGTCGACCGTCATTCGTTCGGGTTGGCTCCGTTCTGTTCGTTCATCGACGGTTCGTCGTCGGACGTCGCTACCTGTGACTCGGGCTCCGGATCGCGCCTCGTCATTTCGATTTCGCCAAATGCTTCGGACTGGTGGATCCGCACCTTCAGCTCCTTCACCAACTCGAGGACCGCGAGGAACGTTATGACGAGCTCACGTCGCGAGCCGGCGCGCTCGAAGAGGTCCCGGACGTTGATCGTCGGATTGAGCTCGAGCAGCGCCTGGACCTCTTCCAGCTTCTGCGAAAGGGTCACTTCATCGCGGGCGATCTCGATCTCGGCGAGGGCCTGGGCCCGGAGCATCGCATCCCGGAAAGCCGTCAGCAGGTCGAAGACGCCGGCCGAGACTTCGGCATTCGACTTTTCGTCCTCCGGGACGGGACGCGTGAAGACCTCGCCCTCCAGAATGCGCCGCTGGTAGAGAAAGTCGGCGGCCGTACGGTAACGCTGATGCTCGAGGAGCCGGTCGACGAGTTCCTGCCGGGGGTCGTCGATCTCTTCGCCTTCCGCCTCCGCGAACGGGTCGCGCGGCAGCAGCATCTTCGTCTTAATGTGAATGAGCGTGGCGGCCATGACGAGGAACTCGCCGGCAACGGCGATGTCGAGCTCCTCCATCAGGCGCAGGTACTCGAGGTACTGCTCGGTTATGCGGGCGATCGGGATGTCGTAGATCGATACCTCTTCCTTCCGGATGAGATAGAGCAGCAGGTCGAGAGGACCGTCGAACGCGTCGAGATGGACGCGGTAGTCCCCGCGACCACCCTCGGGGGGCGCCTCGGCCACGGCCGTGTCGGCCGCGGTATCGATCGGTTCCTTGCGTTCGGACATCGGGGTGTCGGGAGGGAAATGCTACGAAATCAACCGGTTGACGACCAGCAGGATCGGATTGAGCACGTATCCGAAACCACCGGTGGCCATCGCCGCGATCAAGAGAATGAATCCGTAGGGCCGAAGGTCCGCATATCCCTCACGAGCAGACGCCGGAAGGATGGATTCGAGCATGTGCGAGCCGTCGAGCGGAGGAATCGGGAGCAGATTGAAGACCGCAAGCACCACGTTGAGCTGGATTGCGAGGATCATGAGCTGCCCGATTGGATACCAGAGACCGTCGCCCTGTATGACGAGCTCGGCGTAACTCACCACCTGCAGAAGCAGCAGCGTTTTCAGGATCGCAAAAACGATTAACGCGATGATTACGTTGCTGATCGGACCGGCGGCCGACACCCAGAAGTTAGCCTTGTCCTTCTCGCGCCAGTTCATCGGATTGACCGGCACCGGTTTCGCCCACCCGAATCCAAAGCCGCCGAAGAGCCCCATGAGCGGAAACAGGATCGTTCCGACAGGGTCGATGTGGACGATGGGATTGAGCGAGATGCGCCCCAGAGACCTTCCGGTGTCGTCGCCGAACCGCTCGGACGTCCACGCGTGCGCGGACTCATGAACGGAAAGCGAGAACAGGAAGACAATGAAGAAGTTCAGGACGTAAAGAATGAACTGTGAATCCATCGTCATGTATCTTGACCGGCTGAACCTCGGACAGTAGCACGCGCTTTTCAGGGGTGTCAAACAGGGCCATTTTGGGGTCGTAGGTCAATCTGACTTCGTCTCGCATCGGCCTGGTCCTTCACATTTGAGTGGGCTCTTTTTGCGGGATTGTCAGGTCTCTCTGCGTCTTTGCGATTCCTTTGCGCCTCTGCGAGAAACCTGACCGAGCGCCAGTTTCTCGCAAAGGCGCAGAGGACTCGCAAAGACGCAAAGTGAGTAGCGAGCCTGCACGAGGCCACAGCCACGGTCCGCACGCGCAATTCGACCTTCATCGTCACGTGCCCGACGCAGGGTGCCCTACCGCTCTGAATCCTCGACAAGTATCATTGGTCGGCGCTCAAACGGCCCCTTAGCTCAACGGTTAGAGCAGTGGACTCATAATCCATTGGTTGCAGGTTCGAATCCTGCAGGGGCCATCAGGTGCCCGAGGATGCACTCCGAAGGAGAACCCAAGCCCCATGGGACGCACCGAGAACCTCATCGATCCGCCGCTGACCGAGGCCGACGCCGAAGCCCTCTACGTCTTCTATGACGAGTTCCTCGGCAAGGACGGCAACGACACGATGTCGTTTCTCAAGTCCGTTTCCCTGCTCCGTCGCGGCGACCTTCGCGAATACGTCCACAACTTCGCGATGATGCGGAAGCGAATCGCCGTGATGGTCAAGGAACCCCGCCACAAGGACCTGCTCCTCAGTTATCCGTCGACGATCAAGCGAGTCCACCAGCTGCTCTGGGAGGGCCAGGAGGCCTACGGCGACGAAGGCCAGACCGTAATGACCATCATCGGCTCGCAGGCGCACGACTATCTGGACCAGACCGAGATGTTTCGCGTCGACCTCGACTCGCTTCTGGCCGATTGCCCTTCGATCATCCCGGAAGACCGTGCATCGCTCGAACAGGCCCTGGCAGCGGGCCACGGCGCATTCCTCTTCCTTCTCGTCGCGCTTGCCGATCACGTGTTCGTTTCGCTGCTGCCGTTCGACACTCCACACCCGACGGAAGCCGTCCTTCGCACCCGAACATTCGTGCAGCAGGCGTTCGGCCCGAAGTTCGAAGACCAGATCATCGAGTTTTTCCTCATCGGCGGCGGGTACATGCGCGTTTCCGACGGCAAGATCGTGGTCTGCGGCGTGCACCCGGTCTTCGACCCGGTTCTCGCCGACTTCGGTCAACCGAGCTCGGATCGGCTCCTCTCGGACTTCATTCGCGGCAAATACCGCCTGGCAACGAATGCGATACGGAGCGAGATGCCGGACGCCGAGGTCGTTGTCCAGGGCTGAACGCACATGCCAGAAGTCGATTCGCTCATCGGTACCGTCCTTGACGGGAAGTACTCCGTCGATCGGCTGCTGGGCCGGGGCGGAATGGGTGAGGTTTACGCCGGCACACACGTAGCCCTGAACCGGATCGTTGCGATCAAGGTCCTTCACACCGCGCTGACCGAGAATCAGTCCTTCGTAGCCCGCTTCGAGCGAGAGGCTCGGACGACGGCGATGCTCGAGCATCCGAACGCGGTTCACGTCTACGACTTCGGGACGCTTGCCGACGGTTCGCGGTTCCTCGTAATGGAGTACATCGAGGGCCGCACTCTTCGAGACATTCTGCGTGCGAATCCGACGCTTCCGCCCGGCGTCGCCATCGACCTCATATGTCAGGCGGCGGGTGCTGTCAGCGAGGCCCACGCCCGAGGCATCATCCACCGCGATCTCAAGCCCGAGAACCTGATGGTTCGACGGGACGACAGCGGCCGGCTCATCCTGAAGGTCGTGGACTTCGGACTTGCGAAGATCCTCGAGAACACGACGTCGTTGCTGACGAACGCGTCCGAGATCATGGGCACGCCGAAATACATGGCGCCCGAACAGTTCCAGGGAACGACGGTCGACAGCCGCGCCGACGTGTACGCCCTCGGCTGCGTACTCTTCGAGCTCATCGTGGGCCGGACGCCATACGAGGGGACCATTCTAGAGATCGTCGGCCAGCACGTATACGCCGAGATTCCTCCGATCTCGAATGTGGAGGGCGGCCTCAAGCCCGGCATCGAGGCGGCAATCCAAAGGGCACTCTCCAAGGACCCGGCCACTCGCACCCAGTCGGCCGCAACGCTCGCGCTCGAGTTGCAGGAGGCTGCGGAAGGAATCGCTATCGACGCGCAGGGCCTCCTGCTCCCGGATTTCCCGTCCGACGCAAGCTCCGAGAGCTCGGGATATTCGGACGTCACTGCCTTGCCCGACGGCTCGAACCTTGAGGACGGTGGAACGATGGCTGGCGCCTATGCGGTGGAATCGGTCGGGACGCCGAATGCGACCGTCGTCGTCGACATTCCGACACGCCGGCGCACGTGGCCGATACCTGCCGCGCTTGGCATCGCCGGTATCGTCGTGATCTCGGGAATGACGCTTCAGGGAGTGGGAACCCGGGTCGAACCGCAGGCGACGCCCCTGGCCCAACCCGTCATCGGGCCAGTGTCTTCTCCGGCCGAATCGGCCGTAGATCTCACGGCGCCGTCATCTCGAGAGCCTGAATCGGACGCACCGGATGCACCTTCGACGGGACCCGACGTCACCAATGCGCCTGCGGCGCGGAAGCTCCCGGAGTCGAAAGAGGCAAAGAAAGACAACCGTGGCGTGCTGCCGACCGTCGGAGCAAAGACAAAAGAGGCCGCTGTCGGCACCGGCAGGCAGGCAAAACGGCTAGGCGACAAGATCCGCCGCGGCATACCGGGCTTGAAACCGAAGAAAAACGACCGCAGATGACAAAGCTTCGGATGTATCGCCGCAACTTGGAAGAATCCTTCGGGTCGGTGTGACTTCGTAATTCTCGAGGGACGTGTGGACAGGGCTGGTCGTTCGGACTTACGGTCATGGAAACAATGGCATCGAGTGAAGCGATCATCGGATCCGTCCTTGACGGAAAGTACAGGGTTGAACGACTGCTCGGGCGCGGTGGGATGGGTGAGGTTTATGCCGGGACGCACCTCCGCCTCGAGCGCGCCGTCGCGATCAAGGTGCTGCACGGCGACCTGAACGATAATGCCTCGTTCGTGGCCAGATTTGCGCGCGAAGCCCGCACCGCTGCAAAGCTCGAGCATCCGAATGCCGTCCACGTCTACGACTTCGGCTCCCTCGCTGACGGTTCCACCTACCTCGTGATGGAGTTCATCGAGGGCGTGACGCTTCGCGAGGTCCTCCGTGCGAACGGCACTCTCAATCCCGGAGTCGCCATCGACCTCTTGCGTCAGGCTGCCGGCGCGGTCGGCGCCGCCCACGCGCGTGGCATCGTCCACCGCGATCTGAAACCCGAAAACATGATGGTGCGGCAGGACGAGACAGGGCGACTCGTTCTCAAGGTAGTCGATTTCGGGCTCGCGAAAATGCTCGAGAACACGACTTCGCAGCTGACGAACAAGTCCGAGTTGATGGGTACGCCAAAATACATGGCGCCCGAGCAGTTCCAGGCCGCTTCCGTCGACGGTCGTGCGGACGTCTATGCGCTTGGCTGCGTACTTTTCGAACTGCTCTCCGGTCGCACGCCGTTCGAAGGCACGTTCATCGAGATCGTCGGGAAACACGTCTACGCCGACGTGCCGATGGTCGCCGACACGGGCGTCGAGATTCCGGAAGCGATCGAAAACGTGATCCGGAAGGCGCTCGAGAAAGATCCCGAGAAGAGACTCGCGACGGCGGGTGAATTCGTCCGCGAGCTGGACGCGGCGCTTGGAACGACGACGTTCGAGTCCGCCGGAGTGACGATTCCGTTGCGCGAAGCCGTGACTGCAAGCGCCGTCGTCGTCCCCACGCCTGATGAGAGTGAGACGCTGCGGGCGCCCGACGGGCTCGCGGACGACGACGATCCGCTGCGGACGCGACGGGACCCGCGGCTTTCAACGCCTGTGAACGACGGCGAAGTCATCAACCGCCCGACTATCGTCGTTCCATCCAGCGCCGACGCAACCGAATCGATCGGTCGATCGAGGGCCACGCGTCCGTCCGGCGATGCGATCGGGACAGCGTTGGCAAACGGCGATGAAGAAACGGCCGTGCTTCCGACGCGCATCGTCAGGGCACCGTCTGTCGCAGCTCGTCGAGGATGGATCCTGCCGGCCGGCGTGGCCATGTCGGCGGTGATCGCGGTTGCGGCGTGGCAGGGTCTGGGAAGCCCGTCCGCGGACCCGGCGGCGACGAACGCGGCCGCGCCAGCGGCGCCGACTGTCGTCGGTCCCGTCGTTTCGAATGCCGCTCAGGCGTCGAACGACTCGACAACCGACACCGCGGTTCCAGAGCCGACAGCGGAGACCGAGCCCGAGTCGACTGTGCCGGACGAACCTTCGGCGACCTCGGATGGCGCCTCAGTGACCGATGCGCCTCGTCCGGCCCGCCCACCCGCGCCTCCCAGAACCGCCGCGACGACCGAGGCGCCTGAGCCAGCTCCGGAAGTCCGCGAGATGCGTCCGACACCGGATCCTCCCGGCGAGGGATTGACGCCGGCCGAGCGGCGACGGCTCCGGAAGATCGCGGATCGTATCGAGCGCGAACGTCGGCGGCGTGAAGCGATTCGACAGCAGGACCCGAATTACCGGGCGCCTTAGGAGAATCTCGCGCAAGGCGCAAAGGCGCAAAGGTCGATTCAGGGGACTGAAAGGATCAGGCGAGACCTGACCGGATCTCTCTTCCTTTGCGCCTTTACGCTAGATGGTCCCTACCCCCTGAAAAACCCGGGGAACCTCACCGGCAGTTCCCTCGCCATCAGCTCGTCCACATCGCCCGCCGTCCGGCAACCGAGCGCCTCGTTGGCGAGTTCGATTGCCTTTCCGCGATCGAGCGCCGAGATGACGCGCTTGATGAGCCCGATCGACGTCGGCGTCATGCTGAACCGGTCGTAGCCAAGGCCGATCAGCATCGAGACGTGCACCGGATCCGACGCCATCTCACCACATACGATCGACGGAATCCCGGCGGCATTCGACGCCTCGATTACCCTTCGGAGCGCACGCAGCACCGCCGGATGCAAAGGGGCGTACATTGGCGCGACGTATTGATTCGAACGGTCGACGGCGAGCAGATACTGAACGAGGTCGTTGGTACCGATCGAGAAGAAGTCGCACTCCGACGCGAGCTGGTCCGCCACTACCACGGCCGACGGCACTTCGATCATCGCGCCCACGGCGATCCGGCGGTCGAAGGGCAAGCCCTCGCTTTCGAGCTCGGCCATGCAGGCTGCCACGACGGCGCGCGCGGCGCGCAGTTCCTCGACGTGCGCCACCAGCGGAAAAAGTATGCGCACGTTTCCGCGCGCGCTCGCCCGAAGTATCGCCCGAACGTGCGTTCGGAAGACGTCGGGCGAACCGAGTGCCAGCCGCAGCGCCCGCTGCCCGAGCGCGGGATTCTGCTCGGACTCGTAGCGCCCGAGCGCAAGTTTGTCGCCGCCCAGGTCGAAGGTCCGAATCGTCGCACCGTGCTTTCCCGCCGCGTCGGCCACCTGCTCGAAGACCCGGGTCTGATCGTCCTCGCTCGGCAGGGTCGGCAGAGCGTTCAGAAAGAGAAACTCCGAGCGATACAGGCCGATGCCTCGGGCACCGTGGCGGCGGACCATGTCGAGCTCGGCCGTCAGTTCGACGTTGGCCCTGAGGATGCACAGGTGTCCGTCGGTCGTTCGTGCTCGCGCCGCGGGCTCATCCATCTCCGCGAGCCGCTGCTGGAGCCCCTGCTGTCTCAGGTACCGCCGAATGACGGGCTTGGATGGACGGACGATCACGCAGCCGTCCGAACCGTCGACGACGAGCGGCTCGCCCGATGTGACTCGAAGCGCGACGTCCGAGAGTCCGACGACCGCTGGAATGCCGAGCGACCTCGCGATGATTGCCGTGTGGCTTGTGAACCCGCCGTCGCCCGTCGCAAAGCCCAGCACGTGACTCAGGTCGAGCTCCGCGGCAGTCGATGGAGGCAAGGTGTTCGCAACGACCACGACGTCGTGTTGCAGACGTGCCAGTCCGCTCGTCCCGGGACGTCCGGCGAGGGCGCGAATGACACGGCGGGCGACGTCCTCGATGTCGGAACCTCGCTCGCGAAGATAATCGTCCTTCACGGAGGCGTACACGACGAGCATTCGATCCAGAACGGCCTTCACGGCCCACTCCGCCTTGACCCTTCGCGACCGGATGACGCGTTCGACGTCCGCGAGCAGTTCCGAATCGTCGAGCATCAGGAGGTGCGCCTCGAAGAAGTAGGCGTGCCCGCGACCGAGCTCCGCCGCGACGCGTTCCTTGAGCGCCAGAACCTGCTTGCGCGCCCGGTAGACCGCGAGAGCGAGACGCTCGATTTCCTCTGCGGGATCGTCGGCATCGACGTCGGCGGGCAGCCCGGAAGCTATGTCGCGCTGATCGAGACGCAGGACGCGTCCGACCGATGCGCCGGTGCTCACGCCGATGCCGTCGACGCGAACGTCGCGAGGCTCGGACGACCCGGTGCCCTTTGCGAGAATTTCAGAAGAGGGCATCGCCCTCTTCCTCGAAGCGACGCTCGATGAAGTTGCATAGTGCCTCGACGGCGCGATGCTCGTCGTCGCCTTCGGCCATGACGCGCAGCTCCGTTCCTCGTGAGGCTGTGAGCAGAAGAACCCCGTAGATACCCTTGCCGTCGGCCGATTGTCCGTTGTCGGCGCGTTCGAGCCGAACGTGACTGGTGTATTGCCGCGCCACGTTCACCAGACGGGCCGCGGCGCGCGCGTGCAGGCCGAGGCGATTCGCGACGACGACGTTTCGGGTCAGCATCACCTCAGCCTTTCTTTCGCGGCGCCAGGAGGTCGCTCGCCAGGTAGATGTCGCGTTGTCCCTGGTCGCGAACACGTTGCGCGAGCGTCGGCAGGTCATCGTCGTGCTGCTGATCGGCGAGGCAGATGATCATCGGCAGGTTCGCCCCGGTTACTATCTCGACCAGGCGCTCGGTGCCGAGGAACGTCGCTGCGATGTTCGTGGGCGTGCCGCCGAACATGTCGGTCAGGATGAGCACGCCGCCACCTCGATCGACGCGTTCGATTGACCGTGCGATCTCTTCGCGTGCAATGTCCACGTCATCGTGCCAGCCGATCGAGACGGCCGTAATGTGGTCGATCGATCCGACAATTGTCTCTGCAGCGCTGAGCAACTCGGTGGCGAGTTGACCATGCGAGACGATGACGCCGCCTATGGGTCGTTCGTGTGCTGTCATCACGCCGCGAAGTGTAGCAAACGCAAACGGGGAGAGTTGACAGGATTATTGGGATTTTCCGAGGATTCGCAGGATTCTCTTTAGTGGTTCTACAGAGAATCCGGTGAATCCTCGGAAAATCCTGAGAGTCCTGTCCCCACTCCCGTCTATGATCGGTGACATGGTGACGAAACACGACATTGCTCCGCTCATCGACCACACGTTGCTCGCGCCAACGGCGACGCGGGCGCAGATCCGCCAGCTCTGCCTCGAAGCCGTGCAGTACGGATTCGGCGCCGTCTGCGTCAACGGCGTCTGGGTCCTCGAAGCGTCCCGGCTGCTCGCCGACGCGGACGTGAAGATCTGCTCGGTCGTCGGGTTTCCGCTCGGAGCTACCTCCTCGGCGGCCAAGCGCGCCGAAGCCGAGGCCGCGGTTGCCGACGGCGCAGTCGAGATCGACATGGTGATGGACCTTGGCGGGCTCGAGAGCGAAGACGACGAGCGCGTCCGCGCCGACGTCGCCGCGGTTGCCGACGCCGTCGCGGCGCGGAACGGACTCCTGAAGGTCATTCTCGAAACGGCGTTGCTCGATGACGAAGACATCGTCCGCGCATGCCGGATTGCGGTCGAAGGCGGCGCGCATTTCGTGAAGACGTCGACGGGCTTCGGTCCCGGCGGCGCGACGGTCCACGCCGTCCAGCTCATGCGAAAGACCGTTGGCCCGGAGATCGGCGTGAAGGCATCGGGAGGCATCCGGACGTTCGAGGATGCGCTGGCGATGCTCGAAGCCGGCGCGAATCGGCTAGGGACGAGTAGCGGGGTGACGATTGTCGGGGGAGCGGAGGCGTAGTCGGTCGTAGACGAATCTGCTCATGCGCCTTCGCGAGACCTTGGCGTCTTTGCGAGAAAATCCCATCTAAGCATGCTTTTCTCGCAAAGACGCCAAGGTCCCGCAAAGGCGCAGAGGAAGTGACTTACTCGTCCACTCTGATCGTTACTTCCCCAATCCCCGGCACCTCGAGCACGGTTTCGTCGCTGCTCGCGCGCCGAACCACAGGCAACGCCTTCCGCCGGACGACGAGTGCAGCGAGCAGCGTGACCAGTCCAACCACGGTCGTGGCAACCGCCGGAACCGAGTCGCGCGCTACGACCGACACCGCCAGTCCGACGAGCAGCGCCGCGATGGCGACCCCGGAAGCCACGAACACGATCGAGCGCGTCGACTCGTGCATCCGCCAGCAGCGGGCGCAGAACGGCACGTCGACATAGCGAATCCGGCTGCCTCCGAGTCGCACGAGGAGAGGTTGCCGCGACAGGCCGTATGGCGTTCCGCAGCGCACGCAAGCCATCGGAACGTCCGGCGCTCGAAGGGATCCCGTCCTTTGCATGGGGCGGGATTCTTCCCCACTCGGTCCGGGCTCGGCAACTGCCCGAGGCGTCGCGCCGGGGGTTCACGGGCTTCACCCGGCCGTGATAGAACACCCAGCCGATGAAGATGCTCGTGGCAACAACGAACCGCGGAAAGGTCCGCGAACTGGCCGAGGCGCTCGATGGTCTCGGATTCGAGATCCTCGATCTCGAGAGCGCCGGCCTTGCAGGTCGTCAGGCGCCGGAAGAGTCCGGATCGACCTTTGCGGAGAACGCGCTGCTGAAGGCGAGCATCTGGTTCGAGGCGTCAGGACTGTTGACGGTCGCCGACGACTCGGGCCTCGTCGTCGACATCCTCGGTGGCCGGCCAGGGCTGCACTCTGCGCGATACGGCGACACGGACGCCGAGCGGATCCGCAGGTTGCTGTCCGAGATGGACGGCGTTCCATCGACCGAAAGGACGGCACGTTTCGTGTGCTCGCTCGCGCTCGTCGGCGAGAATCTGGCCGAGGTATTTACCGGAGAATGCGAAGGGCGCATCAGGCACACTTCACACGGCAGCGCGGGATTCGGTTACGACCCGGTCTTCACGCCGGACGGTGAGACCCGCACGTTTGCCGAGATGTCCCCAGGCGAGAAGTCGGCGATCAGCCACCGGGGGCATGCGATCCGGAAGCTTCGAGAGTTCATCACCGGGCGATGATCCGGGATTCTCCGTGGCTCGGTGTCTCTGAGCCTCTGCGCGCGAAGCTCTTCAGTCGCTTCGCACACTGAGCCCCAGAGGCGCGGAGACACGGAGCCCCCGAACCTCACCCCGACATCCGTCCGACAATTCCTGCACTCGACACAGCCAGAATTGCTGTAAACACTGGAATCTCGGCTGGCACGCGACTCGCAAGCGGGTTTAGTCTCGGAGGATCACCGATGCCAAGCCCGGAAACACAATCGCGCCGCCTTCAACCCTGGCAGATCATCGTCTGTCTCGGGGTCGCGGCATTCCTGGTCCTCGGTCTGACGACGAACACGTTCCGCATATACCACCTCTTTCTCCTGCTCGCGGTGCCCGGGGCCATTGTCGCCGCTGATGCCGGCCGGCGTTTCTTCTTCGACTGGGGCCCTCTCTTCGGGACGTGGATCACGTACGACCGGCTCCGGCTCGCACAGCCGTGGCTCCTGGAGCGTGTCGGCGTCGCCTGGCCGCACGACGTCGAACTGGCGCTCTTCGGCTGGCTGACGGGCGGACTGACGCCGCCTCACGCGGCGCGGGCGTGGCTGGCCGCACACGCCGCGTCGCCGCTGTGGTCTGGTGTCGCGTGGTCTCTCGAGGTCGTGTACCTGTCGCACGTGTTCGCATATCCGCTCGTCCTGCTCGGCCTGTGGCTCCGTGGCCGGGCGTCAGCGGAGTGGAGGGATCGGTTCGTCCGATTCACGCGCGCGTTCGTGATCCTCCACCTGCTGGGCTTTGCCGTGTACGTGCTCCTGCCGGCGGCGCCGCCGTGGTGGGTCTCCGCACACGGCTTTACGCAGCCTACGGCCGAGCTCGTGGCCTCGACGGATCTGGCTGCCGGAATGGACGGCGCGATCATTCGCGAGACGATCAAGACGGCGCCGAACTGGTTCGCGGCTGTTCCGTCGCTGCACGGCGGATATCCGGTGCTCCTCCTGCTGCTCCTCTGGCGCGAGCGCTCGCGACGATCGCTGATTCTGGCCTTTTCGTACGGCGCCGTAATGTGGATCGCAACCGTCGCGCTCAACCAGCATTACGTCTTCGACCTGCTTGCCGGAGCAGCTGTCGCCTTCGTCGCGTTCACGCTCTCGGAGCGACTCGGATCGTGGGACGCAGCTCCGTCAGCCGTATCGACCGCGTAGAGCCTTCCCGAGAGCTCCCTTGTGCCTCGGTGCCTCCGTGCCTCCGTGTGCGAAGCTCTTCACTTCTCCGCTCCCTACTCGAGCTTCACCACCCCCGCCTTCTCGAGAACCCGCAAGTACTCGAGCACGCTCTCGACCTCCACTGACCCATACGCCCCCGCGAGGATGTTGCGGATCTCGCGAACGCTTCGTTTCCCGTCGACCAGGTTCAGTGTCTCGTACTGGATTCGCCCGTCTCCGGGCGGGCTCGCGCCGAGTTTGTCCTCGAGATAGTCGTAGTAATACACGTTCATCGGTCCAACGACCGACGGCGACCTCTTCGGTACGAGACTGGCTCCCGAGGGCTCCATTTTCTGCGCGGCGGGTATGGGAACATAGCGCTGGACGACGTCGACGTCGGCGCGCGTTCGAGCCTCCACGCCGGCCGCGAGCGTCGCGAGCATTCTCGTCACGACGCCGTCGTCGTAGGCCAGCGTCCGCACCGACATCAGTGCCTCGCGTTCAGCCCGTCCCGCCTGTTCGACTATGTTGCGCGCATCCTCGAACCGCTCGAGCGTGACCGGACCGCCGGTCCCGAAAGCAATCGCCCGCCTCAGGGCTTCGCCCTGCCGCACGGCGCCTCGCGCGTAGACCTCGAGCGCCAGCGCCTGCGCCTCGTCGCGTCCGGCGCCAGAGAGGAAATACCCGGTCGCGGCGCCGATGACAGCCACCCTTCGCAGTTTCGTCGGGTCGATGTTCGCGGGCGTGTCGTTGTTCGTGTGGATGAACACGTCGGGCCAGTCATTGAGATAGACGGTCGGGATCCGGTAGCTGCCCTCCTGGAGAACGTCGTGGTCCGATCCCATCGAGTGCGGTGCAATCTCGGCGACGAACTGCGCCTTCGATCCTTCGGCCGACAATATCGCCTGGCTTCCGCCTTCGCCCGCGGCGAACGCTGCGCTGCCGCCGATGACGTATTCGCCAAAGACCGCCGCGACGTCGTTCACGGCGCTTGGCAGCGACGCGGGCGTTCGCGTGACGTGAAAGACGGCTTTCGTCTTCTCGAAGTCGCCGCCGACCATGTCCATGTGGATTGCCGCCCTGGTACGCGCGGCAATCTCGGGGTGGCGCGCGAGGTAACACGCGGTCCCGGCAATTTCGGGCGGCCACAGGAACCGCATGGTGCGCCTCGGGCGCGGCAGCTTTCCGTCTCGAATCAGCCGGGCTAGAATTCGCGCATCCTCGAGTATCGTCGCCGACCCGCTCGCGTTGTCGTTCGCGCCGGGTTTCTGGTGGCAGAGGTGACACGTGTAGAGGATCTCGCCGGCCGCCGGATCAGTTCCCGGGATGACGGCCGTCACCACCTCGAAGTGCGACGGTCGCATTCGCGCCCGCACGGCTGCGCGCAACCGGATCGTCTCTCCCGCTGCAAGTCGCGCCTGCATTTCGCGGGCCTGACGCAGCGACACCATGAACGCGAAGGCGTTTTTCAGGTTGTAGGGTGACAGGTGGCCCCATCGAACGTTGTCGAGGTAGTCGCCGCTCCATCCGGTCGTCTGGTTCTGCTGATAACTGACGATGCCCGCTGCACCGCGCTTCTCGACGGCTTCACGATGGACGGACGCCACGTTTCCGCCGGCGAGCACCAGCCTTCCCGCGACCTGGCGACCGGCGAAGTCCTTCTCGGACAGTCCCTGCCCGACGTCGATGAGGTCCGCCGTGACATCGGCTTCGTTGCTGTAGTCGGCAAGCGCCACGCGCATCGTCGCGTAATCAGCGATCGTCGACGGACGGGGCGAGACCTCCGTCAGGACGCCGGATTCGGCCTCCCATCCATAGTAGGATCGGAACGTCCCGTAGGTCGTCGTGCCGTCGGCTGGAAAGCGCTCGACCGCGACTTCCGAGAGCCCGTACTCACGCGCACGGGCGGCGACGTATTCGGCGGCATCGTGAAAGCCCGATGCTCCCTGCACACGGTGCATCGTCGAGAGCGCGATCACGGTGTCCATGGCAAGAGAACCGGAGGCCTCGGAGACGATCGCATCGAGGTGCCCGTCGGCGAGCAGTGTCGTCGACCGGGGCTCCTGCGCATATGCGGTTGCTGAGAGCGGAGACAGCAGGATGAGCAGCACGAGCGAAGAGGCGGCGAAACGACGCATACGGTACCTCCGGAGCAAGTTGCGCCGTAGGGTACTCCAATTGCCCGTTGACGGCGGCATGGCGATTGCCCGGGTAGTCGGTCTGCGTGAACCTCTTCGACGGCTTGCCGAGTCTCTCGCGTCTTTGCGGATCCTTTGCGTCTTTGCGGGAAACTCTCCTGCGTTTGATGAGTTTCCCGCAAAGACGCAAAGGACTCGCTTGGACGCAAAGGCAGGGATCAGTCAGTTCCGTAGCCCACCGTCGATTTCGAACCTCGCGCCACTCGGGCTCAATGCAGCTGGACGCCAGGTCCGCCCGCAAGTGCCGGCGTGACGATCACGTGCCCTCCGGTGACGATTCGTTCGGCCAGGTCGGCCACCGGGTATTTCATCATCAGGCAGCCCTGCAGCACTTCCACGTCGTCCGTCGAAGCCTTGAGTTTCTCGGCGGCCCGCTCAGCGGCTCCGTGGTCGATATGCTCGAGCAGAAGCAGTCCGTAGATCTTGCCGGCCATCGTTCCGTCGTCCAGGAGACGGTCGATGCTCTTCCGGGCGGACTCGCCCTCTTTCCAGAGTGCCGCGAACGCCGCATATCGCTCAGAGCGCGAGCCCGCAATTCCCACGGCAGCATCGTCGACCTGCTTCGCCGCCAGCAGGATCTCCATCGAGCCATCGGAGCCTTGCTTCGACGGCAGGGCCAAGCCGGGCGCCGCGAGCAGGATGACCG
>CAZXLQ010000066.1:0-19945 GCA_964641945.1 uncultured Clostridia bacterium
TGGATCGACTGCAGGACCTCGCCACAGCTCTTCAACTGCTCGCGGCAGCGAAGCGAGCAAACGGACTGGCTGCCGCGAAGCAGTGGCAACTGTGGGCCGCGGCAACTCAGGCCGGCAAGGCTCCGAAGGCGAAGTTCGTGCAGTCTGTGCTGGCGGTCATGGACGAGTTGCGCGGTCAGCGCTTTTCGGGCGACCCCGCGAAGGACTGGACTCGCGTCAAGATCGCTTTGCGAGCAGTCGGGGACGATCACTTGACCGATGCGGCGAGGAATCTGGACTACCTGGTGGCGTTCAATCGCGGGAAGCGAATCAGTGGCGGGCTTGGCGCGGTATGGGTGCGCGACAGGCAATACACCGGCGCGCGCCAAGTGCTTGACCTCGCATTGGCGCAGGACCAGATTCTTGGTGGCGTCGATGACCCACCTGGCGTGCAGGTCATGACCGTACACAAGTCGAAGGGCAAACAATTCGACGGGGTCATCGTGGTCCGGGAGGGGCGTCACGATGGTCAGCAAATGGTGTCGTCGTTCGTGTGGTGGGGGGACCAGCCGCCGTATCACAGAAGCCGCAAGATACTCCGCGTGGCCATCACCAGAGCAAGAGCTCATACCTTGATGCTTGGCCCTATTTGGCCGCCTTGTCCCATCGTGGGGCAGCACAACTTATAGGGCGACTTTCGTAGTTGTATTGGCCGCTACCCTCTCTCTTTAGGTGGCCGGCCTGCCCGCTGCCGAAAGTCCGGCGCCGGCGCCTTCTTCACTGGGTTGCTCCCCGCCTGCCGGCGGCTCTGCAGCCAAGTCATAACCTCGGCCAGATCCCACACCACGCAGCGCGCGGTGAGGAAGAACCGCCGGGGAAACTCCCCGCGTCGTTCCAGTTCGTAGATCGTCGAGTCCGCCAGCGGAACGATCTGACGTAACTCGCTGCGGCGGATCGTGCGCCTCAGCCCCTTGGGGTCGGCGGGCGCGGCCTTGTACAGCTCCCGGATCGCGCGCTCGTCGAACGCGCCCGACGGCTCGGTCTTGCGCACTGCCTCCCGAAGCAAGTCGGCACCATCTCGGCCGACGGCGCGATCGTCATCGATCTCTCCGTCGAGCCGAGGATCCATCCCCTTCGGTTTCGTGACGCCGGCGGCGCGCGCCGTGTCCCCGAACTGCCTTCCGCGCTTCATTCGCACCCCCGCTCTCGGTCGAGAAGCCGACCCGGCTTCCGGCATTGGGCCGCGCGTAGCGGCAGGCGACCGACTTTCCAAACCGTAGACCTCGCTTGGCCGCCACCGAAGTGGCGCCCCGCGACCCTGGGAGGTCCCTCTAGCTGGGCGTCTTGGCGTCCGTCGCCATGGATCGCCAACTATCGAGAAGCCCCTCGTTGTCCGGTTACGGAATCCCGCCCAAAAGTGTCGGGATACATCTACCCACAACTTCGTCGGCCCTACGAATTAGGTCGCCTGTCGCTCTTTTCCTTCCGCTGATCTTCGCCCGATCTCGTCCCCGTCCGGCAACCGACGGGGAGAGTCATCGCGCTCAAGGCGGGAGATCGTCTCCAGCGATGGGAGATCGCGGTTACGAAGAAGCTGGTGGGTGAGTTCAGGAGGCGGTCTCGAAGCCTCGAGCGGGAGGAGTTCGACGATCTGATGCAGGAGTGCCTGGCGCACTGGATCGTGGTGCGACGGAAGCTCGCGCCCGATCCCGATGCGCCTCCCGTGGGCTACATGGCGCAGGTCATCCGCAACAAGCTCACGGATCTGATCCGCGAGCGGGAGGCCGACAAGCGCGCCGGAGAGCAGGAGGCGCTGTCGCTCGATGCCGCGCTCGACGGCTCGGACGATGGCCTGACGCTGGCCGACCTGCTGGCCGAAGAGGAGTCGGCCCAGCAGGACGAGGCCGGTGCCGTCGATCGCCACCACGCGCGCATCGACATCGGCCGCGCCCTGGCTCGGTTGACGCCGGTCCAGAGGCAGTTGTGCCAGATGCTCGGCGAAGGAGGGGCTGACCATCAAAGAGGCCGCCGGGGTCAACCACATAACCGCCGAAAACGCTCGCCGACAAGCGCTATAGGAGAATTGGACTTCCTCAGTTGCCCCCGTAGTTGCCCCAAGCAAGTGCCGCTTGCGCTGAAGCTCCGCGATGCGTCGCTCAAACCTTCGTGATCAGATCCCCTATCGAATCAGGTCTGCCCAAGCTACCGAGCAGCGGATCAACTGCGCAGCGGCGAGGCGCCGGATCACACGGATCGCGTGCCACTCACAAAGGCCATTTCGGGTGATCATCGTCGATCGGGGTGAAGGCCGCCGAAGCCGACTGCAGCAAGAAGATGGGGACGTGGACTGGGCTACACCTGCGTCACGAACGGCAGCAATAGTGCTATGCCCGCGCGGATGACATCGATGGCCCCACCAGCACGACGCGCCGGGGCCAGGCCCGTACCCACCGAGGCGATGACCTGGGCGAGAAAGAGATGCCGATACGTGCGATTCGCGAAGATCTCGCGGCTGCCCGTCGGTTCAAAACAGGGTCATCACCGCCAACGAGATGGCGGACAGCAGCGCCGCCACAGCCGTGCGTCCCCGTTGCGCCAGACGGCCGCGTATGGGACACGTTATAGAGCAGCGGCGCGCGATGCGCCGCGGCAATCCGACTATCCGGGCAGGCGCTCTCGGGCTGCGCCCGAGAAGGGGAAGAGAAGCTCCGGCCAGAACCGTGAAAAGAGGCGACGCAATCGCCGGGAAGGGCACGTACGAGCATGTGAAGGCTACGCGCCCTGCCGCCCTCACCGACGGCATTCGTTGAGCTTGTTCCCGTCCAGTCTTCATTCACATGTAATGAGCGCGTAAGCCTCCAGTCACGCACGCCCTCTATCATGGGTTTGTTGGGGTGCCGAGCGTTTGCAGGAGCGGCACGTCGCCTTGTTTGTCTGTCGAGTGCCAAGCATTCTTGCGTATAACGCCACTCGTGGGCGAAAGCGACGAAGATCCGCGCGTTCAACTCGCAGACCGAGCCTCTTGCCACGACTCACTGCCTTCACAGGAGAACTTCGATGAAGCGAACCGACGAACTGTCCACGCCCGCACCGGCTGTCGCTGCAACAACTGCGCGCCGCAGGAAGTCGTTGCCCTCGTTGCTGACGAGCGCGGCGATCGTGCTCGCCTTCGTTGCGACGCCGGCTTTCGCGGTCGACGAGCACCACCCGGAAGCGGCAGCCGGATCGACGGTGCCCTCTGCGACGTCGACAGTGGAGACCGGCCCAACCATCGAGAAGATGCAGGAAAACGTGCGCCAGATGCAGTCGCAGCTGGAACGCGCGGCGAACGCGAAGACAGACGACGATCGCCGAGCAGCACTCGTCGATCACATGCGGACGATGCAGGCAAACATGATGCTGGGCCGCAGCATGATGATGGGCGCGATGGGCGGCTACCCAACAATGGGCGGTGGAGTGGGTCCCGGGGCGATGGGCCCGGGCATGATGGGCCCAGGGATGATGGGGCCCGGAATGATGAGTGGAATGATGGGCTCCGGGATGATGTGTCCGGGGATGATGGGCCACGGAATGATGAGCCCGGGAATGATGGGCCGCGGTCACACTGGCGGAGCGGATTCTCCTGATCTGCAAAGGATGGAGCGCCGCCTCGACATGATGCAGATGATGATGGAGCAGATGATGCGGAGCCGAGCGGAGCAGCCCGGCACCATGCCGTCGATGCCGGCCCGATGAAGGGGCTCGTCGCCATCGATTCCGGTGTCGTGAGAGTTTTGCGCCGCCGGACGAGTGATCCGTGTTGACTCCGCGCTCACGACCGGGCGTGCTCACGCTCATCGGCAACACGCCGCTGCTGGAAGTCACGCGGCTCGATACCGGGCCGTGCCGGCTGTTCCTGAAGCTCGAGTCGCAGAACCCCGGCGGCTCGATCAAGGACCGCGTCGGGCTGTGGATGATCGAGGGCGCCGAGCGTCGGGGGCAACTGCAGCCCGGCGGCACCATCGTCGAGGCGACGGCAGGTAACACCGGGTTGGGTCTCGCACTCGTCGCACGCGCCAAGGGCTACCGCGTCGTGCTCGTCGTGCCCGACAAGATGTCGAGCGAGAAGGTGCTGCACCTGAAGGCGCTCGGCGCCGAGGTGCACATGACGCGCTCCGATGTCGTGCGCGGTCATCCCGACTACTACCAGGATGTCGCTGCGCGCCTCGCGCGCGAGACGCCCGGTGCATTCTTCATCGACCAGTTCAACAATCCCGACAACGCAGCCGCGCACCGGTGGTCCACCGGCCCCGAGTTGTGGGCGCAGAGCGGGCATGCGATCGACGCGATCGTCTGCGGCGTGGGCTCCGGCGGCACGCTCGGCGGGCTCACCGCGTTCTTCCGCGAGGTCGCGCCCGAGGTCGAGTTCGTGCTCGCCGATCCGCAGGGCTCGGTGCTCGTCGACTACGTGCGAACGAGCAAGGTCGGCGAGGCGGGCTCGTGGGCGGTGGAAGGAATCGGCGAGGACTTCGTTCCGACGATCGCCGACTTCTCGCTCGTGCGCAGCGCGTACTCGATTCCGGACGAGGAAAGCTTCGCTGCGGCGCGCGAGCTGCTGCGCGCCGAGGGTGTGCTGGGTGGCTCGTCCACCGGAACGCTGCTCGCCGCTGCGCTGCGCTGGTGCCGCGAGCAGACGACGCCGAAACGCGTCGTCTCGTTCGTCTGCGACACCGGCACGCGCTATCTGTCGAAGGTCTACAACGACAACTGGATGATCGACCAGGGGCTGCTCGCGCGCGAGCGCTTCGGCGATCTGCGCGACGTGATCGGGCGACGCTACGCGGAGGGCAGCGTGATCCACGCGCAGCGCACCGACACGCTGCGCACGGTGTTCCAGCGGATGCGTTCGGCGGACGTTTCCCAGCTGCCCGTGCTCGACGAAGGACGCATCGTCGGCATCGTCGACGAATCGGACGTGCTGCTGCACGCGCTCGACGATCCGGCGCGTTTCGACGCGACGGTCGACACGGCGATGACGCAGGCGCTCGAGACCTTGCCGCCGGACGCGGGGCTGCCCGCGTTGCGTGCGGTGCTCGATCGCGGACTGGTCGCGATCATCGCCGACAACGAGCGTTTCCACGGGCTCGTCACGCGCTTCGATCTTCTCAATCACCTGCGCAGGAACCTCGCGTGAGCCACGACGACACCCGCCAGCGCCACGCCTTCGGCACGCGCGTGATCCACGCCGGCCAGTCCCCCGATCCGTCGACGGGAGCGGTGATGCCGCCGATCTATGCCACCTCAACCTACGTGCAAAGCAGCCCCGGCGTGCACAAGGGGCTCGACTACGGTCGCTCGCACAACCCGACGCGCTTCGCGCTCGAGCGCTGTATCGCCGATCTCGAGAGCGGCGTCCGTGCCTTCGCCTTTGCCTCGGGGCTGGCGGCGATCGCCACGGTGCTCGAGCTGCTCGACGCGGGCGCGCACATCGTCGCTGGCGACGACCTGTACGGCGGTACCTACCGCCTCCTCGAGCGCGTGCGCACGAGGAGCGCGGGGCTGTCGGTCAGCTACGTCGATCTGTCCGGCCCGCAGGCGCTCGAAGCTGCGATCCGGCCCGAGACGCGAATGGTGCTCGTCGAGTCGCCGACCAATCCGCTGTTGCGGCTGGTCGACCTCGACGCACTTGCGTCGATCGCCAGACGACACGAGCTGATCAGCGTCTCCGACAACACCTTCGCCACACCCTGGGTGCAGCGTCCCATCGAGCTTGGCTTCGACATCGTCGTGCACTCGACGACGAAGTACCTGAACGGGCACTCGGACATCATCGGTGGAGTTGCGATCGTCGCCGGCGATGATCGCAACGCGGAGAACGCCGAGCGCCTCGGCTTCCTGCAGAATGCGGTCGGCGCGATCGCGGGGCCCTTCGACAGTTTCCTCGCGCTGCGCGGGGTGAAGACGCTCGACGTGCGCATGCAGCGCCATTGCGAGAACGCGATGGAGCTCGCCGCCTGGCTCGAGCGGCAGCCGGGCGTGCGCCGCGTGCGCTACCCGGGGCTCGCCTCGCACGCGCAGCACGCGCTCGCGCGCAAGCAGATGCGCGGCTTCGGCGGCATGGTGTCGATCGAGCTCGACACCGACCTCGCCGGCACGCGCCGTTTCCTCGAGGCGTGCTCCATCTTCACGCTCGCCGAGAGCCTCGGCGGCGTCGAGAGTCTCATCGAGCACCCGGCGATCATGACGCACGCGACGATTCCGGCCGAGCAGCGCGCGCGCATCGGAATTGGCGATTCGCTGGTGCGGCTGTCGGTGGGCATCGAGGACGTCGACGACCTGCGTGCCGACCTCACGGAGGCGTTGGCAGCCATGCGCGCTACGTCCGCATCAACGACCGCTGGCGACCGAAGCTGATCCGGCCTTGACCGGTCGCGTTGCGCGCGACGTCCCATCGACGTCGCTCGAGCCGGCGCTTGAGCCGGCGATCGACCGCTTCTTTGCAAGAACGTAATGCAGGGGTCATCTCCACGTATGCCCGCTGGAGCCATGCTTTCATAGCGCCCGACCGACGATGGCCGGGCGATGCGAAGCGGAAACCCGACCTTGCATACGCCCGGGAGGCGACCATGAACGAGATCTTGATGGAAGTGACGGGAATGACCTGTGGCTCCTGCGTCCGGCACGTCAGCGATGCGTTGAAAGCGGTCGACGGCGTGGAGGACGTCGCGGTCGATCTCGCATCGGGGCGGGTAGCGGTGCGAGGGCGGCCGGGAACGGCAACGGCCCGCCTGACCTCGGCACTCGCCGACGCCGGCTATCCCGCGCGCACCGTCGACGGCTCGGCGTCGTCGCCCGCTGCGCCGGCGCGCCGGTCCAGCGGCGGCTGCTGCAGCTGAGTTCGGGACGTACGACGTGTCCCGCCTGCATGCGATGAAAGCGGCGAGCGGGCAGAGGTTCGTCGATCGCAGCTTGCGTCTCGTTTTCACTGGTCTTTGATCCACCCACAAGCACGTATGCCCGCATCGCACGGCGCGCCACTTCGCGACTTCGGCGAGACGCGGCTCGATACGCTGCAGCGACATGCGTTCGAGTACTTCCTGCAGGAAACGAACTCGGCGAACGGGCTCGTCGCGGACACCTCGCATGCGGGGTCCGCGGCAAGCATCGCTGCCACCGGCTTCGGGCTGACGGCTTATCCGGTGGGTGTGACGCGTGGCTGGATCAGGCGTGCCGATGCGGTCGAGCGAACGCTGGCGCTGCTGCGGTTCTTGCACGACGGCCCGCAAGGACCGGAACCCGACACGACCGGATACAAGGGCTTCTACTATCACTTCCTCGACATGTCGACCGGCCGGAGGGCGGGCCGCTGCGAGTTGTCGACCGTAGACACCACCTTTCTGCTCGCAGGGGTGCTGACTGCCGCGGCGTTCTTCGATGGCGAGTGCGAAGAGGAGGAGGAGTTACGTCGGTTCGCAGACGCGCTCTATCGGCGTGCTCAATGGACCTGGGCATGCAACGGCGGCGCGACGGTCACCCATGGATGGACGCCCGAGGGCGGTTTCCTGCCGTACCGCTGGGAAGGCTACGACGAATCGTTGCTGCTGTACGTCCTGGGCCTGGGCTCGCCGTCGCATCCTCTGCCCGCCGAGAGTTACGCCGCGTGGCTTTCGACCTACCGCTGGAAGACGATCTACGGGCACGAGTTCATCTACGGCGGTCCGCTCTTCATGCACCAGTACTCGCACATCTGGCTGGACTTCCGGGGCATTCAGGACTCCTTCGTGCATGAGAAGGGGATCGACTACTTCGAGAACAGCCGCCGTGCGACCTACGTGCAGCGCGAGTACGCGATACGCAATCCGCTTGCGTTCGTCGGCTACGGCAAGGATTTCTGGGGCATCACAGCGAGCGACGGTCCCGGCTGGACGACACGGCGCATCGATGGCATCGAGCGCCCGTTCTTCGATTACGTCGCTCGCGGCGCGCCGTACGGGCCGGACGACGGCACCGTTGCGCCGTGGGCAATCGTTGCCTCGTTACCGTTCGCTCCCGACATCGTTCTGTCGGCGGTCCGCAATTTCCAGGACGTGTACCCGCAGGTGACCGGCAAGTATTGCTTCCGCTGCAGCTTCAATCTGACCTTCTCCGATGACGTCGAGGGCGGAACCGGCTGGACCTCGCCGTACCACTTCGGGATCAATCTGGGGCCGGTCGTATTGATGTGCGAGAACTACCGTTCCGAGCTTCTCTGGCGGCTGATGCGCTCGTGCCGATACGTCGTGACCGGACTTCGACGGGCCGGGTTTCGGAACGGGTGGCTGTAGCGTGCGCATCCAAGCAACATGAACGAAATGTAACCTCCCTGACCGGTTCCCGTTGGCAGGGCACCCATAGAGTGATGCGTGTGCGACGAAGAATTGGAAACGTCGCAAGGAGGAAGCCGGAATGTTTTTGAACACACTCACCATCGTCGCCATCGCCCTCGCAGCGAGCACAACGTCTGCGGCTGCGCAGTCCGTGCCCAGTTTTTCGAACATCGAGCAGAGTGTTCCCGCGGTTCTCGAGATTGCTGCCGAAAACGGCGCCGCGGCGTCGACGCTGCCGCCTCGGGTGGCTCGGCTCGGCGACGTTTCCGCGCAGGAGCAACCGTCGGCAGATTCCGCTGCCCGCTCCGCCGCCCGTGCCCGTGCTTCGGATGAGTGCACGAGAGCCAGGTTGCAGCACGATCATGGCGTCGAACGCGGCGCTGCGCCAAGGTGGCTTACACCTTGCGCGCAGGCTGAAGCGGGCGTGGACCACGCACCACCCGATAGGCCGCCACTGCACGACCACCGCAAATTCCACAAACAGCAGTGAGCGCGCTGTCGGGAACCAGGCGAACAGGTCGAATACGTATCAAGAGCGTCGAGGACGACGGGTACAAACGCTTGAATCAAGGGAATGATTTCATGAACACGGTAGAACTCGGTATCGACGGAATGACGTGCAACTCGTGCGTCACCCGGGTCAGACGTGCGCTCGAGTCCATCGAGGGCGTTGCAACAGTAGCCGTCGACCTCGGGGCCGGTCGTGCTCGAGTAACGGGGACGTTCGAGCCTTCGGCCAGCGCGCTTATCAATGCTTTGACCGACGCCGGCTATCCATCCCGCCTTGCGGGCGCGCCCGCTTCCTCTTCCTCGACGACGCAGTCCAAAGGCGCACGAGGCGGATGCTGCTGTAGCTGACCAGCGGAGCGGAAAATCGCGCGGCATCGCATTTCGCGCCTTGCCGCCACCTCTCGACCTCGGCCTACGTGGAGCATCCGATGAAGAAGGTTCGACGCGCGATCGTCACGATGCCGGCTCTCGCTCTCGGCGCGTTCGTCACTGGCTTCCCAAGCTGGGCCGCCGCGCAGGCGTCGATGCCGTCCGTCGAGGTCTGGAAGAGCCCGACCTGCGGCTGCTGCAAGGACTGGGTGAGGCACCTGCAAGACAACGGCTTTCGCGTGACGGTCAACGACAGCGGCAATACGAATGCGAGGGCTCGAGTCGGGATCCCTCAGAAACTCGGCTCGTGCCACACCGCCGTGGTCGCGGGCTACGCGATCGAAGGACACGTTCCCGCCGGCGACATTCGACGTTTGCTGAGCGAGAAGCCGAAAGCGATCGGATTGGCGGTGCCCGGTATGCCGATCGGGTCACCCGGCATGGACGGTCCGGAGTATGGCGGCCGAAAGGATGCTTACGAAGTTCTGCTTGTTGAACGAAACGGAACGACTTCGGTGTATCGAAGTTATTCGTGAGGTTGTCAGGCGCTGGCCCCGAAAGCACTGTGGGGTGACGGAAGCATTGAAGGGGAGGGAGTCCGTCGCCTCCATCCTACCTGGTACTTTGTTCATCAGAAGTGCTCCCGCGCAACCGCGCTCATCGCCGGAATCCGTTCACCGCTTATAGACGGGCGCGAAGCCGCCTCCCGGCGTCCTGAAATTCGTCGTTTGCCCCTGGTACAGCCGCGCAGCCGTCCACTGCACCTCGCCTGCATAGACGTAGCTGCGCAGGTCGAACTTCAGGACCTGCGCCGCGCCTTCCGCGCCAATGGCGCGTTCCCCGGGCCGTACGATCTCCTGCGCCACATAGTTTCCGCACAGGATCTCCTGCCACACGCGCTGCGTCAGCTTGTCGCCGCGGTATGCGGCGCGACTTCCGAATCCGGCGGCGGGCTTGAAGAACAGCTGTTTTCGACTGCTCCACAGGCGATCCGACGCCTCTGCCCGTACGAGTTCGGTCCTGGGGATGTTCTCGATGAGGATGTCGCTCGTCGCTTCGGGTACGCCGAGTTCGTCGAGCCAGGCGCGATCGGTGAGCAGCACAAGATTGCGTTTGTCCGCGTAGAGCGCATGAGCCCGAGGGTGAGGCGTCAGCACGACCGCGTGCTCCAGATACGCCTCGCGCAGCGCGGCAACGGCCTCGCCTTCGAGCGCGAAATCAGTGAGGCGGTTGTAGACGAGATCGACGACGGTCTCGCCGTGCCTCAGGCGTCCATCGCGCCAGCGCAACGACTCGGGGCCGGCGATGATCGCGTGGATGCCGTGACGTTCGAAGAGGCTGCGGAACAGCAGGAACTCGGGGTACAGGTACTGCTGCTCGGGGTTTTCGTCGACGATCGCAATCGTGCGCAGAGGTGACGTCCTGCCGCTCGCCTGCCACTCGTTGCGAAACATCGAGACAATCTGGTCCTCGAAGGCTTCGGCATCCGCATCCGTGGGCACCAGCGGCTCGATCGGCGGGCAACAGGCGCGCTGCGCTCGCGCGAGCACGACGTTCAGCATTGCACCGCCTGCGTTCGTATTGATTTCGATGAGACCGAGGCGATCGCCCGCGAGGTGAAAGTCGTACCCGAAGAACGCGCTTCGCGCGCCGCCCGGGTCGTGACGTGCGATCTCCGGAGAGCGCGCCAGGACTTCGTCGCGATACCCCGGCAGTGCAACGACATACTCGACCGCTCGAACCACCGCCGCCATGCGGCGCAGTTGGCTCTCGGACACGAATACCGGGCGAGCCGAGAAGAGGTGGGGACAGCGCTCGCGGATGAGCTCGTACAGCGCCGGAGCATTCAGCTGCCGTTCGAGAACCGAACGCAATGCGGCCTCGTCCAGGCCGATGCAGAAGCAGTCCTTGTTCAGGTGCTCGGCCCGCGCGAAGTCGGCTTGCGAACCGATCGACTTCATGCCGGATTCAATCTTCCGTGGATAGCAGTGCGTCCCGCCACCGCCGGGCATGTCGAGTGGATGAGCATCAAGCCCGCGCCTCCTCGGGACCGACGCCGAGCGCAAAGCGGGAGCGCAGCCTGAGCGCCACATGCACTAGCCCGATCAACACGGGCACCTCGATGAGCGGGCCGACCACGGTTGCGAAGGCTACCGGGGAGTTGAGGCCGAAGACAGCGATCGCCACCGCAATCGCGAGTTCGAAATTGTTGCCCGAGGATGTAAAGGCCAGCGAAGTACTGCGTGGGTAATCGGCTCCGAGCTTCTTTGCCATGAAGAAACTCACCAGGAACATCACCACGAAGTAGATCGTCAACGGAATCGCGATTCGCAGCACGTCCATCGGCAACTGCACGATGGCTTCGCCCTTGAACGTGAACATCACCACGATCGTGAAGAGAAGCGCAGCGAGTGTGAGCGGCGAGATTCGCGGGATGAACTTCTTCTCGTACCACTCCTCGCCCTTCCACGGCACAAGAAGCACGCGGCTCAGCACGCCTGCGGTGAACGGAATGCCGAGATAGATCATCACGCTCCAGAAGATGTCACCCATTGCGACCTCCACCACACGACCTTCGAGGCCGAAGTAGGGGGGCAGCACAGTGATGAAGACCCATGCGAAGACGCTGTAGAAGAGGATTTGCGCGATGCTGTTGAGTGCGACCAGGCCCGCCGCATATTCGCGGCTGCCCTTCGCGAGTTCGTTCCAGACGAGCACCATTGCGATGCAACGGGCAATTCCGACAAGAATCAGGCCGACCATGTAATCCGGATGGTCCCGCAGAAAAATCACTGCAAGCAGAAACATGAGTACGGGACCGACGATCCAGTTCTGCACGAGCGAGAGGCTGAGGATGCGTCTGTTGGCGAACACCTTCGGGAGTTGCGAATACTTCACCTTTGCGAGCGGCGGATACATCATCAGGATGAGGCCGATGGCAATGGGCAGGTTGGTGGTGCCGACGGTGAGCGGCGCGAAGAACGTCTCCGGATCGGTGATCACGAATTGACCCAGAAGGACGCCGAGCCCCATCGCGGCGAAGATCCAGACCGTGAGATAGCGGTCGAGGAAGGACATGCTTCTGGAAACGGATTCAGTCATGGCAGGCAACCTGTGATTGCGCACCCCACAGTTGCGATGTGCTCATTCGAAACCTAGTTTGAGGAGATGTCGGTGAGCGAACGCTGAAGATCTGCGTCGCTCATCGAGTCGAGGGGCAACTGCAGCAACTGCAGCATCCGGTACCCGATCGCCTGGCGCGTGAGCTGGAAAGCCTGCCGCCTGGCCTCGTCGCCTCCGGGCGCATTCGAGGGATCGGGGTAGCCCCAGTGAACCTTGACCGGGCTGCCAGGCCAGAAGGGGCACACCTCGGCAGCCGCGCTGTCGCAGACGGTGATCACTGCACGCATGCGCGGTGCCGAATCGTGCCCGAACTCGTCCCAGCTCTTGCTTCGGTAGCCTTCGGTCTCGATGCCTGCTGCCTGCAGCGACTCGAGAGCGAAACGATTGATGCGGCCGCTCGGGGAGCTGCCCGCGCTGTAGGCGCGCACGTCCTTCCGAAACCTTTCGGCCCAATGGTTGAGCATGCCCTCGGCCAGCACGCTCCGGGCGGAGTTGTGCGTGCACAGGATCAGGATGTTCATGGTCATCGACGTGTCGTCACGGCTCGCCGCATAGAGCGGCAGCGGCGGGCAGGCACGCCTCGCCCTGGCAGCAGTTGCGGGTGAGGAAGCCGACCAGCGCGTTCATCCGCTCGAAGTCGGCGCGGTAGATCAAGTGCCGGCTTGCACGTTCCTGGGTTACGAGCCCGGCACCCGCGAGCTCCTTCAGATGGAACGAGAGGGTTGCGGCGGGGACCTCGAGCGCCTCGCTCATCGTTCCCGGCGTCAACCCATCCCTGCCGGCGACGATCAGGGCGCGGAATACCTTCAGGCGGAGCGGCTGCCCGAGGGCGGCGAGGGTGCGGATCACGTCACACTCTTCCATATTTCCAGTATATACGAAATAAACCTGAAAAAAAGCCCCGATCGTCGAAGGAGGTTCGACGCGCGATCGTCACGATGGCGGCCCTCGCTCTCGGCGCATTCGTCACTGGCTTGCCAAGATGGGTGGCCGCCGCCCACCCGTACGTTTTGTCCAGGCCGCCGATCCATCGCTCGAGCGCGCGCCAGAACGTGATCTCGATCCGCCTCATCGCGGCGTCCCACGCCCTCGCTGTGCAGTCTTGGTGATAGCCGTCGGCACCTTGCGTCTCCCGTCCGATCCGGCGACGGCGCCGGCGACGGCGCTCGATGCGCGCGCCCCCTTCGGGCTCCGCGCCACCGCCTCGAACAGCGCTTGCATCTGTTCGAGGCGCTGCCGTTCTTCCGGCGTCTGTTCCGCCGAAGCCGCCACCGCCTCTTCGACGATCGCGGCCACGTCCCGAATGTCGGCCGGATCGGCCTGTTCCAACAGCGCAGGGATCGCAGTCACTGCGGCATCTTCGTCAAGGTCCATGAGCAGCGCCTGCTGGCGAATCATCTGCTTATAGTTCGAAAGGGGAAGGATGCGGCAGCAATGGACCTCGCGGAACTTGCGCAGGATGTTGAACCCGCGCTCGTCGACCTCGCCGCGCGAGCGAGTGATGAAGCCGATCGCCCGCAGCCCGGCCTCGACCGCGCCGCCCTCGGCCAGGCTGGCGCGCAGCCTTTCGACTTCGCGCGCGACGTACTCCCGATGCTCGGGCGTCACCCCCGGATGGGGTCGGGGGGCGGCGCCGTCATCGGCGTTCAGCCCGGCGAGCGCCTGGATCCAGGGCGAGCCGTAGATCGCCTCGAAGGTCTTCTCGCAGGCGTCGTCGCGGATCATGCGCCACTGGTCGAGCGATCTCGCGACGGCCTGCGAGAACATCTCCTGCAGCTGCAGAAACGGATTGGCGGCGCTCGCCGGCGCGCGGTTCTCGCGCACTTTGTCGGCGCCCTTGGCGATCGGACCCGACAGCGGACTGGCGTCAGACATCAGCTCGTAGGACAGGCGCAACGGATGCAGCCGCTGCAGCGACTCCGCCCAGTGGGGGGTGACGGCTGCGCGCACCAGCGGCTGGAGGAAAGTTCGGTACAGGCCCAGGTTGATCTCGGAGATGCGGGCCGCCGCCGCGAATCGCCGGTCCGACTCCGGATCCGGCGCGACGATCTTGCGCACCTCCTCGACCCCGCTCTTTTCGAACGCGAGCACGTAGTCCCCCACCACGAGGTCCGGGTTGAGGGTGTGCTCCGTCTTCGCGTCCAGCCTGGCGTGGTAGATGCCAGGCGGCAGCACGTCGATATAGTCGATGTTGTCGCCGAACTCCTTGTGCTCTTTGCGTCCCACGCTTCCCGACACGAAGATGCCGAGGTGGCCGACGCTCTCGTGCAGGGCGTAGACGATGGTCTGGCCGTGCGCCTTTACGTCGGCGTCGTCCCGATAGAGGTCGATGATCCAGCCGAGCGCCTGGGGCGGCGGCGTGATGTTGTCGCCCATCGAGCAGAACACGACGATGGGCGAGCGGATGTTGCGCAGGTCCAGGCGGATGCCGTCGGAGGTGATCAGTTCCGCCGTCGCCAGGCGATTCCCGACGAACAGGTTGTCGACGAGCCACTGCATCTCGACGTCGCTCAGGAAGACGTACCCGCCCCAGTACTGCTCGAAGCCGAGATAGCGCTCGGCCTCCGTATCCACCTTGGCGTACAGGTCGTACTGCTTGGTCCACAGGGTATTGGCGGGATTGAGGTTCTCGAAGTTCGCGACCAGCCACGCGCCGTCGAAGCGGCCGGCGCCCAGGTCGCTGGTGAGCGCCGTCAGCCAGCTCCCGCCGAGCAACCCGCCGGCGTAGCGCATCGGGTTCTTGCCCCGCCAGCCGGCCCAGTACGAGAGCGGCGTGCCGGGCACGATGATCGGGCCGAAGAGCTCCGGCCGCATCGCGGCGGTCATCAGGACCTGCCAACCCGCCTGGCAGTTGCCGATCACCACCGGCTTGCCCTCGCTCTCCGGGTGCAGAGCGATGACACGCTCCAGGAATGCTGCTTCGGCGCGCATCACGTCCTCGACCGTTTGTCCCGGCACCGGGTCGGGCAGGAACCCGACGAAATAGCAGGGGTGGCCGGCGCGCAGGGCGACCCCGACCTCGCTGTCAGCCTTGAAGCCGCCGATGCCCGGCCCGTGTCCGGCCCGCGGATCGAGCACCACGAATGGCCGCTTGCGCGGATCGGTGGTCACGCCCTCGGAGAGCAGGATGCGGACCAGCCAGTAGTTGACCGGCCGCTCGAGATCGCGTCCCGACATGACCGGCTCGAAGGGGAAGTCGAGCACGTGCGGCACCGCCTCGTGGAGGTGCTCCCGGTACTGGTTGCCGCGCCGGCGCATCACGTCGGCGTAGAGCGCGCCGCGCTGCCAGGCGTCGACGGCGTACTCCGTCGCGGCCTGCGCGAGGCGCCATCCGCCGAGCTCGAGAGGATTGAAATGGATGGGTTTCGTTTCGTCGGTGCTCATGTGTCGTCTATGCCTTCCTGGTTACTTGCACGCTGCGTGCCGTTGCCGAAAACGCGTCGCGTTGAGTCGTTCACAGCCGCACGCGCCGCAGGAGCTGCGCATTGACCGCCACGATGATCGTGCTCAGCGACATCAGCACCGCGCCGACCGCCGGAGTGAGCAGCACGCCCCACGGCGCGAGCACGCCCGCCGCGAGCGGGATCGCGACGATGTTGTAGCCCGCAGCCCACCACAGGTTCTGGATCATCTTGCGGTAGCTCGCGCGCGAGAGATTCACGATACGCGGCACGTCGCGCGGATCGCTGCGCACGAGCACGATGTCGCCGGCCTCGTGTTGCGGAACATCGACACGCTGTGGCCGGCGTGCTTGTCATGGGCGTCGGGCGCGTGCCCGCCCTCGTGCATGGGCGGCGCTGCTTCGGCGTGCGTAGTGTGGGCGCCGTGCGGGCCGTGATCGGTATCGTTTCTCACTCACTCGTCACCGAACCGCCTCGAGCGCGAGTGCAATACCCTGGCCCCCGCCGATGCAAAGCGTTACCAGACCGCGGCGGACGTCGTCGCGGCGCATCGAATGGAGAAGCCGGGTGGTCAGCACCGCCCCCGTGGCGCCGATCGGGTGTCCATGCGCGATTGCGCCGCCCTCGACGTTCACAACCTCCTCCGACAAACCCAGTTCCCTTGCGAGCGCGAGCGCGATGGCCGCGAACGCCTCGTTGATTTCCGCTCGCTCGATGTCGCCGGGCCGCCAACCGGCTCGCTCGATTGCCTGGCGTACGGCCGGCACAGGACCGAGTCCGAACATGCCCGGCTCGACCGCACCGACGCCGTAGGCCACGAGGCGCGCCATAGGTTCCAGGCCGCGTTTCTCCGCCCAGGCGGCGTCGGCCACGATCAACGCGGCCGCCCCGGAGTTCAGGCCCGGAGCGTTGCCCGCCGTGATGGTGCCGTCGTTGCGGAAGGCCGGCTTCAACTTCGAGAGTGACTCGAGCGTCATATCGGGGCGATTGTGTTCGTCCCGCTCGAAAATGAAGCGTCCCTTGCGCGTCGGGATTTCGACCGGTGTGATCTCCGCGTCGAACTTGCCGGCCGCCTGCGCGCCGCTGAATCGCGTTTGCGAACGCAACGCCCAACGATCCTGGGCCTCGCGAGAAATCTCGAACTTCGAAACCAGATCTTCGGTCACCCAGCCCGAATGCTGGCCGCTGAACGCATCATTCAGCCCGTCGCGCAGCATGCTGTCGTGGATCTGCGCGTCCCCCATCCGGTAGCCCCATCGCCCGCCGTGCATCAGGTACGGCGACTGATCCATGTTCTCCATGCCACCGGCGATTGCGCACTGGACGAAACCGAGCATGACCTCCTGAGCTGCCGTCGCAATTGCTTGTGCGCCCGATCCGCATACACGATTCACGGTCATCGCCGGGACGGTTTCAGCGATACCCGCCGCAATTGCGGCCTGGCGCGCGGGATTCATCTTCGCGCCGGCCTGAACGACCTGGCCCATGACAACCGTATCAATGTCATCGCCCCTCAAGCCCGTTCGCGCGAGCACCTCGCGAATCGCAACTGCACCGAGATCGGTGGCAGGAAGGTCCTTCAGCGCGCCGGCGTAGCTGCCGATCGCGGTGCGCACAGCCGCGCAGAGGACCACTTCGGGATTCGACATCGAAAGCTCCTTCGCCGCTGTACCGGGAAGCAACGGCTGGCACAAGACGAAGGCCCGGTGAATCGATTGTCCTTCTTCGACCCGGCCCTGAGATGACCCCGGGATTACTTCCATGTAATCCACGCTTTGCATTACGCATATGTAATGCATGCGTCATCCGACCACCACTTCCTCAGCGTCATACTGGCGTTAGCCGAATCGAGAACGAGGCAAACCATGTCGAACCACTCACAACGAGATTCCGGTCAAGGCGAAGGCGGCCGACGCGCCGCCTCCTGGGTGTTCTACGGATTCCTCGCCATCGGCGCCTTCTTCCTGTTCGCCGAACATCGCGCGCATCTGCTGGGCTGGCTTCCCTTCCTCCTGCTTGCGCTGTGTCCGCTGATGCATTTCTTCCACGGCGGACATGGAGGTCATGGCGGGGGTGATTCCGGTTCGGACGCTTCGACGCGCTCTTCGTCGCAGCAACCGACACACAAGCACTGAACACGCCAACGAGAACGAGCATGTCGCACGACAATGTACCGGCCTATGGGCTTTGGTCCCTGGTGGTCATCAATTCGTTGGTGTTCATCATCTTCGCCTTCAGCTTCGCCAAGCCGCAGTCGAGCCGAGACTGGCGTTCCTTCGGCGCGTTCTCCGGATTCCTGGTCGCGTTGTTCGCCGAGATGTACGGCTTTCCGCTGACGATCTATCTGCTGTCCGGTTGGTTGGGCTCGAAGTTCCCCGGAGTCGATTTTCTGTCGCACGACGCCGGCCACCTGCTCGAGATGATGTTCGGCTGGCGCGCAAATCCGCACTTCGGGCCGTTTCACCTGCTGAGCGCGGTGTTCATCGGCGGGGGCTTCTGGCTTCTGTCGTCCTCCTGGACGGTGCTCTATGCGAGTCAGCGTTCGGGAACGCTCGCAACGACCGGACCCTACGCAAGAATGCGACATCCGCAATACGCCGGCTTCGTGCTGATCATGTTCGGCTTTCTGCTGCAGTGGCCGACGCTTCTCACGCTGGCGATGTTTCCCATCCTGTGCGTGATGTACGTGCGTTTGGCGCTTTCCGAGGAGCGTGAAGTGGAACGGCGCTTCGGCGTGCAATGGCGGGAGTATGCGCAGCGCACCCCGCGCTTCTGGCCGAGGTTTGGCGCAATCACCCGGACCAGGTCCGCGTGAAAAGGGAGACAACGGGCATGAGCACCGTTCCGACCGATCGGAGCGAGGAGGTTCCCGACGGCTCCCGGCCATTCCCGTACCGACACGAAGCCCGTGGCTCGCTGCCGTCGCATGAAATGCACCGCCTCGCCGCAGCGGCGGCGAGCGCACGTCTGCGCGATGAAGAGTTTGCACGGTGGACGAAGGGGTTCGGTGCAATCCAGCACGACGATGCGACGCAGTTGCGCGTTCGTCGCCTGGTGCACGAGGTGGCACTCGAGCACCAGCCCGCCGACGCGCCTGTCGACGTGTGGCGGCTCTTCGCTGCGGCCGACCGCCTCGCCAGCGCCGCGATGTGGCTCGTCGTGCACATGAGCTATACCCGACGGGTACGACTCGACGGCGAACCGGTACAAGCCGGCGATTTCAAGCAGACACCCGAGGGGCACGTCGGCGGCTCATTGAACATGGTGCCGGCGTACGTCGGCTATCTGCTCGCCAATGCGCTCACCGGACGGACTCGTTCGTGGCTGATGGGCCAGGGACACAGCGTTGCCGCCATCGAGGCCGTGAATGCGCTGACCGGCAACCTGCACCCCGAACAAGCGGAGCGCTACGACGTCTCCGACACGGGCCTTTCCCGCCTGTGCACCGATTTTTACTCCTACGCGATCGACGCCGATGGCGAACCGGGCGTCCCGCTCGGCAGCCATGTCAATGCGCACACAGCCGGAGGTCTCATCGAAGGCGGATATCTCGGTTTCGCCGAGCTGCAGTATGTGCACATGCCGATGCCGGGAGAAACGCTCGTCGCTTTCCTGAGCGACGGCGCGTTCGAAGAGCAACGGGGTGCGGACTGGGCTCCGCGCTGGTGGCGGGCGCAGGACACGGGGCTGGCGGTGCCGATCATGATCCTCAACGGCCGCCGCATCGAGCAGCGCAGCTCGATGGAACAGGATGGGGGCGTCGCCTGGTTCACCGATCATTTGCGCCTGAACGGCTTTGACCCGATCGTCATCGATGGCACCGATCCCGCTGCCTTTGCATGGGCCATCCTGGAGGCGGAAGCACGCCTGGCTGCGTGCGCGGCCGCCGCCCACGCGGGTGCGCTCGAATATCCCGCCGCCCTTCACTACACGATTGCGCAGGCCCCCAAGGGGTACGGATTCCCCGGCGCCGGGACGAATCTTTCGCACAACCTGCCGTTGGGCGCGAACCCTGCGCTCGACGAGCAGGCGCGAACCCGCTTCAACGAGGCGGCACGAGAACTCTGGGTGCCGCCGGACGAGCTCTCGCAGTCGCTGCGCCGATTGTCCAATCACGAGTCGCAACGGCGCCCGTTGGAGCGCGACCACCCGCTCGCCGTGCGCGACGTTCGTTGCGAACCGACCGAGCTGCCCTGGCGCGATGCGGATTCCTCAGCG
>CAZXLQ010000067.1:0-14309 GCA_964641945.1 uncultured Clostridia bacterium
CGCAACGCCCCAGCGGGCGCCCCCAGCCCCCCTTTGTATTTTTTACACACTCTGCGCCTCTGCGTCCGCCCTCTGCGTCTCTGCGAGAAACTCTCCTCCTCTGCCCTCTCGCCCATGCCGGGCCCATGCTGGTACATTGGCTTCCCGCGCAGGTCGCGCGTGGCGACCGTCACCAGTCGCCTGGATATCCGCCGCTGTGCACGCTCCAAGGAGAAGACGAGATGAGCAGCTTTGATCTCAGCGCGTACGGGATTACCGTCGCCGACATTCGACGCAACCTGAACCCGGCGAAGCTCTATGCCGAGTCCCTTTCCTACGACGACGATCCCGCCATCTCGAACACCGGCGCCCTGATCGCCTACTCCGGCGAACGGACCGGCCGGTCGCCCAAGGACAAACGCGTCGTGCGCGACCCGGCCAGCGAAGCCGACGTGTGGTGGGGCCCCGTCAACATCGACATCGACCGCAAGACGTTCGACATCAACCTCGAACGTGCGAAGGACTACCTCAACACGCGAGACCATCTCTACTGCGTCGATGCGTACGCCGGTTGGGATCCGAACTACCGTCTCAAGATCCGCGTCATCTGCGCGCGCCCGTACCACGCGCTCTTCATGCACAACATGCTCATCCGTCCGTCGGCCGAGCAACTCGCGGACTTCGGCGAGCCCGACGCGGTCATCTACAACGCCGGCCGCTTCCCCGCGAACCGGCTGACGCCCGGCATGACGTCGAAGACGTCGATCGACCTGTCGCTCGAGTCTCGCGAACTCGTCATCCTCGGCACGGAATACGCCGGCGAGATGAAGAAGGGCGTGCTCACGATGATGAACTACTTCATGCCGAAACGCGGCGTGTTGTCGATGCACTGCTCGGCGACGGCGGACCCGGCCACGGGCGCTTCGTCGGTGCTCTTCGGCCTCTCGGGCACCGGCAAGACGACGCTGTCGGCCGACCCGAACCGCCTGCTCATCGGCGACGACGAGCACTGCTGGACCGACGAGGGCGTCTTCAACATCGAAGGCGGCTGCTACGCGAAGGCGATCAACCTGACGGCCGAAAACGAGCCGGACATCTTCCAGGCGCTTCGGTTCGGGTCGATCCTCGAGAACGTCGTTTACGACAAGCTCACGAATGAGGTCGACTACACGGACACGAGCATCACCGAGAACACGCGCGGCTGCTACCCGATCGAATACATCCCGAACGCGAAGCTGCCGTGCATGGCCGGCCATCCGACCGACGTGATTTTCCTGACGTGCGATGCGTACGGCGTGCTGCCGCCAGTCAGCAAGCTGTCGGCGGAGCAGGCGATGTACCACTTCATCAGCGGCTACACCGCGAAGGTTGCGGGCACCGAGATCGGCGTCACCGAGCCTCAGGCGACGTTCTCGCCGTGTTTCGGCGGACCGTTCCTCGTGTGGCACCCGGGGAAATATGCGGAGCTGCTTGCGGAGAAGATGAAGGCGCACAACGCCAACGTCTGGCTCGTGAACACGGGCTGGAGCGGCGGTTCGTACGGCGTCGGCAGCCGGGTGAAGCTGAAGTACAGCCGTGCGATCCTCGACGCGGTCTATTCGGGAGAGCTGGCGAAGGCGCCGACGGTCAAGGACCCGGTGTTCGGGTTCGAGGTCGTGTCGGAGTGCTCGAACGTGCCGTCCGAGATCCTGATTCCGCGAAATTCGTGGGCGGACAAGGCGGCGTACGACGCGACGGCGAACAAGCTCGCGCACCTGTTCAATCAGAACTTCAAGGTGTACGAGGCGGGTGTGTCGGACGGCGTGCGGTCGGCGGCGCCGGTCGAGGGCGGGGCCGCGGCGAGCTAGAAGGGACGGCCCCGATTCTCTGAACCTTGCGCCTTTGCGAGTCCTTTGCGTCTTTGCGAGAACCTGACTCAAGTCCAGGTTCTCGCAAAGACGCAAAAGAACTCGCAGAGACGCAAAGCAGAGTCGGCATCAGGTCATGCGCGATTCCGGCGGTGCGAGTATCCTTGCGACTGCCAGCTATCCCTATTGCACAAGGATGAACTCATCATGCGACATTCGCGGCGCGCGGCGGTTCTTGCCGCTCTCTTCCTCGTATCGGCGGTTTCCTCGAACGTGCTCGCAGGCGGGCCGGCAGCCCGGCCCGGCGCCAAATCCGCGCCCGGCGACGTCGCCGCGATGAAGGCGAAAATCGCGCGCTTCTCGCCGACCGTCATCACCGCCGACACGAGCAAGCTCTCCGCCGGCGACCGCAAGGCCCTCGCGAAGATCATCGAGGCGGCAAAGCTCTTCGATCCGCTCTTCCGCCGCCAGGTCTGGAGCGGCAACGCCGCACTCTTCGCGAAGATGGCCGCCGACCGCACGCCACTCGGACAGGCGCGCTACCGCTACCTGCGCATCAGCCAGGGGCCCTGGTCGCAGCTCGACGAAAACAACGCGTTCATCGACGGCGTTCCCGCGCACAAGCCGCCTCAGGCCGCGCACTACCCCGACGACATGACGAAGGCCGAGTTCGACGCCTGGGTCGCGACCCTCTCCGAAGCCGACAAGGCCAAGGCGACCGGCTTCTTCCACGCCATCCGGCGCGGCGCCGACGGCAAGCTGCGACTCGCGCCCTACTCCGAGGAATACAAGGAGTACCTCGTCCCCGCGGCGAAGCTCCTGCGCGAGGCCGCGGCACTGACCGACAACGCGACGCTGCGCAGCTACCTCGAAAAACGCGCCGACGCATTCGGCTCCGACGACTACTACGCGAGCGACGTCGCGTGGATGGACCTCGACGCGCCGATCGACGTCACGATCGGGCCGTACGAGACTTATTCGGACGAACTGTACGGCTACAAGGCGGCATTCGAGGCGTACGTCACCCTTCGCGACGAGGCCGAGTCGCAGAAGCTCCACAAGTTCGGCGCCGAGCTGCAGGGACTCGAGGACCAGCTTCCGATCGATCCGAAGTACCGCAACCCGAAGATCGGCGGCGGCGCTCCTATCCGCGTCGTCAACGTCGTGTTCAGCTCCGGCGAGGGGAACTCGGGCGTGCAGACGGCCGCGTTCAACCTGCCCAACGACGAACGCGTGGTGGCCGAGAAGGGCTCGAAGCGAGTGATGCTCAAGAACGTGCAGGAGGCCAAGTTTGCGAAGACCCTCGTGCCGATCTCTCGCGTGGTGCTCGCCGCGAAGGACCAGAAGAACGTGAAGTTCGACGCGTTTTTCACGCACGTGCTCATGCACGAGCTGCTGCACGGCATCGGACCGAACGTGATCACGGTCGACGGGCGCCAGACGACCGTCCGTGGCGAGCTCAAGGAGCTGTATTCGGCGATCGAGGAAGCGAAGGCCGACATTTCGGGCCTCTGGGCACTTCAGACGCTCGTCGACAAGGGCGTCCTCGACAAACAGCTAGAGCAGACGATGTACACGACGTTCCTTTCGAGCATCTTCCGGTCGGTGCGGTTCGGCATCAAGGAGGCGCACGGCAAGGGCGTTGCAATCCAGTTCAACTACCTGATCGACGAGGGCGCGATCCGCTACGACGCGAAGACGGGCACGTTCGTGATCGTCCCCGAGAAGATCCGCGACGGGGTCCGCAAGCTGACAGCCGAGATCCTGACGCTGCAGGCCGAGGGGTCCTACGCGAGGGCCAAGGCCCTGATCGACAAATACGGCATCGTCCGGCCCGAGATGCAGGCGTCCCTCGACCGCCTGAAGGGCGTCCCCGTCGACATAGAACCGATCTACCCGATGGCGAAGTAGGAGAGTGGACAGGATTGCAGGATTGAAATCCTGTCCACTCTCCCATGTTGACGCAGTGCGTCATCGAGCCTAAGATGGGGCCATCTCACCGGACGGACTGAAAGTCGAGGACACGATGACACGCAGCCTCGAATTCCGCGACGGCGTTCTACGCGCCTATCCGGACGTTTACACGCACCCCGCCATCGACGCGCTCGAAGCGCTCGCGCCGTTCAACCGCGATCGTCGGAACCTGATGATGGAGCGCACGGCGAGGCGCCTCTCGCGCTTCCACGACCGGCAGCGGATCAACTTCCTCCACGCCGACTCGATCATCCCCCGCACTTCGATACGCGTCGCGGATGCCCGGGCCGGCAATTTCGACGGCAGCGAGATCCCCGCGGACCTCGAGCGACAGTGGATCCAGGGCACCGGCCCTGCAGCCCGCCCGCGATCGACCACAGAGGAAGGCCTGCGAAACGTCGCCTACGCGCTGCTTTCTGGCGCCGACGGCTGGATGTTCGACGGCGAAGACGCGCTCGGTCAGGTCGACACGATGTCGCTCGACAACCAGCGCAACCTCAAGCTCGCGATCGCGCGCGACCCGCTATTCCTCGGCGTCGCCGAACACGTCGCCGGCGAGATGAACCGCTGGGCCGAAGGCTTCTTCGGCCGGCCCATCATCGCCGACTGGCGCGAGCAACTCGAGTTCACGACGACGATCTTCCGCTGCCGCGGACTCCACCTCGACGACCGCCACATCCGCCTGGCAGACGGTACGGGCTTCTCCGCCTCGATCGTCGATCTGATCCTCTACGTCGTCAACAACCACGAGCGCCTGCGCGCCGCTGGACGATCGATCGTTCTCTATCTGCCCAAGATCCAGACCGCCGGCGAAGCCGCGCTCTGGAACGACATGCTCTCGGCGCTCGAGCACCACCTCGGCCTCGCGGACGGCACGATCAAGGCCTACGTCCTCGTCGAGCAGATCGAAGCGGCGTTCCAGCTCATGGAAATCCGGGCGGCGCTCGGCAGCCACTTCGTCGGCTACAACACGGGCCGGTGGGACTACATAAACAGCGTTGCCGACGCGCTCGCATGGGACCCGGACTTCATCAATCCGAACATCGACGCCATCACGATGACCTACGGCTACATGCGGACCTACGAGGATCGGGTGCGGCGCGCGGTCAACACGCCGGATCGCAACGGCAACTTCGCCCTCTGGCAGGGTGGCATGGAGCCGAACATTCCGGTCGGCTCGGAAGCGGGCGTGACTTCGGGGATGACGCGGGCGAAGGCGGGTGGCGAACGAGAGCAGAAGTCGGGCGCAAGCGGCAAGTGGGTCGCACACTGGAAGATGGTCCACATCGTCCGCCCGATCTGGGAAGCCGTTGGCGAAGCCAACCAGCTCGGCCGCGAGTTCCCGCCGCTCACATACACCGACGAAGACGCCGCCGGGCTCGCGATGCTCGAGCCGGCGCCGCGAACGGTTCGTGGCGCCCGCGACCTGCTGAGCGTGGCGCTCCAGTACGGCAACGCGTTCCTTCGTGGATTCCAGGCGGCGGCGCTCAAGCCGGCGGACTTCTTCGGAAACGACGACGTGCTCTACCTCATGGAGGACATGGCGACGGGCGAGATCCGCGTCAGCATCCTCTGGGAGTGGATTCACAAGGCCGCGCAGCTGACCGACGACGACGCCGAGACGGGCGCTCGGGCGGGCGACACGTTCGACGCGGCTCTCTTCGCTCGGCTGCTCGACGAGGAGTACGCGAAGCTGCTTGCGGCGAGCAATCGCGACGTCCACGACGATTCGAAGGCGACGACGCTGCCGATAGCGCGCGAGATCGTTGCCGCGTACGTCGCCGACGCCGTGAAACCGCCCTGGTACATCGATCTCTTGAACCTGAACCTCGGTAGCGGCGACCTCGACACGGCCAGGTCTCGCATACGGGCCTATGTCGAGGCATTCGAGAAAGACGGGACTCGGCTCACAGAGAACCCCGATTTCGTTGGGAGCATGGGAGGAACCACCACATGACATCGTCCAAACCGGAAAGCGCCACCCGTTTCGATCTCGACATCCAGGCGACCGAGGACTGGTTCAACAGCGCCCGGTTCGACGGGATCGTCCGGCTCTACACTGCGCGCCAGGTTGTGGAGCAGCGCGGCACGATCGCAACCGACTACACGGTCGCGCGCGAGGCCGCAAAGGCCTTCTACGATCGAATGCGCGAGCTCTTCGCCGAGCGCAAGAGCATCACGACATTTGGCCCCTACTCGCCCGGACAGGCCGTCGCGCTCAAGCGAATGGGCATCGAGGGCATCTACCTCGGCGGCTGGGCCACTTCCGCCAAGGGCAACACGACCGAGGATCCGGGACCGGACCTCGCCAGCTATCCGCTCAGCCAGGTGCCTGACGAGGCCGCGACGCTCGTCCGCGCACTGCTGACGGCCGATCGCAACCAGAACTACCTGCGGCTGAAGATGACCGATGCGCAGCGCGCCGCGACACCGGCGGTCGACTTCCGTCCGTTCATCATCGCCGACGCCGACACCGGCCACGGCGGCGACCCGCACGTCCGCAACCTCATCCGCAGGTTCGTCGAGGTCGGGGTGCCGGGATACCACATCGAGGACCAGCGGCCGGGCACGAAAAAATGCGGCCACCAGGGCGGCAAGGTGCTCGTCGCCTCCGATGAACAGATCAAGCGGCTCAACGCCGCGCGGTTCCAGCTCGACGTCATGGGCGTCGCGGGCATCATCGTCGCGCGGACGGACGCCGAGGCGGCGAACCTGCTCGACGGCCGCGGCGACGAGCGCGACCAGCCGTTCCTGCTCGGTGTCACGAACCGGGCGGTCCCGGCATACAAGCCCGCGTTCCTCGCGCTCATCCGTCACATGTACGACCTGGGCGTGAAGGAGCTCAACGGACACCTGCTCTACGCGATTCCGGAGGGCGAGACGGCCCAGGCCATGGAGTGGCTCGACCGTCGCGGGCTCTTTGCCGTGGCCGCCGAAGCGGCCGACGCCTGGCATTCGGGCAAGGTGACGTCGCTCGATGCAATGTTCGACGGCGTTGCAAACAAGTTCCTCGAGGCGTGGGAGGACGAAGCACGACTGATGACCTACGGCGACGCCGTGGCCGAGGTGCTCGAGTTCCGCGAGAGCGAGGGCGAGCCGCTCGAGATGTCGGTCGCAGCCTGGCGGGAATTCGCGGCGACGGCGTCGATTTACGCCGCGCGCGAGAAGGCCCGCGAGCTCGGCATCGTCATCGTCTGGGACTGCGAGGCGGCAAAGACTCCGGAGGGTTACTTCCAGGTCCGGGGCGGCATTCCGTACGCGATCGCGAAGTCGCTCGCGGCAGCGCCATTCGCCGACCTCCTCTGGATGGAGACGAAGACGGCCGACCTCAAGGACGCCGCCGAGTTCGCCGAAGCCATCCACGCGAAGTTCCCCGACAAGATGCTGGCCTACAACCTCTCGCCGTCGTTCAGCTGGGACACGACCGGCATGACCGACGACGACATGCGGCGTTTCCCGGAGGAGCTGGGCAAGCTCGGGTTCGTCTTCAACTTCATCACCTATGGAGGCCATCAGGTCGACGGCATCGCGAGCGAAGAGTTCGCGACGGCGCTCAAGCAGGACGGCATGCTCGCGCTCGCCCGGCTGCAGCGGAAGCTGCGGATGGTCGAGTCACCGTACCGCACGCCGCAGACGCTCGTCGGCGGGCCGCGTTCGGACGCGGCGCTCATGGCGACGTCGGGCCGAACGGCGACAACGATGGCGATGGGCAAGGGCTCGACGCAGCATCAGCACCTCGTGCAGACGGAAGTGCCGAAGAAGCTGCTCGAGGACTGGCTCGGAATGTGGCTCAGGCACTACGAGCTCGACGCTACGCTCAAGGTGCAGCTCAGGCCGCAGCGCGCCGGCTCGGAACTGCTCGAGCTCGGCATCTTCGACGGCGACCAGAACAAGGTCGCGAACGTGATCTTCGCGCCGATAAACGACCGCCGGGGCCGTTCGATTCTCTCGGTACGCGACCAGAACACCTACGCCGAGAAGCTGCGGCAGAAGCGTCTGATGACGCTCGTGCACCTGTTCCTCGTGCATCGGTTCAAGGCTGACTCCGTGCACTACGTGTCGCCGACCGAGGACAACTACTACCAGGTCGAGAAGATGAAGTCGCACGGGATCTTCAGCGAGGCGACCACTGAAGTCGGCCAGATCATCGTGGCGGACGTGAACCACGACCGCATCACGGAGTTGCTGGCTGTCGATCGGGTTGCGCTCGGGAAGTTGATCCGCAAGGAGTAGAGAGTTGACAGGTTTGACAGGATTTTGGGGAGGATTGACAGGATTCTGATCGGGTAAACGGGAACATCCCGAACAACCCAGATTGATCCTGCAAATCCTCCCCAAATCCTGAAAATCCTGTCGACTCTCCTCCTGTCAGATCTCCTCGACGTCCTCGCACTCCTGGCAGACGTAGGGCACGCCGGCGGGGTCCACCGCCAATGCCTCGGCGATGCGGTCGTATGTCGTGTCGTCGACGTAGAAGTGCCCGCCGCACTCCGAGCAGTCGACCTCGTGACGGTTGACGCCGGTTCGCACCGGGGACTCCGTCATCACGCGGAGTGTTTCAACCGGTTCAGTCTCTTTCATTTCGCGTCGCGTCGACATGGCGTCCTCCCCTGGGCCCGGCGAGCGCCGGATTCCGATTCGAGATGGTGAGAGGCGGGCGAATCCGGAATTACTTCTCTCGACGGCGCACGGTGCACCACCAAGTTCCCCGTTCTCCGGACTCGCCCGCCAGGGGTGGCGCTCCGGCGACCCGCCCACCCGGTTCGCCGTTCACACCGCCACTTTCAGCTGCCTATTCGACCTTGATCTCGACCTTGGTGGGCTCCGGCATCTCGATCCTCGTGATCGTGAGCGTGAGGAGACCCTTGTCGAGTTTCGCCACGGCGGACTTCGGATCGACGCGAGCCGGCAGCGGCAGGCGACGGAACACCTCGCTGGTGGACCGCTCCGTCATCACGCGTTCGTCTTCCTTCTTCTCCTCCGACATTTCGCGATGGCCGCGAATCGTGAGCCTCTTCGGCTCGACGAAGATCTCGATGTCCTTCGCCTCGAACTCCGGCATCTCGGCCTTCACGGTGACCGCGGTCTCGTTCATCGTCATGTCGACGGTGATCGGCCCGAGCAGTTCGTTCTCCGCCTTGAGCCAATCCGTGAGACCAAAACCCTCTTCTCCGCCGCGGGCGCGGAAGAACTCGAAGGCGCGATCGGCGACTTCGTTCTGCATTCTCTCGAAACGATCGAGGAGCTCGATGAAGCGGTCCTTCGGCGTAATGGCGACCGGAACCTTCTCCTTCGTCTCCGCGGGTTGCATGGCTTGTGAGGTTGACATGTTCTGCCCTCCTTGTTGGCAGGGTTGACGACAGTTCACTTCCGACATGGGGTCCCGACTGCCATGACGCAAGCGGCGTTCCGACGGCACCCTCTTCGCGTTGTGCGGGAATACACGCGGCAGCCGGCGACGATGCGCGCAATCCCGCAGACGCGCGCGTGGAATTGCGCAGGAGAGTGGACAGGAAAATCCTGTGATCCTGTCCACTCTCTCGCTATGCTGCGCAGAGCCCCCCAGAGGTGAAGAATGCACGGCAGTATTTTTGTCGAACTGCGCGAGTACGTGGGCGCGACGTACGGCGCCGGGCAGTGGGAGGCTGTGCTCGACGGCTCGGGAATCGGCCACAAGGACTACGTTGCGAATCATGTCTATCCCGACCTCGAGGCGGTGCGAATCGTCGCGGCCGCGGCGGACCGGACGGGAAGGCCTCTGCACGAGCTGCTCGAGGATTTTGGCGAGTATCTGGCGTCGTCGCTCATAGAGCGGTTCGTGTCGCTCGTGGATCCGGCGTGGAAGACTCTCGACCTGCTCGAGCACGTAGAAGAGACGATTCACACCGTGATCCGGGCGGGCAATGCGAGAGCCGACCCTCCTCGACTCAGGTGCCGCCGGCTGAGCAGCACCGAGGTCGTCGTCGAATACGATTCGCCGCGGAAGATGTGCTCGCTCGCGAAGGGGCTGATCCGGGGTCTTGCCCGGTTCTATGGTGATCCGATCGTGCTCGAGGAATCGGCCTGCATGCTGAAGGGCGACGCCGCCTGCGAGCTCGTGGTGCGACTGGGGGACCGGAGATGAGAGTGGACAGGATTGTAAGGATTCTTACGAGATTCGCAGGATTTACGTTGTTGAAAACTGTGGATCTAGGTGCAAACCAGACAATCCAGTCCACTCAAACGGCACTGTTGATCGTGCCGTGGACCGTGCAGGCGGCCGTCGAGGCGTTTCACGCGCCGGCCGAAGGCGCGGGCAGCATTGCCGTCAGGCTCTATCCGACTGAGAACGTCACCACCGGCGCGGCGACGCTCGTTACGTTCGGCGTCCCGTTCACGCGAGGATCGTTGACGGTGGCACAGCTCTCGACCGTTCGCGTGCTCGAAGGAAACAACGAGATTTCCGCGTTCGTCGAGCAACTCACGCCGTGGCGGCACGCAACCAACGCCGCGCTCGACGGAGCCTCGGTGCGCGTCGCGCGAATCCAGATCCGCCACACCTTCGCGACGGGATTCCCGAACTTCGAGACAGTGACCGTCGAGTGGGGCGTCCGCAACCGCACCCGGAACGTCGCGACGCTGACGAACCCACGCGCCGCCTGGCACCTCGTCACGACGGGTTCGTTCGAGGCGGCCGACAACGTGTTCGAGCCCGACGTCTACGCGGTCCTGCCGAAGGAACACCTGTCGAACGGCGCGCTCAAGGCCGCGCGGATGGATCCGTTCGATCCGGCCGTGGCCGAGGGCCGCGACGACCCCGCGGTGCTCGACGCCACCGAACACTACGACGGCTTCCTCGAGCTCGACCGGGCCTCGAAGAACAACCTTTTCACCGTCGTCAACGAAGACGACCCGCGTGTGACGGACGAGTTCGACTGTCCCTACAAGACCGACTTCGAGCCGTGGCTATACGATCGCGCGGCGGCGATGTTCGTCGTCGCGATGCGCAGCGGCACGCTGAAGCCGCTGCGCGAGGCGGTCCGCAACGCCGAGTTCTACCGCGCGCGGCTCTGGCCCGCCGGGACGAATCCCCCGAATGCCGTCGGGCTCTTCATGCTCAAGGATCCGGATCCGTTCGGCTCGGGCGGCGGCAACAGTGCGATGTACAGCTACGCCGAGTCGCTCGCGTATTCGCACTGGATGACGGGCGACGACGCCGTGCTCGACGCGATACCGTGGGTCGTCTCGGCACACGAGCTCAACGACGAGCCGACGCGATGGAGTCCGGCGCTTTCAAGCTGGACCGAGCGCCACACGGCGTTCCGGCTGCTTGCGAACACGGTGGCGTACGAAGTCTTCGGCGACGCCGAATATCGCGACCGCATGCTCTCGCAATCGGCGGATTTCATCTGGCACCAGAACGGGGCGGACGGACAGCTGCCGGCGAACCGGGTGGACGGTGGGCTCTACCACTTCGGCGGTCAGCACGGCGACGGCGAGGAGGACGAGCTCGTCGCGTCGACGTGGATGACGGCGATCACGATCGACGCGATGGTGCGCGCGTATGCATTCACGGAATCCGCCGAGATCGCGTCGTTCGTCCGGCGCGCCGGCCGGTGGCAGGCGGCTGTGCTCAAGAACGACAGCGACCATCTCTACGACACGTTCGACGGGCCGCTGCGGTATCCGGCGTACATGGTTCGCGCGGACGGCGCGCCCGACCGCTTCGACGGCGGCGAGGGCGACGTCATCGACCACGCGCTCGAGGTGGCGGCGGCGATCGCGTGGGGCGGGTATTTTGCCGAGGTGACGGGTGCGCCCGACCCGGCGCTCGCGGACGCGGCGACGGATCTCTACTTCGCCTACGACATCGGCGTGAACTACTGGACGCGGCCAGCGGCGCCGCCGGTCGGCCTGCCGGCGTTCAGGGTGTCGCCGTGGCGGAAATTCGGGTGGGAGCACCGCGTGTCGGGCAGCTTCTCGTGGGTGATGGGGCAGCTCGGCGGCGGGACGGGCGGCAACTGCGAATCGGCCGGCGCGGGAACGGTGCGCAACATCCCGGTCGGCTCGCGGTCCGGGACGTTCGACTTCGACGTGACGGTCACGCCGGGCGCGGGCGGGATGAACGGGACAATCGGCCTCGCGTCGGGCGCGCAGACGAAGCTCAAGGGAGTGGCGTGCGGCGTGAGGTTCGGGCCGTCCGGGACGATCGACCCTCGCAATGCGAAGAAGTTCGTCGCGGGGACAAATCCATACACCGCCGGCACGCCCGTCCTCCTGCGGTTCCGCGTCGACATCGCGACGCACCGGTATTCGGTTTTCATCGTCGGCCCGGGCGACGCGGAGATCCTGATAGGCACGGACCTGGCGTTCCCGAAGAAGCTGCGGCGCGTCACGTCGCTCGACACGCTCGTGCTCGTCGTCGACGCGGGCTCACTCCAGGCGTGCCGAGGAGAGTAGACAGGATTATCAGGATTGACCGAGGATTGACGGGATTCCAGTCTGCTTTTCCTTTCCCAGCAGTCCAGTGAATCCTCGGTCAATCCTGATAATCCTGTCCACTCTCCTGAGCCACAGGGTTACGAGTCTCTGCGGCTGCGGTTCCTGTCGCGGCCGTCACGGTCGCGGTCCCGGTCACGGTCGCGGTCACCGTCACGATCGCCCTTGCGGTCACGATCCCGGTCACCGTCACGATCGCCCTTGCGGTCACGATCACGATCCCGGTCACCGTCGCGGTCGCCCTTGCGGTCGCGATCCCGGTCGCGATAGCCGTCGTGATCCCGATCCGATCGGCGCGCCTCGAGTCTCTTCGAGTCGGCCTTGCGGATCGGGCGGTCGGCCCGGGCTGAGCGACGATGCGCACGGTGGTCGTCAAGTTCGTCCGACCGCACCACGACTCCCCTGCCGCGGATGTCCGCCTGCGGCCGAACCCGCGCTACGCGATCCTCAGGTACGACCCGTCCGGGCTTCGGCACGACGTACATCGCCGGCCGCACGCCGTCGTACGACTCGAGGCCGTCGAAGTCCCGCCGGTCGGCTCGCCGGGCCCGCTCACGCCGGTTGAAACCGTCGTCAGACACGTACGCGACACCGCGACGCTCGCGCAGGTGCCGTGGGACGAAGTCAGCCTCGTGGCGCGGCACGTCGTTGTCCCGCCACGCCTGCGAGTAGGCGACCTCTGGCTCGCCATAGGCGAGCGGCACCCACATCACTCGTTTCGAGTTCTGCGGCTGGAAGGTGTAGACGTGGGCAGGCCGCCAGCGATACCGGCCCCCCGGCCTCGCGTCGCCGCCGTTCGAAACGCCGTCCGACGGGGACCAGTACCATCCGTTCCGGTCGTCATGATCCCATCGGCCGTAGTGGTAGGGCGCCCAGCCCCACGATTCGCGCGAGATCCACGTCCAGCCGGCCCGCGGTGCATAGTTCCAGTAGCCGTTCTGGTACGGAGACCAGTCGCGCTGCACCCTCGGGTGCCAGACGCAACGTCCGTCGTCGAGCGTTCGCCATAGGCCGGCGGCTGCGAGCGCACCGAGACCGTAGATGTCGCGACGGCCGCGAAGCTCGCGCACTGGCGCCGGTTCGTTTTCGACCGCGAAGCTCGTGTAGTAGTCCCGGCGCTCGTCGTTCCAGCGATCCCAGGCATCCGGCGGCGACGTCCGGTCGTACGAGACGACCTCGACCGCCGACGGATCGACGACGCTGAGGTTCACGCGGTCTCCCTCGGCGAGGTCGAACGACCCGTTCGGCGTGCTGACCTGCGCCGTTCCGCGATGGACCGTCAGCCAGGTGTCGCCATTGTTGTCGATGTCGACGCGGAACTCGCCGCCCGTCGATGCCAGGATGGCCCCACCGGGCGTGTTGAGCTCGTAGCGCTCGGACGGCTCGAGGTTGTCGACGTCGAGCGTGACGGTGCCGTCGGTCACGTCGAGCTGGACGTTCTCGGTATCCAGCTGCGTGAACTCGAGATCGGCGCCGTCGGTGAATCGCACGTAGCGGTTGTCGCCGAGAACGACCTCGCCGCTCGAATTGTCATCCGCGAAGAGCTCCGAGCCCTCGAAGACCGGCTGGTTGACGTCGGCCAGGGTCCACTCCTCGACGTCGCTCGGACGAAGCGAGACGATGCCGTTCGCGACCGAAATCTGCGCGACGCGCGCCGTCGGGTCGTCGGCGACCGCAGCCGGCGTCGAGGCGTTCGAGTTGGATGGCGGGACGGAGTTGGTTGCAGTTGTGGTGTCGTTCGTCGTGCCGCAACCGGTGAGGAGGCTGGCCGCGACGAGCAGAGTGAAGAGCAGCAGTGAAAACGTGTTTTTCACGATCGTCCTCCCCTCGAAAAGTGCGAAGTGATCCGAGTATTCCCACGCAATCCACGTTCCACCCGGAACCGCGCGCAAGTGGCCGGAGCGGGACACTTCAGCAAGGCCCGGAACCGCGCGCGCAGCAAGCGGCCGGCGGTGGTCGCCGGGATTCTGGAGCTCACGGCCGGCCGCTTGCTTCGCGCGCGGTTCCGGGTCTGGCGTTGAGGGCTCGGTT
>CAZXLQ010000067.1:14409-19832 GCA_964641945.1 uncultured Clostridia bacterium
CCCCCCGGAGTCGTAACGGCCGGCCGCTTGCTTCGCGCGCGGTTCCGGGTCTGGCTTTGAGGGCTCGGTTCCGGTACTTGCGTCGCCTCACACGTCCCGAGGGTCTTCGGAGCCCGCCGGTTCACCCGCCAGCATGTCCAGCGCGCGCTCGGAGGCACGCGCGTACAGCGGCTCGAGCGACTCGACGAACGGTTCCCGCCCCCGCCAGAACGGGAATCCCCCGAGCCGCCGGATCAGCGCCGCACCTACCGGCGGTGCCTGCACCTCGCCGTACAGGTCCTCGGGCACGTCGCCAACACCCCAGAACGATTCCGCATCCGCCGAGAGCGGTTCCGCCCCGCCGTGTCCGGCCGACAAAGCCTCGACCGGCTCCCCGGCCACTCCGCCGAGCAGTCCGACGAGCTCGTTTCGCGTCATCCCCCTCAGCGTGAAGATCAGGAACGGATCGCGGTCGAACTCTTCGCCGAGCAGGTAGTAGACCGCTGCCACGTGTTTGCACGGGTTCGAGAAGTCCGGGCACGTGCAGCGCGTCACGAGGTCCCGCACCGTCGTTGGAAAAAGCGCCGATCCCGCCTCGGTGAAAACCTTCTCGATGTCGTGCGGCATGTCGCCGCCGAGCAGCTTCGCCGCGAAGAGCACCTCGGACGAAAGCGCCTCGGCGACGCGCGCCCATTCCTCTCCCGCGAGAGCCTTGACCGAAATCTCGACCGAGTACGGCATCGCCCGCGAGCCGTGCACCGATGCGACGACCCGGCCCTTCGTGACGTCGATCGACGCGACCTGTCCTCGTCGCGCATAACTCTTCCCGCGCGAGAGCCGCGGGCCGATCTCGAAGCCCTCGAGCACCGCGATCCATCGCTTCGCCCACCAGCTCTTGCCGAAGCTGCCGGTTTTCGACCGTGCCTTGATGCCGCCCTGGACTTCGCTCGGCGCGTTCGTCACGTACCGGTTGCCAACCAGGCGCCTTGCTCGTCCTCGTCCCCACATACCGCTACTCTCCCACTGCCTCGCGCCTGAGCGCGAACAGATTCTTGAGCTCGGCGGTCGAAAGTTCGGTCAACCAGCCTTCGCCGGTGCCGACGACGCGGTCGGCGACCTCCTTCTTCGACTCGATGAGCTCGTCGATCTTCTCCTCGAGCGTTCCGGCGCAGACGAACTTGTGCACCTGGACGTTGCGCGACTGTCCGATCCGATAGGTGCGGTCGGTCGCCTGATCCTCGACCGCCGGATTCCACCACCGGTCGAAGTGGAACACGCGGTTCGCGGCCGTCAGGTTCAGGCCCGTGCCGCCCGCCTTGAGCGAGAGCACGAACACAGGCGGCCCGCCCTCGCCCTGGAAGCTCTCGACCATCCGGTCGCGCTGCGTCTTCGGTACCGCACCGTGCAGGAAGAGCGTTTCGCGCCCGAAAGTCTCCTGCAGGTGGCGCTTGAGGATCTCTCCCATCACGGCAAACTGCGTGAAGACGAGCGCGCGGTCGCCTTCGGCGAGCGACTCCTCGAGCATTTCGGTCAGCCGCGCGAGCTTTCCGGAGCGGCCCGGGATCGTCGAGTTGTCGCCGAGGAACTGCGCGGGATGGTTGCACACCTGTTTCAGCTTCATCAGCGTCGCGAGCACGAGGCCGCGCCGCGCCATCCCGTCCACCCTCGCGATCGCATCGGTCGCTTCGTCGGCGACCGCCTGGTAAAGCGTCGCCTGCTCTTTCGTGAGCGAGCAGTAGACCTTCATCTCGAGCTTTTCGGGCAGGTCGGCGATGACCGTGCGATCGCTCTTGAGACGCCGCAACACGAACGGCCCCGTCAGCTTCTTGAGCTGCGACGTGGCGTCGGGGTCGTGCGTCGTCTGGATCGGCAGGAAGAAGGAGCGCCGGAACTCGGCCTGCGTGCCGAGCCAGCCGGGGTTTAGGAACTCCATGATCGACCAGAGATCACCGACGTTGTTCTCGACCGGCGTGCCGGTGAGCGCGACGCGGTAGTCGGCCTTCAGGGCACGCGCAGCCCGGGCCTGTTTCGTCTCGGGATTCTTGATGTTCTGCGCTTCGTCGAGCACGACGCCGCGCCACGGGACGCCTTCGAGGAACGCGAGGTCCCGCTGCAGCAGCGCATATGTCGAGACGACGATCGCGTGAGAGGCTGCGGCTTTCCGAAAAGCCGTGCCCCTGGCGCGCTCGAGGCCGTGGTGCACCATGACCGGCAACTCGGGAGTGAAGCGGGCGACTTCGTTCTGCCAGTTGGCGACGACCGACGTCGGGCAGACGATGAGGCTTGGTCGCCGCTCGCCGGCTTCCCACTCGCGCGCAATCGTCGCGAGCGTCTGGATGCTCTTGCCGAGTCCCATGTCGTCGGCCAGACACGCGCCGAATCCCCAGCTCCGCATGAACTCGAGCCATGCGAAGCCGCGTGACTGATACGGCCGGAGCGTGCCAAGAAGCCCTGCCGGCGCCGACAGCTCCTCGATGCGGTCGGCACCGTGAAGCCTCGAGAGCAGATCGCCGACCCATCCGGTCGCCGCCACACCCGCGAACTCGAGCCCGCCAGGCGGCCGCGCGCCGCCGAGGGCCATGCGCACGACGTCGCGGGCAGTGGTCTGCTCACCCTTCGACGTCCAGAAATCGAGGGCCGCGCGGATCTCTTCGGGGTTGAGCTCGACCCACTGGCCGCGAACGCGTACGAGCGGTGCCTTGAGCTTTGCGAGCGCCTTGAGCTCGGCGAGGCCGAGTTTCTCGTCGCCGAGCGCGACTTCCCAATCGACGCGCAGGATCCGGTCGAGCGTGAGCCCGGCACTCGTCTGCAGTGTGGGACTCTTGACGGTTGCGCGGACGGCGAGCCGTTGCTTCGTGCCCTTGCGCGTCCACCACGCGGGCAGGAGCACGCCAAAGCCGGCCTGCTCGAGCAGGAACGCTGTGTTCGTCAGGAAATCGTGGGCGCCTACGGCGTCGGTGTCGTAACCGGATGGCGCCGGCGAGCGAAGGCTGCCCTCGATGCGCGGGCAGAGCGCCGCGCACTGGCCGAGCGCCGACAGCAGGTAGGCGCGTGCATTGAAGTGCGTCGAGAGGCCCCGGCGTTCGAGCGCCGTCGAGGCCGCGCCCTTCGTCCGAAAGGCGCTCTCGGCGGGAATGAGCAGGCTGGGATCGGCGGCGTCCTGAAGGAGGTATCGGACGCGCCACGTGCTGTCGGCTGACGCTGCGGGGAGGGCGCCTTCGGGCTCGCCGGCGGGCTCCTCGAGCCGCAGGCAGAGCCGGAACGGCGCCGCCGCCGTGGCAGCGACGGGCCTGCGCCACTCCTCGATCTGCGCAGAAAGCCGGGCGAGCTCTTCCGGGGCGCCGTGCATCCGTCCTTCGGCGGAGCGAAGGGTGTGGAGCCACTCGTGGTGCACGCTGTCGAAACTGCGTGGCCGCAGGCCGGCGTGTCGCGCCGGGGCCGGAGTGGCCGGAAGCCGGACGATCTGATCGACAAAGGACTCGAGAACGGAGGCGAGAACGATCGCTGCAGGCTCGTCGGGGGGCCGATCGGACTTTATCGAAAGCGCGCGGCACGCGTGGGGCATGCGGGCCGCGAGGGTCGCAAGCCGGGCGGCGTCGGCGCCCGAAGCGGCTGGCTGCCAGCGCGAGTACCAGGCGCCGTCGGCGAGCGCGAGTCCGGGCAGGTACTGCTGGCGAACGACGAGCGCGCCGGCGAATCGCATGGCCGCGGCCCAGTAGCCGAGGTCGCGACCGACGATGACTCCCGGCGCGATCATGGCGGCGTCGGCGCACTGTGCGAGCAGTTCGAGTGCGATGGGCGGGCTGAGCCGGACCGCCGTGACGGTGAACGGCGCGAGCGTCGGGGCGTCGTTGCCGCCGGGGGGCGGGGCGACGAGCGAACTGGACGCGACGGGCGCGCCGCCGACGGTCGGAAGCCACGCGACCAGGCGTTGCGATTTCAGGCCGAAATCGGGGTCGATGCCGCCGATGACCCGGTCAAAGCTCGCGTCGAAGGGCGAGCGCGGCGGCGGCGCCTTGGCCGGCTTTCGGCCACGGCGTTTCGGCTCGGCGGGAGACTCGTCGGCCGGCGTCTCGCCCCAGAGGTACAGGTGGCCGTCGAGCGCCGCGCCATGGAGAACGATCATCAACCGACTAGGGTACAGGAGAGAGTGGACAGGATTGCAGGATTTTCAGGATTGAATCCCGTCAATCCTGTAATCCAGTCTGCTCTCCGTTTCCAGGCGCTGCGCGAGCACTATGCGTGTGCCCCCGAGTCTCCCCGTTTTTCGAGCCGCGGAACGGGGAACCGGAGGGCTCGGCTCGGCAATCCGGCAATCCTGTCTGCTCTCCTCTCCACAGCCCGACACGCGTGGCAATTTTCTCGATCGAATCGTCGCGAATCTCGATCCAGAAACGTGCTTCCGCTTCGCGCCACAACGCGAACTGGAGCTCGGCGCCGAACAAGGCGAAGGCCATCGGTTCGAAATCACCGGGAACAGGCCCGCGACAATACGCCTGCACGCGTTCAAGGATGGCAGAGCGCGCTGTTTCCGCTTCGGCGCATTGCGCGGGCGACCCGACGAGCGGGACGACCGGCGCCCGATCGCGATCGAGCTCCGGCCTGCGCGGCAACGCTCCGGCCTGATAGGCCGCCGCCAAGGCTTCTTCCAGCCACGTAACGCGCCGTTCGACGGGCTGCGCGGCCCAGAAACGACGTTGTTCGGCGCGGCTCGCTTCCCAGGGATCCTGGACGGCTTCCGCGTGCTGTTCAGCCGGCGGGCGGGTCACGACGGTTCCTCGCCTCTGGCTGAATCGATGGCCGAGAGGTGCGCGATGTCGATCAGGTCCTCGGGCCGGCCGGACCTTCGCTTCATGTCGATCAGATCCTGAATCGACGCGATTCGAACCGGGACCCCGTGATACTCGGACGCATCGGAGCGTGCCCAGGCCTCCTCGAAGTCAATTGGCGGCTCGACGAACAGGTCCACGGCTCGTCCGGCATCGGGGTCGACGAGGTTGAAGACGACCATGTTCCGTTCTCTCCAACTACGGCGCAACTCCGGGTCGGCAAAGCCGGCAGGATCGACGGGGAGCGTCGGGCGCAATCCTATTCCGACGAGCGCCGAGATTGCCTTGCGTGCGGGTGCTTCTTCGAGGTCGATCATCAGCTCGACATCGGCCGTCAGACGGGCGTAGCCGTGAAGGACGACAGCGAGTCCTCCGACGATGACGTATCGGACGCCGGCGTCGTTCAGCGCTTCGAAAACGGGTGTCCAGGTTGGTCTGTCTATCGGCATTGCGGCGTACGTGCATTCTACTCTGAGGAGGGTTGTAGGAGAGTGGACAGGATTGCAGGATTAAATCCTGTCAATCGGGCCGCGACGGAGCCGGCCGCGAGCGAACGGCGATGGTCACGCTGATGGTGTCGTAGCATCTCCCCGTTTTTCGAGCCGCGAGCGGTAG
>CAZXLQ010000068.1:0-19429 GCA_964641945.1 uncultured Clostridia bacterium
GTGAATCAGTGGACTAGTTACAGAGACGACCGTATGTTCGCCATGACCCATCTCGAGGACGGGCGGTTCACGCATTGGTCCGCGCCGGGTGTCGTCACAAGCTCTCGGTAACGACCCGAGCGCTAACGCGCCCGGTACTGATGCGTCAGGCGTGCGACGCACGCGACTTGTTCAACTACGCGACACGCCCAATCACGGCTCTCTGAGCGAGGTCCTACGGCGCCGGCGCGTACGGGTTGACGTCGTCGCCTTCCTTGAGCTGCTCGACAACGGACCGGACGGCCGGAGCGAGAGAGCTCGAAGGCGCCAGAGCAAGAAACCGCTCGTAAGCGGCGACGGCTTCGCCCGGCAGGTCGAGCCGTTCGAGTACGCTCCCGTAGAGTTGATAGAGAATCGGCTCGGCGTCGAAATTCTGCGCAATCGCGCGCTTGTATTCCGCCGCTGCGCCGGAGATGTCGCCTCTCTCTCCGAGGAGAATCGCGAGACCCGCGTGCGCTTCGGGAGCCCGGTCGGGCGAAAGGGCGATTGCCCGACGATAGGCCTCAGTTGCCTCGTCGTAGAAGCCGCGCTCGCGAAGGACGTTCGCCAGGACGGTCTGCGCCTCGAGATTCTTCGGGTTCGCCGCCGCGACAATCTCGGCGGCAGCCGAGGCCCCATCGTAGTCCTTGAGTGCGAGAAGCGAGCGTACGAGTCCCACTTCGGCCTCCCGGTAGGGTGCGCCCCGAGCTTCTATCGCCCGGCGAAACTCGGAGGCAGCCTGTTCGTGCTTTCCGTCCGCAGCAAGGAATAGTGCCGCTCGCTGAATTCGCTCGGCACTGTCGGAGATAGCCAGTCGCCTCGGCCTGATGGTCGCCACAGCCCCGGCCGCGAAGGTCACGGTCCGCCGGTCGTCCGCGAATCCGGGCTGTCGAACCAACGCCGTCCTGCGTCCGGGCGGTATGTTCGCGAACGTCGCTGATCCGTTCGAATCGGTTCTGCCAAGTCGGACATCGTCGACGACTACGATGGATCCGGCGATGGATCCGGCAACGCGAAGGGATGCCATGCGCGGCCGGGTCCGCGCCGACACCGCGAGACCGTCGAGTAGTGCGATCGTCGCAATGAGCACGATCGTCAGGACTGGCGTGGAGCGCGTCAGGCGCGGCATTCCGCTACCAGTCATTCGAAGCCCGTTCGTTCCCGCGTCCATAAAATCGCCGGTAGTTTGCCGTGTACCGCAGAACGCCCTGGACATAACCCCTCGTCTCGCTGAACGGAATGTTCTCGACCCATTCCTCGATCGGGTCGATGGGCCTGGCCGCCTGCCACTGCACGACCCTTCCCGGACCAGCGTTGTAGGCCGCGGCGGCCAGTTCGACCCGGCCGAACCTCTGGAGCTGCTGCGAGAAGTAGCTCGTCCCTAGCGTGATGTTCAGACTTGGATTGTAGAGATCCGCCGGGCCGACGGCTCCAAGTCCGGCGGACTTCGCAACAAGCCGTCCCGTCGACGGCAGGAGCTGCATCATCCCCCGTGCATTCGCGCGCGAAAGCGCCTTCGGGTTGAACACGGATTCCTGCCGGATGAGCCCGGCAATCACGTAAGGATCGACACCGTTGGCGGCGGCCTGTTTCGTGATGGCATCCCAGTGCGTGAGCGGAAACATGATCTCCCACGCTTCGCGCGGCATCTGGTCATCTCTGTAGGAATAGACGTCCGGGTAGCCCTTTCGAAGGATCACCGTTGCCTGGTAATTGTCGCCGCTCGCACGAAACATCCGGGCGAATCGAAGCGCAACCTGCGGGGACGTCGGGAAGAGCCTCTGAGCCTCGGTGAGCTCGGCCGTCGCAAGAGCCCAAACGGTCGCATCGGTGAGGTCAGCCGCGCGGCGCAATCGCGGCTCGACGCTGGCATCGGCTGTCTCCGCGATCGGCTGGACCGCCAGCGCATTCTCGCGAGCAAGCGCGAGCTTCGAACCGGGTTCGCCAATCTCCGGCCTGACCGACGGGTTGCGACCCTGAAGCTCCTTGAGACGCGCCTTCGCGACGTGACCGTGGTAGCCGTACGGGTAACGCTCGGCGGCGAGCTGATAGAAGGCCATCGCGCGGCTCGTATTCCCAAGCGCCTGCCACGACCGCCCTCCCCAGAACGCCGCCTCACCGATCCACTTCGTCTGAGGTGTTCGATAGGTCGCGAGATGTGTCAGGAACTGCTCGGCTGCAGAGCGATGATCACCGGCGCGGTAGGCGAGCCAGCCGAGGTCGTACGAGGCCTGGGCGGCTTTCTCGCTCGTCGGATAATTCGCCACGAGCACCCTCTGCGTGGCGATCTTCTCGGACGTACGTTCGCGGCCGTCGTAATAATCGACCATGTCGCCGACGGCGCGGCCGGTCCACTCACTCCTGGGATACATAGACCGAAGCCGGGCGACTGCCGCCTCGAATTCCGTTCCTTGTCCAGCACGTCGCGCGGCGTTGGCCAGTTGGTAGAGCGCCTCCGCGTGAAGTTTCGGATCGCGCGACGAAACTGTCGGAAGCACTGCCTGCGCTCCTGGGAGGTCGCGCGCCATCGCGGCCGCGGTGCCGCGCCGAATCGCGATCTGCTCGCGGTCGGCCCTGTTGGGATACGCCGCGAGGAGCGCGCCGTACGCATCGGCGGCGTCCTTCCACTGCTGGGCCTCGAAGAGGGCGCCGGCGCGCGTTTCGAGTTCCGGTTCTGAACCCGCCGACGAGCCTGGATCGAAGCCGAGCGCCTGCAGTGCCGATCTCGAGTCCGCGGCCGACGAGCTCGCCGGCGCGGTGTACCAGCAAGCCCGGTAAGCCGCAATTGCACCGGCAGTGTCGCCGAGCGCAGCCTTTGCGTCGCCAGTCAGCTTGAGCGCCTCGCCATTGCCGCCGGCTGCGGCGGAGACCAGGACCGAAACGGCGGTGCGTGCGTCACCAGCGGCGATCGCCGACCGTCCTGCTTCGACCGAAGCCTGTACCTGAACGATCGAATCGGGGTAGGTCCTCGCTACGGAAGAGAGCACCTTGACGGCATCGGCGTTCCGGCCGGACATCGCAAGGGCGCGGCCGCGGTAGAGTAACGCGTAGTCGCCAATCGACGTGTGCTCCGCAATGTCGTTTCCGTCGAGTGCGCTGATTGCCGTCGCGTAGTCCTTCGCCTCGAAGGCGAGATAACCTCGCAGGAATCGGGCGAGCGCTCCCGCGCGTGTGCCCTTGTGGGAACCCTGGAACTCCGCCAGTTCGGCGTCGGTCGGAAAACCGTCGGACCGTTCCACCAACACAGAAAGTTCGTGCAGTGCGGCGTCACCGGAGGATGCCGATGCGTCCTGCGAAGTGGCGCAGCCCGCGCCAATCGCAACGGCAAGGGCCAGGAAAGTTGCAAGCGAGCCAGAGAGCGCCCGATTCCTCGAGAAGAACTGATACTGCACGTCGTTACCTCCGGAAATGTCCGGTCGCCGTCCGTTTGCGCCCGTTCCACAGTATAGCGCACGCGAACCAGGCCAGTTGGCGCGGGGTAGCGGGTCTATCCGGGTTCGTCTCGCGTCGACTGGGTCCTTCACACTTCAGCTGCTCTCTTGCGTCTTTGCGTCATCCTTTGCGACTTTGCGAGAACTTCTTCGAGCGTCTGAAGAGTTTCTCGCAAAGTCGCAAAGTGAGCAATGTGCCTGCTCCAGGTCACGGCAGGGATAAGTCCATTCCACTGCCTTGCGTGTCGTTCACGTCAGGACGACGCGGAAGCATAGGCGCCGAGGCCTCGCTTCCAGGCAAATCGGACGGCCGTGAACATCCCGGCCGTCACGAGGAGGGCGTGGACGAATCGCTCCATCGAGAGGCCTTCGAACAGCACGTGCGACGGCACCGACGACACGAACGCAAACGGCAGTATCGAGAGCACAACGTAGCGAAGCCAGCGCGGAAAGATCTGGTGCGGTCGCTCGGCCATGTTGTCCATCGTGTAATAGAGCTCCTCGAGACCTCGACTCGAATGCAGCCAGAACACTGGAATGACTGACAACATCCGGGAGAGGTAGGTGAGAAACGCACCCAGCAGGATGAAGAGCAGGTAAATCGTGATCTGGCCGGCTCCCAGTCCGCCGGGATACCTCGCAATCGACCAGGCGACGAGTCCTCCGGCGATCACGACGTTGATGAACGAGTTCGCTGCAAACTCACGAACGCTGAGGAAGTAGAGCGAGGACACCGGCCGGACGAGGTAGTAGTCCAGGTCGCCCCGATTGATGTGGGTCGGCAGGAACCACATGTTGTTCGCGAAAACCGTCATGTGAATCGCGTCGGCCAGCAGAAAGCCGCACACGAAGACATAGGTCTGGTCAATCGTCCAGCCGCCTATCACACCTGACCGGGCGTAGATAATGGTGAAGAACGCCAGGTGGACGGCGTAGTAGACGCAATCCATGACGATTCGGAACCAGAAATCCACCCTGAACTCGAAGGCCCGGCTGAACGAGAACCGGAGGAAATAGAGGTAGAGTCGAACGTATCTCATCAGATTCCGACTCCGGTGTACTGGAGGGTGCCACGTCGCCAGATCAGTCGAGTGGTGAGGCCGATCGCGGCAGTCCAGGCGAGCGAGGCCGCGATGCCCACGGCCCAGTCGCCGACCGGCACCTGTCCGAGCAGCGTGGTCGCAGGCACGTAAAAGAGGTACTGGAAGGGCAGGACCGCGAGCACGGGCTGTACCCAGTCCGGAAAGAGACTGAGAGGCAGCAGCAATCCGCCCAGCATCATGCACGCGAACCTGAACATCACGTTGAGCGACCAGACGTTGTCGGCCCAGAACGCGACGAGCTGGATCGGATACAGAAGTGCGAAGTGCAGCAGGTTCGAGACGACGACGGAGCACGTCGCCATGGCCACGGACGCCGGTGTGAGGTCCACGTCGGGCGGGATGCCGACGATCGCGCCGTACAGCAAACTGAAGAGCACGAGCTGCACTGTCGCCGGAATCAGGGTTCCGACATGCTCGGCGTACTTGAAAGTGAAATAAGAGGACGGATAGAGGAGGTAACGGGTCAGTCCGCCCTCGTAGATGTCGGTCGAGATCGTAACGTCGCGATCGTTTCCGCGAATGAGCTTGCCGAGAAGAATGGCCGCCACGTAGTAGAGGATCATCGCGTCCAGCGAAAACCCTCCGATTCGACCGGAGCCGGACTCCGCGAATATCGCCTTCCAGAGAAAGAACATGACACCCAGCTCGACGAGAAACGAAACTACCGAGCTCAACCAGAAGTCCGCGCGGTAACTCATCAGCTTGCGCGCCTGGATCGTGAAGACATGTAGAAACAGCCGGGTTTTCATCACGGCTTCTCCCGTGCCTGCATGATTCGTTCGATGATCGACCCGACGTCTTCGTCCTCGATGCTCAGGTCCGCGACCGGATAGCGCGCGAGAATTGCCGCAGCGGCGTCGGCGACTTCTCCACGCGGCACCTGCAGGCGCACGACGAGCTCGTTGCAGTCGAGGACCTTTCCGAGAGACTCGAGCCGCTCATCGGCACATACGGGCTCCGCCGTCGTCTGGAGGTGTGCGGTCACGACCTTCGTCTTCGCGAAGCGTTCAACGACGTCCCGAAGAGCGCCGTCGTAGACGAGCTCGCCCTCACGAATGATGAGAATGCGTTCACAGAGCCGTTCGATGTCTTCCATGTAGTGGCTCGTGAGGATCATTGCCGGACGATGCTCGAGCCGGTAACTCAGCAGGAAGTCGCGAATCGCCCGCTGTGCCATCAGGTCCAGACCGATCGTCGGCTCGTCGAGGTAGACGACGCGCGGCGTGTGGAGCAGTGACGCCATCAGCTCCATCTTCATGCGCTCGCCGAGGCTCAAACGGCGAATCTGGATGTTGAGCTGGTCGCGCACGTCCAGGACCTCGCTCAGGTAGTCGAGCGTTGCCGCGAATTGCCCCTGTGGGATCTGGTAGATCTCGCGGAGAAGGAGAAAGCAGTCGGCAGCGGGCAGATCCCACCAGAGCTGGGCCTTCTGACCCATGATGAGCGCTATCTGGCGTCGAAAGTCGTTGTCGCGCTGCCAGGGCTGATGGCCGAGGACGCGCGCGTCGCCGTCCGAGGGATGGATTATCCCTGCGAGCATTTTCACGAGTGTCGTCTTACCGGCCCCATTTGCGCCGATGAGGCCGACGATTTCGCCCTCGCCGACGCTGAAGCTGACCTCGCGCACGGCTCGTTTCTCGACACGCGTGCGATGCACGAGCGACCTCGCGGATCCCCAGAATCCGGGGTCCTTGCGGTGCACGAAGAACGACTTCGAGAGCTTGGTGACTTCGATCATCGGGGCGCAACTGTAGAGCAATACCGGCGGAGGCCGAAATGGAACGCCGATGACCGGGACGTCTTGAATGTCTCTCCGGAGCGTGGGCCTCACCCATCGGTACCGTGCGCTACCGCGCACGGTACTGGTGCTCTGGGCGTACGACCGGTGACCGCCCTCTACTCGCCCCTGAAGAGTCGAATGGTGCCGTCTTCGCTTCCGGTGGCCATGATCTTTCCGTCGGGCGAGAAGGCGAGGGAATAGATCTGCGTGGCCTGCCCGGTCGAGAAGGTGCACATTTCCTGACCCGAGACGACGTCGAAGAGTTTGACCGTCCGATCGGCCGTCCCGAGCGCGAGCCGAAGACCGTCGGGCGTGAACCGGACACAGTTTGCGCGGCCGGATCCGGTCACCATGCTGCGCTGGGTGATTCCGCTGTAGCCGCCGAAGCCCTTCAACACGAACTCGGCCTGCTTCGTCTCGAGGTTCCAGACACGGACCGTGACGTCCGAGAAACTGCCGACAGACGCAAGCTGCTTGCCGGATGGCGCAAATGCCATCGAGTTCACCCAGTCGCTGTGACCCTCGAGGACCGACACCAGCTGGCCAGAGTCGACACGCCAGAATCGGACGGTCCTCGACTCTCCGCCGGCTGCGACAAGAGATCCGTCCGGCGAAAACGCGACGCACTCGACCGATCCCTCGTATTCGCCAAGCGTGCGAACCAGGTCTCCGGACCTGGCGTCCCAGAGGCGCACCGTGCCATCGAAGCTTGCAGATGCCAGCACGGCGCCATCCGGCGACCAGGCGACGCTGAAGACCTGGTCGCTGTGTCCGTCAAGCCGTCTGAGCTGAGTCTGTGAGACGACGTCCCATACTCGAATGGAAAAATCATCGCCGCTGGTGACGACGAGGCGTCCGTCCGGCGAGAACGCCACCGATCGGACGTACCCCGTGTGTCCGCGCAGGATGCCGATGTTCCTGTTTGTCTCAGGGTCCCAGAGAAGTACGGTGCCGTCGAAGCTGGCTGATGCCAGCATCGCTCCGTCCGGACTGAACGCCAGCGAGTACACCGAATCGCGATGTCCCTCGAGCACGTCCGATGCCGTTACCTCCGACCGGGTATTCCAGAACTTCATCGTCCTGTCCGTTCCGGCGCTCACGAGCGTCGCGTCGTCGGCCGAGAAGGCGAGTGACTGGGTCGGTTCGGTGTGGCCGATGTACTCGGCTACCCTGGCTCCCGATTCGATGTTCCAGAGTTCAACGGTGCCCCCGGTAGTCGACACCGCGATCAGCTTTCCCGAATGCGAAAACGCGAGAGTCACGATGCCGAACGTGTGAAAGGCCGCCACCCGATTGCCGGATCGCGTATCGACGACCACGACATCACCGCTGGCGCTGCCGGTTGCGACCCTGGAATTGTCTTCGGACCAAACCGCATCGCGAATCTGACCCTGCGCCGCTGACAACTGGCGAATCACTCGCCCGGTCGACAACGACCAGAGCGTCACTGAATGCCCGTCATTTCGGGCGTGGCCGGTCAACAGTGCGGTGCCGTCCGGTGAAGGAACGAGTCCGACGAGCCGCCCGAGTTTCGAGTCGCCGAGAGTCTGTCGTGCTCCGGAATCCAGTCGCTCCGCAACTACGGCGTTGTCGTTGACGGGGGTGAAGGCGAACTCGGCTCCGTCCGAGAGCCGTCCAAATGCGAGCTCGCCGTCTGGCAGGCCCCTGGAACTGAGCGGCGCGCCATTCACGGCGTTGTACTTGCGAATCCGGCGATCCCGCTGCAGGACGACGAGCTCACGGCTGTCGTTCGTGAAAGCAAAGTCGAGTGCGCGCTCGAAGGGGCTGCCGACGACGTACAGCGCCTTGCCGGTTCGCGCATCGAAAACCCGGACCTCATTCTCACCGCACCGTGCGCCGATGACGGAACCGTCCCGGGAGCTGCGCAACTTCCAGACCACCTCGCCGACCGGAACGGTGAGCCGGTCGGCGCCGATGAGCCTCTGCAAGTAGCTGAACTCGAAGCCACGCGCTTCGCCGAGCGCGCCCGATGTCTCCTCGTCGGCAATGATCTGCGCGATGCGCGAATAATCCCTGCGGTCGAGAGCCTGGTAAGCGAGGTTGATGTGCGCGACATAGAGCAGACGCGCGTTGAGCGCTCGCTCGCGCTCGGCAATCAGGCGCTGTTCGTCGGCGCGGTTGCGGTTGACGCGGGCGTCGTAGACGAGCCACGCCATGAGTCCGAGAATCACGAGCGCGACCGTGGCGGTTCTCAGGATGCCGGCGGCAAAAGCCCGACGCTGGCGTCGCGTCTCGGCATCCGGCATCGAGCTGCGAATCCAGTCCTCGTCGAACACGCATTCGTAGATCCGGTTACGGACAACGAGGCGCCCGTCCGAAACGCGGGCAATGCCGGCGAGCCGCAGGGCGCCGACGAACGGGTTCGCGTCGCCATCAGGGACGAACTTGCCCGTGCGGACCCTCCGATAAAGCTCGAGGAGTTCAGCAAGGTCGGACTCGCTGCGTAGCATCCTGTCTCGAACGAAAACGAGATTGTCGTCCCGTTCCCGTGCAGAACGCGACAGGAAGAGTCGATCGCACTGGAGGTCGACGTCGTTGGCCGTCGTCGCCTCGGGATCGGCCGCCACAACTCCGCAGAGACGCTGCGTGAGATAGGGGTGCCCTCCAGTCCAGTGCAGAATCCTCGAGAGCAGGGCAGCGCTTTCATCAGCGGTCCCGCCGAGTCCACGGGCGAGCGGAGCGGCCTCGTCGTTCGTGAAGTCATCGAGCGAGATCTGGACGCCGACATTGAATGGGGTCGTCCGCGTGTCCCGGATGAGGTCGGACGGCGAAGCAACGCCGAGCAGGCAGAAGGTCAGCCGCTCGAGCGAAGGCTCGTCGGCACGACGGTTGTAGAGCTCGCGGATGCCGGCGAAGAACTCGTCAGTCGGGAATGGCAGGCTTCTGACGGCATCGATCTCGTCGATGAAAATCGTCACGCGTCCCGGGCAGAGCGGCAGCATCACGTTGACGATGGCGCGAACGAGACGCTGCATTGGTCCGAGTCCGGAGAATCCGGCCCAGGCTTCCCAAAGTTCGTCCTCGAGTCCGGTCTCGTCGCCGATCGTGAGCAACAGTCCCCGGTACCACTGGTCAACGGTAAGGTTCTGGCCGATCTCGGTCAGGTCGACGACGATCGCCGTCTGCCCATCGGCCCTCAGCCTGGCGGCTGTTCGAACCATCAGCGATGACTTTCCCATCTGACGGGGAGTCAGCACGTAGCAGAGTTGCCCTTCGGACAGGGCATCGAAGAGCTCGTCGTCTGCGCGTCGCGAGACGTAGCTCGCCGCGTCGCGAGTCATCGTTCCGCCGGCGATGAAGAAGCCGGGAGAGCTCGGGTTGGACCGATCGGCGGCGAGGGACAAGGTTACCTCCGCAATGGAGTGGTGACCCTGCGCGGTTCGCTCGGCACCTCGGCGACCCACGTGACGGGAAATTCGACGCCGCCATTATGCACGATTCCGGCAAGCCCGAGGGCAGGGAGTTCGCTTTACGGCTCTTCGACCAGTTCAGACGGACGTGCGAGGTGCCGCTCGAAGTAGAGCGAGTAGACGAGACAGCGCATCCGCGCGTCGAACGAAGACTCGCCGAGCAGCACGCCGGCGCTCCGCAGCCGGAGGAAGACCGCGTCGGCGGGCCGTCGACCCTCGAGTACATCCCAGACGGCGACGCGAAGCTGGTCGTCCTGCCCGATGAGCAGCAGTAGCCGGTGGAGATGCTCTCCGAATGGTCCCTCCAGCGACGGAGCGACTTCGACGAAGCGGTCGAGGGGCAATCCGCTCGCCAGGGCGTGCAGGCCCGTCTGGACCAGGAATGGTTGCCCGCCAACTATGGACGTGAAGATCCGCAGGTCCTTGACGTCGGAAAGCGGCGTACCGTATCGGCGGTTCAGGTCTTCGACGTGAGCCTCCGTCAGGTCCGAGAGTACGAGGCGAGTGCCGACATTGAAGGGCGACTGATTGATGTCCGTGATGAAGAGGCTCGCTTCCGTTGCATACGCCATTGCGAGCGTCAGGTGGCGCCACGGGCCGCGCGGGTCGAGCGCGCGTCGGTTGTGCCAGGCGCGAAAGAGGCCGAAAACCTCGCTCGCGAAGGAATACGGGAACAGCCGGTCAACTTCGTCGAGGGCCCACAGAACTGGTACTCCGGCCCCGAGCACCTCTTTGCGGACGAAGCGCCCGAAGTTCGTGTTGGCACTGTCTTCGACGTCCCAGACGTCTTTCGGACTCCTGTTCAGCTCGAGCTCTTCGGCGAGCGACTTGCCGAGTGTCAGGAATAGCGATTCGGACGAGGCGAGATCGGTCGAGGCGAGATCCTGGAAGTCGGTGAGGACGACACGTACGCCTGCCTGCCGCGCGCGCTCGAGGCCGCGCGCCAGCAAGGACGTCTTTCCCATCTGTCGAGCGCCCTTCAGCAGGACGATCGAATCTCGGCGCGTGATGGCCTGTTCGAAGTCGGCATCCACGTCTCGTATGACGTAGAAGGCCGAATCGATCGGCATCGCCCCTCCCATCTGCTCGAGAGTGTCGCTACCGGAGCCCTGCACCTGTGACTCGACGGCATTCGATTGCACTTCGCGCACGACGACGTCGGCGGCAAACCGGTAGCCCCGTTTCGAGATTGTCTCTATGAAGACCGGGCCGGCAGCCGTCTGGCCGAGTGCCTTGCGAACTGCCGAGATCGCCTGATTCAGGTTGTTCTCCTCGACCCAGGCATCCGCCCAGACGACCGCCATCAGCTCGTCTTTTGCGACGACGCGTCCACGGCGTTCAACGAGCGCGACGAGCGTGTCGACGGCCTTCGGCGGAAGCGCGACCACGTCGGTACCGCGGTAGAGCAGGCGGTCGCCGACGTGCAGCCGGAACGGCGGGAACTCGAAAACCATCGGTTCAGAAGCCACGTGATGCCCTTCAGATCGTCTTCAGAAAACTTTCAGCGTTCCCTAAGGAGTATGTGCCGCTTCGGGTCGTACATTCGCGGTGTGACGAGCCGGAGCCGCTGGCACCAAAGGCTCTCAGCAACCTGGACTGAACGCAGAGGAGATTACCATCATGACGAAGTACGGAATATCGAAGAGCACTTTCATCGGAACCGCCAGACGCGGAGCCGTCCTCGTGATGGCCCTCGCCATCCTCGCCGGAGCGTCGGCCATCGCATCGGCCGCATCGACCGGGAACTCGATCGTCGTCAAGGTTCCATTCGCCTTCACGATCGGCTCGTCAACCCTGCCCGCCGGCGACTACACGTTGACCGACAAGGGGAACGACATCGTCCAGATTCAGGGATCGGAAGCCAACGTTCTCTTCCGGGCCTGGAGGGCGGAGTCGGGAGAGACCTCAAAGCGCGCGTCGGTCGTGTTCCACAGGTATGGCGACCGGTACTTTCTTGCGGGAGTGCAGTCGGCCGACGGCGCCAAGGTCGTGAAGGCCGCGCAATCCGATGACGAGGAGCGGCTCGCCAGTGCTGGAGCGAAACCGCAGGTAGTCACCGTTGCACGCGCGGCGAGGTAGTGAGTCAAGATTCGGCATTTCGCCGGCGAGCCGTGGTGGCACCCCGCACCTTGCCGGCGAAACAGGAGGACCCGGAACGAGGCGGTCGTTCCGGGTCTTCGCTTTTGCGGGAAACCTTGATCAAACCATTGCGCTAAGCGCTGTGGAGTGCGGCGTGAAGCGCCGCTTTGGCATTTACTCGGCTTTGGCCGCTTTCCCGGGGAGTCCAAAGCTGCGCTACACGCCGCACTCCACAGCGCTTCGCGCATTGCCCTGATGGCGCATCTTGAAAATGACTTTCAAGAACTGCTATCCTCCGCCTTCGATTAAGGATCGACGAAGGAAGCAATGGAGAATCAACCGTCGCCACGGGGCCGAATCACGCTGGTCGGGAATCCGAACGTCGGAAAGTCCGTCATCTTCGGTTACCTGACGGGTCGATACACGATCGTCTCGAACTATCCCGGCACGACGGTCGAAGTGGCTCGTGGAGAGATGCGGTTCGGCGGTCGGGACTTCGAGGTCGTCGATACACCCGGCACCAACAGCCTTGACCCGCAGTCGGAAGACGAGCGCGTAACTCGCGACATCCTTCTCAGTGAGCCTCCCGACATCCTGATTCAGGTCGCAGACGTCAAGAACCTCCGCAGAACGCTTCTGCTGACGTCGCAGCTCGCAGAGCTCGGCCGTCCGATGATTCTCGTCCTGAACCTGATGGACGAGGCGCGACAGCGGGGAATCACCGTCGACAGCGCCGCGATCGCCGAGATGTTTGGAATTCCCGTCGTGGAGACTGTCGCCCCCTACGGCGAGGGACTCAACGATCTCAGCAAGGCGCTCGGCAGAGCCGCGGTTCCTAACGATCCGCTTGCGGACCAGCTGCGGATGTCGGTTTCACGGGCCGCCGATGTCGCGGCGCTCGCTGCGTCCGGGGCGACTGCTGTGCGAACTCACCAGTCGGCCACGCTGGTCGGAGTAGCGGGCCTCGGCGATGCGGTCGACCTCGAGCAGCGACGCTCGCAGTGGGTCGACGAGTCGGTCGAGACACTCAAGACAATTCGTGAACGGACAGTCTTCGATGCGTCGGACACCATAGCGACCAGAATGCTCTTCGGACTCCTGGCCGTCGGACTCGGGTTGCTCGTCCACACGGAGGTGGGATCGCTGTTCGGATGGACGACGCTCTATTCGTTGGCCCAGACAGCGGTGCAGGCGATTGGCCCCCCGGTGTCCGCGGCCCTCACCGGAGTGCTGGCGCCACTCGCGACCTTGATCGTGGGAACTGCAAACGACGAAGGCGTGTTCGAGTTTGGGCTTCTCCACGCCGTGGCGCACTTTCTGTCGGTGCTCGCCCCAGTTGTGGTGCCGTTCTTCCTTCTCATCCGAAGATCTCGTCGGTTTGCCGAGAACTTCGGGATCTGGTCGCGAAGTCCCATCTTCGGCGCGCCGATCCTGTTGACGGTGCTCGTGCTCGTGTATGAGTTCGTCGGGTTCATCGGGGCGCAGACGCTTGTCGGGACTCTCGAAGAGGGGATCTTCAACCAGTACATCAACCCCGGGCTGCGAGCGCTCATTCCCCTCGGGTTCTTTCACGATCTGATCGTGGGCAACCCCGTCGACAACTATCGGAACGACTATGGGCTCGTGTCGGTCGGCGTCACGTATGCGGTCGCAATCGTCCTTCCTGTCGTGGGCACCTTCTTCATCGCGTTCGGATTGCTCGAAGATTCGGGCTACCTGCCACGTCTGGCCATCCTCGGTGACCGGATCTTCCGACTGATGGGGCTCAACGGAAAGGCAATCCTGCCGATGGTGCTGGGGCTGGGCTGCGACACGATGGCCACGATGACGACGCGCATTCTTGCGACTCCGAAGGAACGCCTGATTGCCACGTTGCTGCTCGCGCTCGGCGTTCCGTGCTCCGCGCAGCTAGGCGTCATCCTCGGAATATCGGCCGGGATTTCACCGGTGGCGACGCTCATCGTGCTCGGCGTCGTCCTCTCGCAGATGCTGCTCGTCGGCTACCTTTCGGCGAAGCTCATCAAGGGTGAACCGAGTCCCTTTCTCTTCGAGATCCCTCCGATCCGCGTGCCGGTGGTCAAGAATGTTGCGATCAAGACGTGGTTTCGAATCAAGTGGTTCCTGCGCGAGGCCGTCCCGCTCTTCATCCTCGGAACGCTCATCCTGTTCCTGCTGGACAGGATCCAGGTGCCGTTCGTTGCCGGAGCGATGTCCGGAATCGAGGCCATCGAGATCCTCTTTCGTCCAGTCGTCACCGGCATACTGAACATGCCGGCGGAGACTGCGAAGGTCTTCATCCTCGGGTTCCTTCGTCGCGACTACGGAGCGGCCGGTCTCTTCGACATGGCGAAGGACAATATCCTGACGGTCCAGCAGCTCATCACGTCGATGATCGTCATGACGCTGTTCGTTCCCTGCATCGCCAACTTCTTCGTGATGATCAAGGAGCAGGGAGCGAAGAAGGCCTTCGCGATTCTCGGATTCATCACTCCCTTTGCCATCGCCGTGGGAGCTGTGGTTTCGTACGTCCTTCGGATGTTCCACCTCTTCGAATGAGCCTGAAAACAACACGACGAGTCGACGAAGTCCTCGAAGCCATCTGGGCGACGGACGAGGCGAACGAAGCCACGGTTGCGCGCGTCCGCGAGGCCGCGGTCGGTGGCGCGAGTGACGAGGTCCTTTCAACCATGCAGTCGCGCGGGCTGATCTCGGTCGCTGGCGCTGGAGACTCGGCCACTATTGCACTCTCCGAGGACGGCCGTGCAATCGCGCGACGCATCATCCGGGGCCATCGCCTCGCCGAACGCCTCGTCACCGACGTCCTCGGTGCGTCGGTCGAGGCTGCTGAGGGGGCGGCGTGCGAATTCGAGCACACCGTTTCGCCGGAACTCACTGACTCGATCTGTACGCTATTGGGGCATCCGACTGTCAGCCCCAGGGGCAAACCCATTCCTGACGGCGAATGCTGCAAGTCCGCGCGGTCCTCCGTCGGGCCGGTCGTCGTTCCGGCGTCGTCGCTCGAGATCGGGGACGAGGGCCGCGTGGCATACGTCGCGCACGTCACGCACGCAATCGGACACCAGCTCGCAAGCCTCGGAGTTTCTCCAGGCGTGCCCGTTCGTCTACATCAGCGATGGCCGAGCTTCGTCCTGATGTGCGAAGAGACCGAGGTCGCCGTCGAGGAATCCATCGCGAAATGCATCTTCGTGCGCCGCGGCTGACGTCTCGACTTCCCGACGCCCACCGGACACCATGACCTTCCTTTCGCATTGCGAATGCTCGGCGTGTGGCGAGCACTACGACGTCGCGGAGCTTCTCAACCTCTGCCGCTGCGGAAAGCCGCTTCTGGCGCGGTACGACCTCGACGCCGCTGCGGCCGGGTTTCCGCGGGAGGCACTTCGCGATCGCGGCGCGTCGATGTGGAGATATGAAGAGATGTTGCCGGCGGAGTCGGCCGTCGCCGTCACCCTTGGCGAGGGCTGGACTCCACTGCTTGCCGCGCCGCGGCTTGTAGGCTGGCTCGGCCTCCGAAGCGTCTACGTAAAGGACGAATCCCTCAATCCAACCGGATCGTTCAAGGCGCGCGGAATGAGCGCGGCGGTGACGATGGCCGCATCCCGGGGCGCCCGCGCGTTCGCGGTGCCGTCCGCTGGCAACGCAGCCGGGGCTTTGGCGGCATATGCCGCGAGGGCCGGGGTCCCGTGTCACATCTTCATGCCGGGCGATACGCCGCTCGCGAATCGGATCGAGTGCGCGTACGCGGGAGCCGAAGTGACGCTCGTCGACGGGCTCATCACCGATTGCGGGCGAATGGTTGCCGAGCGCAAGGACGCAGAAGGCTGGTTCGACGTCTCAACCCTGAAGGAGCCTTACCGGATCGAGGGCAAGAAGACGATGGGATACGAGCTCGCTGAACAGCTCGGATGGGAGCTTCCCGATGTGATCCTGTATCCGACCGGCGGCGGCACCGGTCTCATTGGAATGTGGAAGGCGTTCGACGAGATGGAGCGGCTCGGGTGGATCGGATCGGCGCGTCCGCGCATGGTCTCGGTCCAGGCGTCCGGTTGCGCGCCCATCGTTCGAGCCTTCGAGTCCGGCGCGGAGTCGGCTGACGAGTTCCCGAACGCTCACACGGTCGCGTCGGGACTTCGAGTGCCTCGCGCGATCGGCGATTTCCTGATTCTCAGGGCGCTTCGCGAGAGCGGTGGCACAGCCATCGCCGTGGACGACGACGACCTGATCAAGGGCGTGCGATCGCTCTGCGAGACTGAGGGAATCCTCGCGGCTCCCGAAGGAGGTGCCTGCGTTGCGGCGCTCCGTCGCCTCGTCGAGACCGGCTGGGTCGGTCGCGACGAGCGAGTGGTCATCTTCAACACCGGCACGGGCGTCAAGTACCTCGAAGCCCTCGGAGGCGCCTGATCCGTGACGGCGCGCCGCCGCACTGGTAAGGTGCCGGCATGCACCTCGGACGAGTCATCGGGAACGTCGTCTCGACCGCGAAATTCGAGCCTCTGATCGGTCACAAGCTTCTCGTGCTCCAGCCGATCGACGCGGTTGGCCGGTCCGATGGCCGGTCGGTAGTCGCCATCGACAGCGTTGGCGCAGGCGTCGGAGAGATCGTCATCTGGTGCCGGGGCAAGGAGTCGTCGTTCCCGTTCCTTCCGCGGAACGTGCCATCGGATTGCTCGGTAGTCGGAATCGTCGACTCGGTTTTCGTCGATGACCGTGCGAGGGAGGCGTCGTGATACTCGGGCGCGTCGTCGGCAACGTGGTCGCCACGCAGAAGAACGACCGGTACGAAGGAGCAAGGGTCCTGCTCGTCGAACCGATCGGCCTCGATCTCGCGCGAACGGGCGCCGAGTTCCTTGCACTCGACTCGGTGGATGCCGGCGTCGGGGACGTGGTGCTCGTGGTTCGCGAGGGTTGGGCGGCGTCGACGGCGGCGACCGGACGCCCACAGGCGGCGATAGACACCGCGATAGTCGGCGTCGTCGATCGAATCGATCTCGAGCCGGCCGATCCTGCCGGATCGCCGTAACGTCTTTGGCTCGAACCGTCTGCTGGTATACTGGCCGACGTATGCCGGAAATTTCGGATGAGCTCCTCCACGACGTGGCTTCCAACGTCGCGCGCCGAATCGCGTCCGGTTCCAGTGCGGCGATGGCGCGCACTGGACGATCCGTGCTCCTTGCCCTTTCCGGGGACGGCGCGGCGCTGGACCGTGAGCTTGCCGATCTTGCACAAACGGGCGAGTCGCTCGTGGCGGTTTCTGACGGAACGCACGCGTCGACGGCGCTCGCCGGCGCGCAGGCTCGACTACCTCGGCTTGCGGTTGCGACCGATCTCGATGACAGAGATCTCGAGGCGGCGCTATCGGCCGTTGAGCGTGTCGTGGCACCGGCGATGAGCCTCGCTCTTGCGTCTCGGGTCGCCTCACTCCAGACCGATACTCCGGCCTCCCGAGTCATACTTCGAGCGGCCTTGCGCGGCATTCCAGTGACCGCTTCGCTCAACGAACAGGATTTCGCGATTTCGGATCTCGCGCCGGCCGGGATGCATCGTGCACTGGACGGCGTCCTGGCGCGATTGCGGGATCTCGGCGTCCGCATCGAAGGCCGTCGGGCGGCCTCCCCGAGAGCGGTCGCAGCCGCTTCTTCCGTCGGTCCGCACCCCAGCGCCGACCGGTTCGCCGCGCGCGAACCACTCCGTGATTTTGTCGATTCGCTTGCCAGTCAGCCGTGCTCGATGGAACCTGGACAGCCTTGCGTCGAGTGCGGTGTCTGCGAAATGCGCGGCTTCTGAGCTTCTGATCCCGAGACCGGGAGGTTACAGCATGAGCATCGAGCGCCAGCAACCAACTGCGACCCTCGATATCTTCGACCCGGACGTCGGAATGCGGAGCGTTTCGCTCAAGGGATCGTCCTTCCGTCTCGGCCGCCACCGCGATAACGACCTCAAGATTCCGGACAACTTCGTCTCGCGCCATCACGCCGAGATAACTTTCGACGGATCGAATTTCGTCTTCAAGGACAACGGCAGCTCGTGCGGGAGCTTCGTGAACGGCCGGAAGACGGACGAGAAGGTCCTTCGAGACGGCGACTCGATCCGGCTCGGTCGCAAGGACGCGCGCGAGCTGACCTTTCACTGTGCAGCTGTTCCGTCGGAGGAAGCCGCCGACGACGATCAGCAGCGCATCATGACGGTGATCGACGAGACCCAGACCCGGTTCCTCAATACGTCGCTGCTCAAGATGATCTCGACGGCGGAGCTCACGACGACGACCAGCACGGTCGACCGTTTGTCGGCCCTCTACGAAGCGACATCCGTGATGCTGTCGCTCAAGGACCTGCAGGACGTCTCCGAGAAGCTCCTCAACCTGGTTTTCGAGAACCTGACGTGCGAGCGCGGCGTGATCATGGTCTACGACCAGAAACTCGCGTCCTTGCAGCCACAGGTCATGCGCAGCACCGTGGACTCCGGCAACAGTTTTGCACCGAGCCGTGCAATTACCGAACGCGCCTACAACGAGAACGTGGCCGTGCTGAGCATGGACGCAAGTACCGATTCGCGATTCGCATCGCGCGAGTCGATCATCCTCCAGGCAATCCGGTCGGTCATGTGCGCTCCGATTGCATCGTCGACTCGCGTGTGGGGCGTGCTCTACGTCGACATCGTCACGACGAAGAAGACGTTCGAACAGGAGGACCTCGAGTTCCTGCTTGCGATGGCCCGGCAGGCCGGCATTGCAATGGAGAACCTGAATCTCGTCACCGAACAGCAGAAGATGATCGAGAGCTTCATCCGCGCGCTCGCGGCATCGATCGACGCGCGCGATGACCTGACGGCCGGCCACTCGGCCCGCGTCGGTCGCTACTCGTCGGCTATCGCGAAGTACATGGGGTGGACGGCGGACGACCGAAAGCGCCTCTACTACGCCGGGCTCCTTCACGACTACGGAAAGATCGGCACGAGGGAAGCCATTCTCTGCAAGCCCGGCAAACTGACGCCAGAGGAATACGAGCACATCAAGGAACACCCCGGCCACACGATGCGCATCCTCTCGCAGATCCACTTTACGGAGGATCTGCAGGACCTTCCGCTCGTAGCGTCGAGCCATCATGAGAAGGTTGACGGGACGGGATATCCGTATGGCCTCGTGTCGGACCAGATTCCGCTTGGCTCGAAGATAATCGCGGTCGCGGACTTCTTCGACGCGCTCACGCACAAGCGTCACTACCGCGAGCCGATGCCCATCGAGGAGGTCATCCAGCTGGTCAAGGAGCAGAACGGGACCTCCTTCGAGCCCAGCGTCGTCGATGCCTTCGAGCAGTTCGTGCGCAAGGAGTACATACCGAATCAGGAGAAGCGCGCCGCCCGTGAAGCGAGCCGCCGGACGAACGTGACGACCGGCGACGTCGCGAGCGTGGTCGGAGAGATGCCTGCTCCGTAGGTGAGTCGGCCATTAGCGAAACTCCACTCGCCTCGTGGATCGTCGCAACCGAAAGCTTCGGATGCAGTCAATTGCAGGGCCGAACGACCGCGGAGCGGTCGAAGGAAATAGCCGTGGGTCGCACGGGGGCGAGTGCA
>CAZXLQ010000069.1:0-19427 GCA_964641945.1 uncultured Clostridia bacterium
TTCGGTGCTCGATGATGGCGGTTCGTTCGGGCGCCGGCAGCAAGTTCATTACCTGCGCCTCAGTGACGGTGACGAGCGAGTACGAATTCCTGGTGATGATTGGCAGATCTTCGACGGCAGTCACCGTGACACTTTCCCCCGCCCCGGCGACGGAGAGCTCGACGTCCAGCCGCGTCGTCGTCTGCGAGTAGACCGGAACGAGATCGACCGTCGAGCTGCTGAATCCCTGGGCCTGGACGGTAACCGTGTATCGCGCCGGCGAGAGATTCTGGAAGGCGTAGGCTCCGTCGCCTGATGTCACGACCTGCCGGAAGGGCCCGCCCATCGGGGTTGCGAGCGTGACGTTCGCACCCGCAATGACCGCTCCCTGCGGGTCGGTTACCGTTCCTTCGATCGCTCCACCGTAAGCCGTGACGACGGGCAGGACGGACGGCTCGGGAATCGGTGCAGGCTCGCTGCCGTCGAGACTCGGACGAACGTGCACGAATCGGGCAAGCAGCACGTCGTCCGCCGTGCCGGCCGTCCTGTCGGTCCCGCGGCCAATGAGCCGGATCTCGTCGAACTCCTCTGCCACCGGAGTCCTGTCGGTCCGAATCGTGGACACGGGTGAACCGAACGTACTGATCCGTGTGAACGAAATTCGACCCCGAACGTGAGAGAGCCGCGAGAACCGCGTCTCGGGCGCCAGGTCGAACTGGTCCGATAGCGCGTCCGGATCGATCGCCGCTGCCGAAATCGCCGAGTCCCAGGTCGCCGCGTCGGTCGGAAACTCGCCGCGTTCTGCCGCGGCGTCCAGCGCTCGTTGAATGCGTTGCACCTTGTGCGCGTAGAAGTCCGTGAAGATGCGCACGACCACGAAGTCGTCCACGACGCCGTCGCGGTCCGCCCCAAACCGGCCGTCCGGGCCCGCGCTCTCGAGCATCGTGACCAGGAAGGTTCCGTTGGCGGCCGTCCGAAGCGTATACGGGCGACCCCATTGGTCTCGAAGACTGTCCGCGTCGATTCCGGCACTGCGCATCGCTTCGCGGAACGCCGCATCGTCTCGAACGAACCGGCCGGTTCCCGCCGTGAAGGCGTGGACGGCAGCCGAGATTCGTGCGGCAGACGGCTTGAACCAGTCGGTGTGCCGCGTCGTGATAACGAGGTCGTCGAGTGTGCCGGGAACGGTGTCGGGGCCGGCGCTCGTCACAGTCAGACGCCTCAGCCGCCCTTCGATGCGACTCTCCGCCAGGAGGCTCGACCCCCACGGATCGACCGTCAGGCCCGGTTCGATGCCCGCTCGCCGGAATGCCGTCTGGAGGGTCGCGGTGTCCGTCACCTCGTCGCGCTGGGACCGTTCCTCACCGGCAAGTACCGCATGAACCGTGTTCGTCAGTCGCGAAATCGCCGCCTGGTACGACGAACCGATGCTGGATTGTCTCGCGGCGACGATGGCGATTCCGTCATCGGTCGGGTAGTCGCCTGACAGCAGCGCGGCGGCGACTAGGTCGACCTCGGCCGAGGAGCGTTGCGCGGAGTCCATTCGCTGGATCGACGCCAGCGTCATGTCGCCGATCCGGCCGCCGTCGTACCGCGCCCACGGCGCCCGCGTCGCCAACCCTCCCGAGGCGGACTTGTTCGTGCTGTCGAATCGCTCGGCGACGGCCGCATCTACCGCAGCGACCGCGAGCACGCTCTCCGGTCGTCGTCCCGAGCCGTCGCGCACCTCTACCGCCGCCGAAAGAGACTCGCCCGGAGCATAGCTGTCACTCTTCGGGCGCACCCGTACCTCGAGATCATCGCTCCTGGGATAAAGAACGCCAGCCGCGCCGAAAACCGGCTCGTCATTCCAGCTGTTCCGCGAGACCGTCGGGTCATGGGCAACGATGGACATGTGACCCTGGAATTCGGGGCGGAACGGAATTTTCACGCTTGCCTGTCCCCCGCGGACGGCCGTCGAGAAGGCGCCGAGGAGCCTTCCGTCGTTGACGAGGCTCACCATTAGGATTCGCGCTTCCGTCGAGGTTCGAATCGACGCCTCGATCGGGTCGCCGATGTTCAGGACGCTCCGTCCAGGCTCGACGGTGACGACGGGCTCGTCCGTGCACGAGAACGTCTCGACGAGCGAACCGGCGCGGCCGTCACCGGCGGTCGCGTGAATCCGCAGCCCGAGACCCGTCCGGTTCGATGCGAATTCCCTGGCAACCCGCACGTTCCGGATTCGCGCGACGCCGTACCGATTCGTGCGCGCCGTGGCGACGGGCAACCATGTCTCCGCGACCCCGCCGTCAGGCGCCGTCACGCTGGGGCCGGGTTCGCTGACGGTCACGTCGCACGGGACGACGGTGCCGTCCGCGGTCGAGGTGATGACGAAGAAGGACGTCGCCTGTCCCGGCCGGATGCTGCCCTGTCCGGCGACGGAGACGTGGATCGGCTCGCGTGACGTCCTGAGGTCGAACCTCCGTCGCTCGGTCCGGTTCGTGGTCGGGTCTGTCACGGTCGCCACGTATTCCCTGTCGCGATACGTGCGCCAGGACGGTGACGCGGTCAGATCCCCGGCCGTGCCGAGATCGATCGTAGACTCGAACGTGCCGGTGGAATCGCAGAGTCCCTCGGCGATCGGCGCCGGACCGTCCGCGTAGTCCCGAGGATCGTCCTGCCAGCGATCGTCGACGACGTGAATGCGCACGCGACCGTCGGGAACCGGCTGGCCGAACAGGTACGCCGTCTTGACGGTCACCTTCGCGTTTTCGCCTGGCAGGTAGAACGACTTGTCGGATGCGACGCGGACCGTGAAGGTAGGCAGTTCGTAACGGCTGACGATCACGGATGCACGGGCTTCGTCGTCATCGCCGGTCTCGTTCTCGATGATGGCTTCGATGTCGTATTCACCGAGCTCCGCGTCGTTCGGGAGTGGAACATCCGCGGAGGCGACCCCGAACCGGGACGTCACCAGGGTGCGAGCGAACACCGTCTCCCCGGACTCGTCCTCGATCTCGAGCTTTACCTCCTGATCGCGCGCGACGTGCCGGTCACGATCGACGACGAGGATTCGCGCGTGAAGAGTCTGACCCGGCTGGTACAGGTTCTTGTCGGTGGAAACGAGCATGGCCCGACCGCCATCGGCCACGGAGAGGTCGGCCGTCACTGCGGATGTAACGGCTCCACGCCGGGCCGTGGCCTGGATCGTGCCGCCATCCAGTCCCGCAAGGTCCGGAATAGGAAAATCGAATTGTGCGCACCCCTGACCGTTCGTTGATACCGTGCGTTCGAACACCGAATCCTCGTCGGCGTCGAGGGTCAGTTTGACGCGCACGGAGGCTCCCGCGACAGGCTTCGTCGAGTTCAGGCTGGTTGCCGTGACCAGGACGGTGTGCGTCGTGCCTGGTCGTGCCGTCTCTTCGGTGAGCACGTTGACTCTGAAGGCTTCGCGGGAGATTCGTGAGAGCGCGAAGACGCCCGACGACAGCGGAATCGCGCCGTCACCCGCTTGGATCTCGTACCTCACGCGTGTCGCCTCGACCAGCTCGGCGGTCCAGCCGGCGGTTAACGTCGGGCCGGCGGCGTCGACGGAGGCGAGGACTGGCCGGCCCGTGGCGTTGCCGGTTGTCTCGCCGGTCGCCATCGCGATGTCGATCGGATTGAGGAGTGTTACGCGAATGCGGACGGGCGCGGGAGCGTCACCCCGAGGACGGACGGCGAGAGTAATCCGGGCTCCGTTGTTTCGAAGTTCGGCGTTGGATGCCGCAATGTCGACGTCGAATCCGGCCGGCGCGTTCGCAAGCACCAGGGCGGACCCCAACGAGGCCATGCAGCAGAGCAGTGCAAGAGCTCTGAGGCGCATAGACGTGTCTCCCGTCGTCGTGCAGAGGATGTTGATTCGCTCGCGTTAACGAGGGGTGGCAGCCGTTCTTACGAATGATCGGAATTCAAGGTAGGGGAGAGGCGTGGCCGTACGGAGAGCACAGAGACACGGAGCACACGAAGTGCCCGATTCGTTCGAGCCTCAGTGCGCCCTGTTTCTCTGAGCGCTCTGTACGGCCACGCCTTTCCCCGCCTACTTCCGTTTGAACAGCTTCGAGAACATCCCGCCCGACGAGTCGTCCTTCGCCGCCTTCTTCTTCGGCGACTCGACGCCCATGTCGATGAGAGCGGCCTCGGCGGCACGATTCAATGGATCGATCGCCATAACGTGCCGGAACTGCGCCTCGGCGCGCTTCTGCAGCCCGAGGTCCTTGTATATCTGCCCCAGGCGGAGAAAAATCGCCGAGTTCATCGGCTCGAACCGCGTGGCCTCGAGGAGGTGTTTCTCCGCTTCCTTCGACCACCGCGGGTTCGTCGCGAGAGCAGTTCCCAACTGAAAGTGATACGTCGCACTCGAGGGCGACAGCCGGACGGCCTCGCGCAGGAGGGCAATGGCGCCCATGAGGTCGCGGGCCTCGAATCTCTTCATGCCTTCGCGGTAGTTCTGCTCGGCGAGCATCTGCGGATTCGCGTCGTGTCCGAGCGATCCCGTCGTCTGCGACCGCGGAGTCATCGGAGCTTCCACTCGAGCCCCGGCTACGGAACTCGGCGCTGGAGATGTCGCTTCGTGCGGCGCTGAGGTCGATGCCGAAACCGCGGACGCGTTCGCGGAAGGCGAAGCGTGGACCGGCGCAACAGACGACATCGGCTGAACTATCGGCTTCGGCGGGACGAAAGGCGCCGGTGTCGCCGCACCGGCTCCAATGCGCCGATCGTAGTCCGCCCGCAGCTTCTCGTCCTTCAAGGTGTCGTAGGCCTTGGACACGTGAGCGAAGATGGCCTCGAGCTTGTCGCGAATCTCCTGGTCGTTAGTATGCTGATACCGGTCCGGGTGAAAGCGCTTCGCGAGCGCGTAGTAGGCCTTCTTCACCTCGGCGCTGTCCGATCGTCGCGGAATCTGCAATACGTCGTAGTACTCAGCTCCGACGAACGAACCCAGCATCCGGTCGAGATCGTCGCGGATCTCCTCGACCGACTGTTGTGCCACCGGTTCGACCAATGGTCCCGAATCCGCAAAGCCGTTGCCGCCCTCGGCGGAAATCAGTCCCGATGCAAACAGCGCGTAGATTGTCGGAATGCTCTGCTCCTCGGACAACCCGCTCAAAGTGTGGATCTCGTCGACCGTCATCGGTGCCGTGATCCGCGAGAGCAGGAATCCGTCGAGCGGCGACATTTCGGCGACAGTCGCGCCCGTTGCAACAAATCGTGTCTCGGGCGGGCCCAGAACCCGCCGCGCGGTTTCGGGCGAAGCATTGCGAGCCGTGTCGAGCAGCCACTGATCGAGTGGCGCGTCGATTGTCACGTCGTGATTGACGCGCTGCGTAAAATCCAGCGAATACTCGCCGTCGAACGTCAGCATCGCGTTCTGCACGATGCGGCACACCTGGTCGTACGTCGCCGATTCGACGGTGGCAGCGTCGCAGATGCCGAGCTCGACGAGCTTCGGACCGAACTCCTGCTCCTTGGTGATCTGCTGCTTGACGGTCTTTGCCTGGTCGGGTGTCAGCCGCCGGCCGCGTACGAGCAGAACGTCGAGCTGATCCCCGGGAACGTTGCTGATGCCGAATACGGGACGCCCGTCCTCGAAGACGACGATGCGAATGTGGCGGTCAGTCTGAACGCGGAGAATCCCGCTCTTGCCCGCCTTGACCATCTCGCGAAAGATCTCGGTGACCGGTTTCTCACTGATGCTGCCCTTGTCGGCCATTCGTGTTGCCTCGAATCTCTGGGGGGAGCAACGTTACCGGCACGATTCGCACCAAGTCAAACCGGCCGGCCAAATCGTCACGGAAGGCCTTGCTTGGACTGTGCTACGCTCTCGTGGCTGGCCCGAATCCCGCTCCGGAGGGCACACGGTTGCGGCGGTTTTTCTCCCACTCCAAGATCCTGTATTCGCTGCTGGCGGTAATGCTGGCGATTGCACTCGTGCCACTCGCCATCGTCAGCTGGCGGCTGATCACGATCAATCGCACGAGCCTCCTCGAGACGCAGCGGGCGATGCAGCTCGAAGACGCGCGAAGTCACGCGCGCGAAGTCGCTGTCTTCGTGAATGGATTTGTCGATCGGACGGCCGGCTTCGCGCACGCTTTCGAGGTTGCTGGAAGCTTTTCGACGGAAGGTGGTCTCGTCGAGCGACTCGCCGAGCCGGCGCGCCGCGATTCGAGCCTGGTGGCATTTGCGCTGGTTCCGGCTGGAGGGCAGCCGATTCTGGCTCGCGGTGCGTCGCAACTGTCCGACGAAGAAGTCTCGCGCCTGATCGCCGAGGGTGTGTCGGGTGCACGCGAGTCGGAGCCGTTCCTCGGTCCGGTGCGGCGCGCCGGAGACGGCGCGATGACAGTTGCGGTCGCATCGGACACCGTTTCCATTGGAGGCCGCGCGGTCGGCCACGTCGTCACTGTCATTGACCTGGCAGGGGCGTTTCCGTTCGTGTCGTCCTCCAGACCTCAGGAACACGGCGCGGAAGCCATCGCCCCTGACCAGGCGAGCTACTTCATCGTCGACGACCAGGGACTGGCGATCGTGGATTCGGAATCGCCGGCGACGGGTCCGCGTGACATGCGCGACAATCCGCTCGTCCGGGCCTGGCTGGCGCAGCCGGAAGCGACGTCCGACCTGAGCCGCGAGTTCGAACAACAGGCCGGGGACGGGACGGCGCAGATGCTCGGCGCGCTTGCGACGGCGGATCTCGCGGGTGGCCGCAGGCTCGGTGTCGCGTCGGTCGTCAATCGGGACGTGGCCATGGCGCCGGCGAACCGGATGACGACGCAGACGATCTGGGCCAGCCTGATCGTCGCTTTCGTGACCGTTCTAGTGTCGATCCTGTTTGCGGGCTACATCGCGAACCCGATCAAGGAGCTTGCGACGGGGGCGCGGGCGATGGCGGACGGAGACTTTTCACGTCGGATTCGTGTCTGGTCGAACAACGAGACCGGACAGCTCGCCCGCGACTTCAATCGCATGGCAGACCGGCTCAGCTCTACCGTGGAAGAGATGCGTGAGGCGGCCGTGCGCAATCACGACCTGTTCATCGGGACCGTGCGCGGGCTCGCCGCAGCCATAGACGGAAAGGATCCGTACACGCGTGGCCATTCGGAGCGCGTCGCCGAGTTCTCTTCGGCAATGGCGATCGAGCTTGGCCTGTCGGAGGAAGAGGTCGAGAAGATCCGGATCAGCGGGTTGATGCACGATGTTGGAAAGCTCGCAATCGAGGACAAGATCCTTCGAAAACCGGCCGCGCTCACCGACGAGGAATTCGAGATCATGCGTGAGCATCCCGAGCGTGGGACGAAGATCATGTCCGAGATCCCGCACATGCGGGAGTTCATTCCCGGAATGCGGTTCCATCACGAGATGGTGAATGGAAAGGGTTACCCGCTCGGACTCGAGGGCGACCAGATTCCGCTGATGGCGCGCATCGTGAGTGTCGCGGACACATTCGACGCGATGACGACGAACCGGCCGTACCAGAAACAGATGCCGATCGACCTGGTTTTCGAAAAGATCCGGGACATGGCGGGAATCCGTTACGACCCCGAAGTCGTCGAGGCACTCATCAGGGCCTACGACAATGGTCGCATCCGACTGCGCATGCAGAAGTCCGCGGCGGGGCTCACGCAGTAGCCCCTGCAAGGCCGAGTCGCCAGTCTCGTTGATTTGTCCGGAGCCGGGATGCACAATCCCCGACAGTTTCCGCCGGACCCACTCTGACAAAGGAGCTTTCCCGAATGGCCGAGCCCTTCTCCGTGATGCTCGAGGATCTCGTCCACCGCGTGGACGGCGCCATCGGCGCCGCGTTCGTCGACAGCTATGGCGAAGCCGTCCAGAGTCACGTTGCCAACGGCGGCGACGTGGAATACGTGAAACTGATGGGCGCCTATCAGGGAATCGCCTTTCAGACGTCGCGCATGATCTGTTCTCAACTCGAGGCAGGCGGAATCGACTACTTCTTCACGTCGTACGAGAATGTCTCGTTCCTGATCAAGGCGCTGGACCACGACTATTTCGTGATGCTGGTACTGGCACCCGGCGCGAACGTGGGACAGGGGATCTACTCGATCCGTCGGTCGGCGGCCGGTTTCAACAGCGAGATGTAGCGGGGCGTACTCGCCGGACGGGCACGAGCATGCGAACAGAGCGCGGCGACCGCGGGATTGGAGCGTGCAGCGTGCGGGCGCTCGCAGGGGCGGTGTCGCTGGCGGCAATGCTTGCAGGGGCGTCACTCGCGCAGTCTCCGGTTCCTGCTCCGCCACCGCCTGCGCCGGTCGAGAAGGTTCCGGAGCCGGTCGCGTCACAGGACGACGACCCGATCACGCTCGCTGGCGACCTCGTGCTCGTGCCGGTGTCGGTGCGCAAGGAGCGAGGCGGAGTTGTCGTCGACATGGACAGGAGCGAGTTCGCGCTCGTCGAAGACGGCGCGCCGCAGGAGATCGCGTTCTTCAATCGCGACGTCGCGCCGATCGACGTAGTCCTGCTCGTCGACGGCAGCGGAAGCGTGGAAGGCTCGCTCGACGTCATCCAATCCGCTGCGCTGTCCTTCATCAAGCAACTGCGACCCGTGGACCGCTTTACGGTCGTGTCGTTCGCGGACCATCCGATAATCCTCCTGGACTGGTCCACCGACGTGAAATCGGCGGCCGGCGCGCTTCGGGCGATCGAGCCGAAGGGCAACACGGCCCTTTACGGCTCGGTCATCGCGGTCCTCTACGAGCGCTTCGACGCGTCGCCGGTCGGGAGGCGCAGAGCCGTGGTCGTTCTGTCGGACGGCGACGACACGACCTCGAGTGTTACATCGCGCAGCGCCGCCCGTGCCGCGCTTCTGCACGATGCGAGCGTCTACGTCGTGTCGATCAGCCGTCTGCTCGCCGACCGGTTCGCCGAGTTCGCCCGTACGACCGGCATCCCGACTCAGGAACGTGTGAAGTTCCGGACCTTGTCCGATCGCCTGCGTCGATCCGAGGAGCGGCTCGAGTACCTGGCCAGCCAGTCGGGAGGGCGGGTGGTCTATCCGAGGAGGTTCGGCGATCTGGGCATCGCATACGACGAAATCGCCGAGGAGATTCGGTCGCGATACCTTCTCGGCTACTACCCCCCACCCGGCTCGGCTCCCGGATTCCACGAGATCGGTGTCACGACCCGGCGAAAAAAGGTGTTGTTGCACGCTCGCCAGGGGTATTTTCGGGATGGCATGGGCGACGAGGCCGCTGACCCGAATCGACCATAGGGCCATCGGCCCGATCTTTCGCAAACTTTCCGGGTCTCGATGAGGTCTACAGGTTTGCAGAACGGGTATGCGATCGCGAGCCGAAGCTTCGGAGGCCGACCAGAACGTGGAGATCACCGATCAACTGCTGATCCAGAGGGTGCTCGGCGGAGAAACCGACGCCTACGGTCTGCTCGTGCGACGGTGGGAGCGCCACATCTACGGCCTCAACCTGCGGATGCTCGGCCACGCCGAGGACGCGCAGGACGCCACGCAGGAAACGTTCATATCAGCGTACACGAATCTGAAGAGCTTTCGCGGAGACGCCAAGTTTTCGTCGTGGCTCTATCGAATCGCACTCAATGTCTGCCATTCGAAATTGCGCCGCAGGGTTCGTCGCCCGGACGCGTCGCTGGAGCAGCAGTTCGAGGATGTGGGTTTCGAGCCGGCGTCGACTGATGCGGGGGTCGAGGAGCAGTTTCTTGGCGACCAGGTCAGCGCGCAGGTCCGTCGGGCGCTCGGCGCGATTCCGGCGGAGATGCGGCAGGTGATCATCATGAAGGAGTACGAGGACCTCAAGTTCCACGAGATCGCCGAGGTGCTCGACATTCCTGTGAGTACGGTGAAGACGCGGATGTACACGGGGTTGCGCGAGTTGCGGAAGCGGCTCGAGCATTTGCGGCCGGTTGTTCAGTAGGGAAGTCGGGGTTCGAGAGACAGAAGGGTGAAGCCATGACCACGAAGCGAACGGAACGAGACGCATGCGAGCGGGGCGACCTGCTCGTGACGGTGCTTTACGGCGAAGCGAACAAGGCTGAGCGAGCCGAGTTCGAGGCGCACCGGGCGGGTTGTACGGTTTGCGCCGAGGATTTCGCCGCGTTTGGCGAGGTGCGGCAGTCGCTTCAAGGCTGGGAGGTCGAGCGTGTGCCCGAGATCCGCGTCGAGATCCGGCCGAGTCTGTGGGAGCGCGTGCGCCAGTCCTTCGTGATGCTTCCGACTTCCGCCCGATGGGTAACCGCCGGCGCCTGCGCGATGCTGCTGCTCGCCGTCGTCAATACGGACCTGAGCGTCGGACCCAACGGCGTCTCGTTCCGCACCGGACTGATCCCGAGGCCAGCGGAGTCGCCGGTCGTGCGTGTTGTTCCAGGCGGCGATCCGGCGGTGCCGACGCCGGTTGGAAGCGGTACGGCGGTGACGCTGACGGCCGAGCAGCTCGATCGACTGATTGCCGAACGAACGGACGCGGTGGTGCAGGCGCAGCTCGCGTCGTATCGCGAAGAGCTCGACAACGAGCTGAAAACGCTCCAGGTGCAGCTCGTGTCGACGAAGTCGGTGGGTGACGTTCAGAAGCTGTCGAAGCAGGTCGCCGCGCAGCGTCGCAAGATCGACGAGTTGCAGCGCGACATCGACCGTACCGCCGGTTACGGAGGCTCGGACCTTTTCGGTGCCGTACTGAGCACTCCTGAGCCTGGAACGTAGTCAGCCGCTTGCCATCGGGACGCAGCCGTTCCACTTCCCCGTTCCTCGAGCCGCGAGCGGTAGCGAGCGTCCCACGGACGGTGGCTGAAGCCGCAAGCTCGTCGCTTCGGAATGACAGAAGCGATCGGAACCGTTCGCCGCCTACTATCGGCGACGCAGGATCTGACCTTCACCGGCGGCCCACACTTCGGACCGCGACCGCGCAAACAGCGTACGAAAGGCGCGTGCGGTCTGAACCCCGGGCCTCTTCGGAGGCCGCTGCAGGTTCGCCACGCCGGTCGTTTGGAACTTCGTCTGTTGCCTCCACGTCGCGCCACCGTCCGTCGTGGCGTATACGGCGGCACGGTCGCCGACGGCCCAGCCGCGGTTCGCATCGACGAATGTGATGTCGAAGAAGCTCCGCTCAGCGACGAGAGCAATATTCCAGGTCGCTCCGCCATCGCTCGTCTCGAGCAGTTTGGAAGGTCCGGGGAGGTCGGTAACAGCATCGATGGTCAGTCCGACGGCGAAGCCGCGCGTTGCCGACACGAAATGAACGGCGCGCAGGAACTGTCCGCCCGTCGCGGGCTGCCGCGCCCAGGTCATTCCGCCGTCGGTCGTGTGGTACAGGGCATCCTCCTCCCCGTTCTCGAGGCTACCGGTCGCTGCCCAGCCGAGCGTCGGACTGACGAAATGGAGATCGTTGATTGCCGCGGGAACGACCGGGCCGGAATCCGGCGTCTTCGTTTCGGTCCACGTGCGCCCGCCGTCCGTCGTCATGAGGAGCATTCCACGGACGTTGACACCCTCGCCGGATGGGACGTCGCCGCCGGCCCATCCCGTCTTCGCGTCGATGAAGTACATCGACGCAATACTCTCGCTGATCAACATCGGAGGACCCGACGTGTCGCCCGACTTCGGCTGAAAAATGACCGGCTCGACGGAGCGCTGCGAAGTCCAGTTCGTGCCGACCGGTTCCTCGTTCCAAGTCTGGCCACCGTCCTTCGTCGTGTAAACGACACCCTCGGCTCCGACCGCGAATCCGACTTCCTCGTCGACGAAATCGACGTCAAGAAGCGAATCGCCGACGATCTCGAGTACGGCAACCCAGGTTGCGCCTCCGTTGACAGATCGGAGGATGACGCTGACGTTGTTGTCAGGGTCGTTTCCAACGATCCACCCGCTCGCGACCGACACGAAGTCGACCGCAACGAGGTCGTACGGCATCGTCGCAGTCGTGTCGACATGGGTCGCCGCTCCTCGCGTCGTCGAGGCGTTCGAGTTGGTCTGCGAGTTCGCATTTCCGGACTCTGGCGCACGACCTCCGCACCCCGCCACAAAGGCCAGCACCAACACTCCTGCAAGACAACGGAATCGGCGGATCTCCACGATCGTACCTCCAAGGCGCATCACCTGCGAGTGTGTAGTCGCGTCCGCAACTCGCTGACTGAGAATGAGTTCGAGCCCCCGACGGTTACGCGGCCTCCCGGATTGGCGCCGCATTCTCCGTCCCGTCACCGCGGATGTCAACGTGTCGAGTCGATCCAGAGTTTCTCGTATGCGACGTACGGAAGCGCCAGCGTGACTTCGAGACCGCGAACTTCAGGTCGGACGTATCGGTAGCTGCGTGAATGAACGATCGGGAGCAGCAGGGCGCGACGGGCAACGATGGCTTCTATCTCGCGATACAGGTCGTGGCGCAACTCGGGATCGACGGCGGTCCGGCTGCGATCGATCAGACGATCGACATCGGGCGTGCCACAGAACCGGCCGATCCACCCTCGTTCGGAGCGGAGCAGACCGTGAATGAACGAATCGGCGTCAGGGTAGTCGGCAATCCACCCGAAGAGGAACATGTCGTCGACGCCCGCGGCCCGTGCGGCCTCCCATTCCTCTCTCGACGGCGAATGGATCCTGGCTCGAATCCCGATGGCACCAAGTGCCTCGAAGAGCTCGCGGCGCAGTGCCGCTTCCGAGCCTTCAGAGTAGAGCGGACGCATCAGGCAGCTCAGCTCGATGTCACGAGCGAGCGGCGCCGGCCTGATTCCACTTCCGGTCGTGCGAAGGTTGCCGCTGTGGCCGATGAGGCCAGGCGGGACGATGCTGCTGGCGACCGTCGCGTAAGGCCCGGAAGCACGTCTCACGATGGCCTCGATGTCGAGCGATCCGACGATGTGGTGTCGTATTGCCTCATCCGCGAGCGGCCCCTTGTGCACGTTGAAGGCAAGGATCACGGTCTGGAGACCCGGCGCTTCGCTGTAGCTTGCCGCAACCGCCGGATCGGTTCTTATGCTCGCCTCGTCCTCGGGAAGGAGGTTCCACGCAATGGACGCGCGGCCCGAGCGAAAAGCCTCGGCCGTTGCCTGCGGGGTGCACCCGAAGGTGAAGACCAGACCGTCGGCTCTCGGCAGACCCTCGCGCCAATACGTAAGATTGGCGTCGAGCTCGAGCCGCACTCCCGGTTCGAACCGGGCGACGTGGAACGGACCTGTACCCACCGCCGCCTCCCGCCAGACACCGGATTCGGGGGTCGATCCCTCGGGAACGATTGAAACCTGCGGGTCGGTGAGAACGGACGGGAAGAACGCTACAGGGTCCTCGAGCTCGATCGTGAACTCGAGTCGCGAAAGAATCCGGAAGCCCACCAGCTCGGAAGTCGAACCGTTCAAGACGGCCGTTGCGCCGCGGATTGGCGATAGATGCCAGCGGAACACACTCTCCGGATTTCTCAGGAGCCTTTCGATCGAGTATCGAACGTCTCGCGCCGTAAGCGAACGGCCGTTGTGGAATGTCACATCGTCGCGAAGGATGAATCGAATGAGGCGGCCGTCGTCCTCGACGTCGAAGCTGCGGGCCAGCCATGGAATCACGCGGGCTCCGTCGGGGTTACGCAGCAGCGGCTCGAATATGTTGCCGAGAACTTCGGACTCGAGGTCCATCCGGATGATCGACGGATCGAGCGATCGGAGGTCGCATCCGATCGGAACGGGCACGTTGATTCGTCCGCCGCGCCGGCCGCGCTTGTCGGCCGCGGCTGGCGCCGGAGTCTTGCCGACGGAATCGAAGTTCATGTAAGGAGGATCGCTCTGCAGGACGAGGCGATGCACGCGGTGCGAGGCCAGCCGATGCTCGGTCTCGTAGAAGAGCGGAATCACCGTGCAATCCTCCTGGAGCCGATCCTCGATCTGCCGATAGAGCGTTTCCCGTCGATCGGATTGCTGTTCGAGTCGCGCGCTTTCGAGCAGTCCGTCGAGCGAGTCCGAGTCGAGATACCGTCTCAGTCGGCCGCTCGCCGTGTGGAAGAGTGCGTGCGTAAAGGCATCGGGATCCGCGTAGTCGCCGGACCAGCCACCGAAGTAAACATCCGCGTCGTCATCGACCGTTTCGGCGTCGTCAACCTGACCGTCCGAGTCGCGAAGGGTGACGTTGATTCCATAGTCGGACCAGAGCCCGACGATCGTGTCGACAAGTTTCTGGTGGCGGTGCCGGAATCCGAACGACACGAGAGCCTTCAGTTCTCGTCTCGGACCGCACGTTGAGAGCCACGATTCAACCTGTTCGTGCGATACGGCCGGCTGTCGCCGGTTCGGATCGTGGCCGAGGGTCCCGGGAGGAATCATCCCTTCGGCCGGAATCGCGAACCGTCCGATCGACGTGCGGACCACGGTGTGGACCGCGAGTATTCCGCGCATCGCCGCGCGCATCGGCAGACTCACTGCGTCGGATCGACTTCGGTTGAAGAGGAGAAACCAGACATTGGAACCCGGTGCCTCGACGAGCCGGTAGCGTCGTCGACGATCGCGAAGCAGTTCCTCGAGCTCGATCGCCGGAACTCCACGCACGATGTCGGATTCACCCGAAGCCGCGCGACCGGCCAACTCCGCCCCGGTGAGGTTTCCGACGACCTCGATGGCCGCGACGTTGGCGGGCGCGCCGCGCCACGGCTGCGGATTCCGGGCGAGGGTCACGCGATCCTGACCAAAGGAACCGATTGAGAACGGACCTGTGCCGACCGGTTCGCCGCCGGCGTTTTCGGCCGGGATCGCAAGTGCAGTTCGTACGTCGGACAGCAGTGCCGGGAAGATCGGAAGCGGCTGTTCGAAGCGACAAGTCAACTCGAGACCATCGGCCGACAGGGCGCTGAGCCGCTCGTCCTGACCGCTTCGATACTCGTCGACGCCGGCAAGGTGAGCAAATCCAAGCGGCAGGTCACGATCGCACGTACGGATCGCGAGCTCGAACGACTGGCGAACAACCTCAGCGTTCACCGGTCGTCCGTCGTGCGTTCTCACGTCGTCGCGAAGCTCGAGGCGAAAGACCCGTCCGCCATCCGTGCCTTCCCATTTGTCGACGAGGTTCGGACCAAGTACTCCGTTCGCGTCCGTCCTCAGCAGCGTTTCGAACGTCGCCGCGAGCGTCTCGACGTCGCCGCGAGTCCGGCAGTTGACCGGGTGCCGGGCGCGAATCGCCGGCGGCACTGCCATTCGCAGCGTCGCTCCGCGGTCAATGTCGATCCGCAGGCCACTACTCGCGGCGACGAGGCGGTCGCGTTCGTCGATCCACTGCGAAGCGACGTCGAAATCGCCGCGCAGACTTGCCACCGTCGCGCCGAGCTTCAGCAGCCTGGCGAAGCACGCGCGATCGGCATCGCTCGTCGATGCGGCGGTCGTCGGTTCGGACAGCACTTCGCGTCCGAGCTCGAGTCCACGCTCGACGAGCGCGGATGCCGTGTCCGCGAATCGACTCGCCCACGCAACTTCGGCGGCGGTCGCGAGTGTTGCCAGCTCACGCGACGCGTCGCCGGCGAGGCGAAATCCGGCGATCGCGCGATGGAACTCGTCGAGCGCCGGCTGTCGAACGCCATCCATCCACAGCGCGCGAGCGAGCAGATCACGCGCCTCGGCCTCGATCGCGGGACTCTCTGGTGCCGAAGTCGCGAGGACGTCGAGCACCGTCTCGGCGGCCCGACGCGCCTCGCTCGGACTGTAGGCGCCGAGCGAACGGCGTGCGAGCGAGGTGCCGTACGCGACGACCTTCTCCGGGACGTCGCCTTGTGAGAAGTGGTGAACGAGCTCGGGAAGCACCCTCTCGATCTGGGCAGCGTTTCGCCGCTCCAGGCGCTGGCCGTACGTTCGGTGAAGCGATCGCCTGCGGCGGCGCGCAAGACTCGCATAGAGGGCGTCCCGAACGATTCCGCTCGCGAAGGTAAGGCGGTCTCCCCGTGACTCGCGGTCCTCGACGAGGAACCCTGCTTCGACGAGCCAGTCGATGGTCTGCTCCAGGTCCGAAGTCTCGTCCGCGAGCAACTCGAGATCACGAAAGGCGAACGAGCGGCCGAGGACCGCGGCACTCGAAAGTACCTCCCGCTGCACTTCGCTGAGACGCCGGATCCTCTGCTCGACGGCCTGCTGGATCGTAGCGGGCAGCGATTCGGGCGTGATTCCTGCTGAGTTCGTGACGTGCCATCCCGAGTCGGCTGACTCTGCCACGTCACCAGCCTCGAGAAGGGAGCGGACGAGCTCTGACGTGAAGAACGGATTGCCCTCGGTCACCTCAAAGAGTCGATCGTAGAGAGATTCGACTACGTCATCCGATCCGATGAGCGAAGCGACGAGCTGGCGGTGGGCGTCCGAGTCGAGTGGACCGACGTGAACGAGCTCGAATCGGCGGTCGCCGCGAAGCGACTCGAGCAGTGTGGTCAGAGAATGGCCCGCACCGACGTCTTCCGAACGATAGGTTGCCACGAAGAGGGTCGGCGTCGCGGAGCAACGTCGGAAGACGTACTGCAGCGCCTCGACGGACGTGTCGCTCGCATGCAGATCCTCGAGGAGCAGCACGAGCGTTCGCCCTCCTCCGATCCGCGCGATCGTGCGGGCGAGAAGCTCATAGATTTCCGAGCGCTCGACGAAGGCTCGCGTGCCGCTGGGATGCGACGCCGATGAATCGGACGCACCCGACGTCGTTGTCTTCGCCGAAGCGAGCTCGCCAAGGGCGGGGAACAGGTTGGTCAGTTCGGGAAGGAGGTCGGCCAGGTCGGTCGGCGCACCTGCAGCCGTGAGCGCCTCCGAAACGAAGTACTCCTGGATGGCGTCGCAGAAACCCTGCAATGGAAAGGACTGATCCCGGTCGAAGAACCGTCCGTGCAGAACGCGAATCCCCCGACCGTGGGCCGCGGCGTCGAGCTCGTCGAGGAGGCGCGTCTTTCCGATTCCGGCGGCGCCCCGAACGAGAACGAGTTGAGCTTCGCCGGCGTTCGACTTCGCCAGTCGATCGACGAGCGCGGCGAGCTCGTGTTCGCGGCCAACGAGCGTCGTCCGTCCAGGCGCCGAGCCGACGATGCTCGCTGCCGGCTGGCTGGACGGTGCCTGCGTCCTGATTCCATCTGCGGCGCCAGGTTGGAGGGCGCGAAGGGCCGCTGCGAGTTGTCGCGCAGACTCGGGCCGGCGATCCGGCGATTTCTCGAGGCACTTGAGGATGAGCGCGTCGAGCTCCGGGGGGACCTCGGCGTTGATGCTCCGCAGCGATTTCGGATTCGAGAATGCGATCTTGTAGTAGAGCGCCGCACCACTGCCGGTGAACGGGAGCCCTCCGGCGAGCGCTTCGTAGAGGAGTACCCCGAGCGCAAAGAGGTCCGAACGCGCATCGACCGCGGACTCAGACACCTGCTCGGGACTCAGGTACGAACCGGTGCCGACGATCACGCCGGACTTCGTAACGCGCTCCTCGAACTCGGCGGCCGCAACGCCGAAGTCGGCGACGCGCACCCGCAACGTGCCGTCCTCCTCGCGGTCGACCATTACGTTCTCGGGCTTGATATCTCGATGGATCACGCCGAGGTTGTGACTGTGCTCCAGTGCCTCTGAGACCCGGATTCCAATCTCGATGGCGTCGACGACGGATACCGACCGTTCCAGGAGCAGCTTCCGGAGCGACGATCCCTGGACGAACGGCATCACGAGAAACACCGAATCGCCGTGCTTCGCGAAATCGTGCAGTGGAACGATGGCCGGATGGTCCATCCGTCCGACGACTCGGGCTTCGCGCCGGAAGCGCTCTTCAGCCTCGGGGCTCAAAAGTGCCGGCGGAAGAAGCTTGACGGCGACGTCGCGCTCGAGAACGGTGTCGCGCGCCAGGTAAACGATCCCCATGCCGCCCCGCCCGACTTCGCGAATGACTTCGTAGCGGTTGGCGAGAAGCGTGCCGATCATTGTAGCCTTGCGACGGTTGCCATCAGACTCAACGTATCGACACGAATATGAAAAAAGTTTACGCGGGATTGGTGTGTATCGCCCTTGCAGCGGGTGTTGCGGACGCAGGAGGACAGCGTCGTTCGAGACCGAAGCCACCGCGTGGCGTGCTTCTCGAACACATGACCTGGCTAGAGGCAGAGAAGCGGCTTGGTCCTGAAACCGTAGTGGTCATACCGCTCGGGGCCGCAGCGAAGGAGCACGGTCCGCACCTCACCCTAAAGAACGACCTCCTGATTGCCGAGTACCTTAAGGAGAGAGTTCGCAAGGAGGCGGACGTAGTGATTGCGCCTACCATCAATTACCACTTCTATCCGGCCTTCGTTGAATATCCGGGCTCGACGTCGCTTCGCCTGGAGACGGCGAGGGACCTCGTTGTGGACATCTGTCGCGGTCTTGCCCGATTTGGCCCGAAGCGCTTCTATGTCCTGAATACGGGGGTGTCGACGAATCGTGCACTCGCTCCGGCGGTGGAGATTCTGTCCGCTGACGGAATCAGGATGTCGTACACGGATCTGCTGACGACGCTCGGGCCAATCGAGAAGGAAGTCGCGCGTCAGGAGGGAGGTACGCATGCGGATGAGATCGAGACGTCGATGATGCTCGTGATTGCGCCTGAGACGGTTGACATGCGGAAGGCCGTGAAGGACTACCACCCGGGGAAGGGGCCGTTGACACGGACACCCGGAGGAGCCGGCGTGTATTCCGCCTCGGGGGTTTTTGGTGACGCGACGCTCGCGACGCGAGCGAAGGGACAAAGGGTGCTGGATTTTCTGGTCCGATCCATACTCGACGACATCGAGCGCTTGCGGCAGACGAAGGATGAGCGCACTATGCACGCGAAGTAGTCATGTTGGCTGAGCAATCATGAATGCCCGGAATGGCGACGAGACAAAATTGACATTATGAGGGCCGGGTCGAGCCGATTCTGACTGTCGGCGCCGGATCTCCTTTTGTCGGCTGAGTTTTGGAGCTAGCGTGGTAGCATCGGGCTACTCTGGTGTTGGGGTGATTCCATGATCACAGTCGCTGATAAGGCAAATCTCGGGTTCCTTGAGGATGCGCTTGCTGCGCTCGACAACGGGCGGTTCGCGGAAGCGATCGTAACGTTCGAAGTTGAGGGAGCGCCCGTTTCGGGACTGCTCGGCCAGCTCTGGCGAGCGGAGGTGGCCCTGTACCTCGACAGGCTGGACACGGCAGCGGAACTATTGGAGGCTCTCGGGCGTGAGCTCGATGAACTGGTTGCGGAGGACGGAAGCCTCGGCACGCTCGCGCGGCGAAAGCTGCTGATTAGGGCCGAGATCGCTCACTTCCGCGGTGACCTTGGCCTGGCTCGCGATCTCGCGACGCAGGCGGCGAAGTGTGCGCTTCTGGCCGATGATTCCACGTCTCAGATTCGAGCGTTCATAGACCTTGGAAGGGTGGCGCGGAACCGCGGGGAGTACTCCACCGCTCTCGCGCACCTTGCGACGATTTCCGAGCTTGCGAAGGAGCAGGGAACTGCGTTCTCGCAGGGTTTG
>CAZXLQ010000070.1:0-19257 GCA_964641945.1 uncultured Clostridia bacterium
TGCCACTGGCATGTGTGTGGCCTGACTGTGAGTTCCTGCTCGTCGAGCCGAGTGGGAAACGGGCGGTCTTTCTGAAGGAAGCTGTCCGCCGGCTCGGGCTCCTGAATGTGACTGTCGCGAACGACCGATACTCGGGGGCGCTTGTTCGGAACTCTGACGTCCTTGTGGCGCGCGCCCTTGACGGGTTCGAGCAACTGCTCGAACCAATCGTGACTAGTGCCGCTCAGCTAATCGCGCTTTTCACTGATCCCACCATGCTCGCAACCGCGTCGAAGCTGGCCCCCGATCGCGAGTTGAGGATTGTCGAGATTCCGGGCTCGAAGAATCGACGCATCGGCATTCTGGAGAGCTTGGGTTCCACGTGAAACCGCGGTTAGGGAGCCGTTGAGCGACGTGTCAGATGATTGGTGAAGTTGCGTATATCGCACGCCCCGCGCATCAGTACCGGGCGCGGTAGCGCTCGGGTCGATTCCTGGCGCATGTGGCGACACCCGGCGCAGGCTGGCGGAGAGGCTGACTCGAGCACTACCGCGCCCGGTACTGATGCGCGGACCGCCCGTTCTCGAGAGCCGCTTTCCTCCGCCGAGACCGTGAACGCCGAATTCCGTCGTTTCACGTGGAACGCGCAACTTTTCGCCGGAGTTCTCGATCATGGGGCTGAGGCGTCGGTCGGTTGTAGTCCCCGTCGGCCATGGTGTATTTCACTTGCATCCGATTGTGGTACGCTTCGCGATCCTCCGACGGGCCTCCTGAAACAACAATGGGACGAGTCATCGCCATCGCCAATCAGAAAGGCGGGGTCGGCAAGACCACGACAGCTATTAATCTGGCTGCATGTCTTGCGGTCGCCGGCAGCCACGTGTTGCTCATTGATGCCGACCCGCAGGCCAACACGACGAGCGGGCTTGGTCTACGCGGGCAGCACCAGAGAACCCTCTACCACGCCCTCGCGATGAGTGAGTCCCTCGATCGGGTCGAAATAGCATCGGGCCTGGATGGGTTGTCACTGGTTCCTTCGGAAAGAAACCTGGCCGGCGCCGAGATCGAGCTCGTTGACATTGAGCGACGAGAATACCGCCTTCGGGAGATTCTCGAACAACACCGGGACCGATTTGATTTCGTCCTTATCGATTGCCCCCCGAGCCTGGGCCTACTGACACTCAATGCGCTTACGGCCGCCGACTCCGTTCTCGTACCCATCCAATGCGAGTACTTTGCTCTAGAAGGCGTCTCGGAGCTCTGGGATACGCTGATTCGCATCAGGCGAAGTCTGAATCCGACGCTGGCTGTTGAAGGATTCCTCCTCACTATGTTCGACGAGCGAACGAACCTTTCGAACCAGGTAATGGCCGACCTGCGAGATTTTCTCGGATCTCAAGTCTTCGAAACGTCCATACCGCGCAACGTCCGCCTCGCCGAGGCTCCGAGCCACGGACAGCCGATAATTCTCTACGATCCGAAGTGCCGTGGATCGGAAAGTTACGTGAATCTCGCCAAGGAGGTACTCGCCAATGACAAGAAGAGCGCTCGGGAGGGGAATTAACGCGCTCTTTCAGGCGCCAGAGGCGCCCGAACAGGGCGAAGTCCTGCAAGACATCGATCTGGACCTGCTTGAACCAAGCGCCGACCAGCCCCGAACGGTCTTCCGGGAGCGAAAGCTCGACGAGCTGGCCGCCTCCATCCGGGCCAACGGAATCGTCCAGCCATTGCTCGCCCGAAGGAAGGGAGACCGATTTCAGATCATTGCCGGTGAGCGCCGTTGGAGAGCAGCACAGCGCGCAGGCTTGTCTAAGGTACCGGTCGTCGTCCGCGAAATCCCGGACGAGCGCGTACTGGAACTCTCGCTTATCGAGAACATACAGCGCGAGGAACTCAACCCAATCGAAGAAGCGAATGCATACCGTCGACTCATCGATGGTCTCGGCATTACCCAGGAAGATGTCGCGCGTCGTGTCGGTCGCGACCGGTCTTCGGTCACCAACTACCTGAGGCTCCTGAAACTCCCCGAAGAACTTCAGCAATGGGTAGAGGAAGACCGCCTCTCGATGGGCCACGCTCGAGCGCTGCTCAGCCTCGAGAGCCCGGAGAGTCAACGCGAACTCGCTCTGGAAGTCATTGCACGCGGACTGTCGGTTCGCGAGACCGAGCGGGCCGTAAAACGAATGCTCGCTGAAACCGCGAGGCGGAGCGCAGGCGCGGGTGCAGCGGCTGGACCAGGCCGGGCTGGAACGCTCTCGACGGATGCCAATCAGCGTGCTGCTGAAGAAAAACTCAGCCGCAGGCTCGGCACGAAGGTTCGGATCACGCCGATGAAGCAGGGAGGGAAACTCGAGATCCTCTTCTATTCTGACGCCGAACTCGACAACATCTACTCGATCATCATGGGTGCTTGAAGGACTGCCGAAGGTGAACTCCCGGACATATCGCGGGACGAAGCCGATGGAAGAATTTTCAGTGACGTAGCCTAATTGCCGCACAACGGCCCCTGAACGCGATATCCACGACGGAAAGAGTCGAAGCGAGGTAGCCAATGCTGTTAAGAAAGAAGAACAATGGGGGCGGAGATGGATTCGGAGGCATTCTCTCAGAAGGTACGGAAATCGACGGAGAAGTCCGGTTTGCGGATGAGCTTCGGGTAGACGGACGGATTACGGGAAAGGTCCAGTCCGAACGCGGCCGGTTACTCGTTGGCGAGTCGGGCCATGTTGAGGCGGAGGTCTACGTAGCTATCGCGTCAATCAGTGGCACCATGAGCGGCACGCTCGTGGCTGCCACGAAAGTCGAAATACATGCGACTGGCCGCTTCTATGGGAACATCCACGCGCCTGCCCTCATAATTGAGGAAGGCGCGGTGTTTGAGGGTAACTGCGAAATGGCCGCAGGCTCGAGCCACCAGAACTCTGGCGACGACGTCGGCGAATCTGATGGCTACGAGAAGCGTTCCTCGAAGTCGGTGGATCCTCCCCCCGAGATCGCCGAGGCGGCGACTCGATAGCAACGACAGTTTTGTCGTGTCCAACCAGGTCCGATAATCCGGCAAAGCACGGGAATATAAGGAGAACAGTGGCCAAGCGCCTCACCGAGATGGTGGCCTGCGCTGGGTGAGCGTCGAAGATCGCTCCGCGCGATCTGGCTCAGGTTCTGAGCCGCATGCCCAGACAGCCGTTTGATCCTCGATTGCTCGTCGGGTATGACACGGCGGATGACGCCGGTGTTTTCCTGCTTCGGGACGATCTGGCCTTGGTGCAGACTGTGGACTTCTTCACTCCAATCGTCGATAACCCCTTTGTTTATGGGCAGATAGCGGCGCTCAATTCCCTGAACGACGTCTGGGCGATGGGGGGCGAGGCTATCACTGCGCTCTCCGTGGCGGCCTTTCCAAGAAAGGGACTTCCTTTCGAAATCCTCGGGGAGATATTCGCCGGAGGCCTCGACATTCTCATGGAAAACGGGGTGGCGCTTCTCGGAGGCCACACCGTCGACGATCCGGAGATCAAATTCGGTTACGCGGTCACGGGCACCATCGACCCGAAGCGAATCCTTCGGAACTCGGGGGCCCGGCCCGGTGATGCCATCGTACTGACGAAACCCATAGGCACCGGAATCGTGAGTACGGCCATCAAGTTCAACCGTGCCCCGGCCGATGTCGTCGAAGCATCGTTGGCGACGATGCTCCAGTCTTCCAGGTCCGCTGCCCGGCTTGCACTAGAACACGGAGCGGTTGGTGCGACCGACGTTACTGGCTTCGGGTTACTGGGACACGCATACGAAATGGTTTCGGCGAGTGACCTTCAACTCGAGATTTGCGCGTCGGCCGTCCCACTTCTTCCGGGCGTCGTCGAGCTTGCAAGAAAGAAGAATGTCACTCGCGGCGATGTGACGAACCGGGACTATGTCGATGGACACATTCGGATCGCGCCCGATGTCGATCCAAACGTCGTTCGGGTGCTCTTCGATCCACAGACTGCGGGTGGGCTGCTCGTTGCACTCGCACCCGATCGAGCGGATGGGCTCGTCGACGCCCTCCGAGGTGCCGGATACACGTCGTCAACTGTCATCGGAGCCTTCGCCGGACCCGTTCCGGGTGGGTTCCTCTCGATCGCGCCCTGAATCCCCGCGGCACATCGAGCTGGATTGGGGGCGTGTGCGTCTCTTTGCCGAGAAGGTCGAGATCGAGTCGTGCCGAATCGCGGCGGCTACCTCGAGGATGATTGCTACGAAAGACTCGAGTCAATCCGGGTCAGCCACGCACCGGCGTGCTTCACTTTCCCTTGAGAATCTCTGCTTAGGGTGCTAATTATTTGACTCGAGGATATGGCGGTCCTGTTCACACACGTCTCCGGCTCGCACAAGGGCCGTGTCGACCGGTTCTCCGAAGCCGTGGAGCGCATCCGCATCGGACGAGCAGCCGACTGTGAAGTCCGCCTGTCGCCGGCCGATACCGTCGTTTCGTCGCATCATGCGGTTGTCAACCTCACCCCTCGCGGATACGTCATTCAGGATCTCGCAAGCCGAAATGGCACCCTCGTCAACGGACAGGCCGTCGAGCGGGCGCCCGTGTCCGGCGGTGACCTCGTGCAGTTGGGATTCGGCGGGCCTCAAGTCCGCTTCGACGTTGTCGACGAACCAAGCCGCGCCAGGGCCGAGGCCGACTTCTCGATATTGAGCTCGGTGCTCGAAGCCGGGGACGTCATCGCCAAATACATGGCCGCCTACCTGAATGAATTTGGCTTAACTGCCAGTAAATTCAATACTTTGCAGGTGCTGCGCGAGGAGCCGAAACGAAGCGTCACCCAGAACGACCTGAGCACGAAGCTCACGGTCACCGGCGCGAGTATCACTGGCGTTCTCGACCGTCTCGAGCGCGATCGTCTGGTGGCCCGGGAATCTCACCCGACGGATCGGCGTGCTAATCTGGTCCGGCTGACCGAAGAAGGCGAGCAGCTCGTGCAGAACGCGGCTGACCTTCACGCGGTCCGTACCCAGGAGCTCATCGCCTGCCTGACCGACGACGAGAAACGAACCCTGGTAGAACTCCTCGGGAAGCTCGTGGAATCGGCGAGAAAAAAATCTTCTGAGCCAGGGCAACCCAGACATTCAATCGGCGTCTAAGCCCACGAAGACGGTCGGGAACTGATGAGTTCAGTATCCCGACCTTGTTTTTGACCAGATCGTTAGGTAGTTAATAGTTTGAGAGTTGATTTGTGATCGACACACCTGAAAATCCTACCCCGCGCTCGACGTCGCCGACGGACGATATGGCGTTGAGCTGAAAGCGGAGATTGCCCATCGCATCCGTACCCACCCGAGAAAAGCACCCTCATCTGCCCGGCCTTTTTGGGACCTACTTACCAGAAAAGCCGGGCTCCTACCTTTTCAGGGCCATACTTTAGGCGAATCTTTCACTGGCGTTTCGCGGCCCTCCGATCTCACTGCTTGACTTCACCGAGGCGCGGCCGGTCAAATGACCGGCAATGTCGCTCGAACATGAAGTCACGGTTGCCTTGGATCTCGCCCGGAAGGCCGGTGCCGTCCTCCTGCAGTTCTACAGCGGAGTCACCGGAGTCGAATGGAAGGACGCGCGCGAGCCCGTGACCGCCGCCGATCGTGCGGCCAACTCTCTGATAGTGGAAGAACTCGCGAGGCTTTTTCCCGACGACGGGGTGCTCGCCGAGGAAACGCCCGACACGACCGGTCGCCTGCGCCACGATCGTCTATGGGTAATCGACCCGATGGACGGCACGAAAGAGTTCATCAAGCGGAATGGTGAGTTCTCGGTCATGATCGGCCTGGCCATCGACGGGATTGCAACCGTCGGTGCGGTCTATCAGCCCACACGCGATCGGATGTTCTACGGAACCGTCGGCGCCGGTGCCTTTCTGGTCGACAAGGGCGGCGAGCCCATTCCGCTTTCGGTCAGTACGACCAACGACACGACGTCGATGTCCGTCGCGGTCAGCCGCTCTCATCGCAGCCCAGAGATCGATGCCGTCCGCGCGGCGCTCGGCATCGAGCGCGAGGTTCGGTCCGGCAGCGTTGGCCTGAAGGTCGGCCTCATCTGCGAGCGGGAATGCGATCTCTACATCCATCCGAGTCCCCAGACAAAGCAGTGGGACTCGTGTGCGCCGGAGGCCATTCTCGCAGCCGCAGGTGGACGGATGACCGATCTGAAGGGCAATCCATTCGTCTACAACCGTACCGATCTCTACAACCGGCACGGCATCCTCGCGACGAACGGCCGCGCGCACGAACAGATCCTCGAGCGCGTCGCCGAAGTCTTCACGAGCTGAGTCGATTCGCGGGTGTCGGGGCTCGCTCCCGGCACGCGATTCCGTGTTGACGGAGGCTGCCGGATGGCGCCACGAAACCCCCCGCCGTCACTGCCTGACGCTGTCGAGTCGCACCGCGACATCGCGTGGCGGCGATTGCCGGAGCTCGCCGTCGACTCGGTCGAAGAAGCCGAGCGGTTCGTCACGTCGGTCGGGATCGCCTGGACGCTCACCGATGTCCGGACACCGGGACCCTCGCTATACGTCGCTGTCTGCGGGCGCCGCGACGCGCACATGCCGCAGAACGTTCAGAAAGACCCCGAGGCGTCGGCGACGTGGGTACTCAAGGATGACCTCGCGCGCCGAGGCCGCGTCTTCTACGGAAAGGTCCTGAGAAAACGGTCGACGCTCATCGCCCGCGAGCTCATTTCCCCGGTTCACGCGCTACTCGGCATTCCGAAGAAGGACGAGAAGTCGCGGCTGTCCGTGGACGCCCGTGCGGTCCTCGCCGTCTTGAGGAAGGAGTGGGAAATGGCTTCGGCGGACCTCCGCAAGGACTCGGGAATCGACGACCGCGCCCGGTTCAACAAGGCCATGGACGAGCTCCAGGCGTGCATGAAAGTCATCCCGGCGGAAGTACTCTACGTGCCGAAGTTCACGTACATCTGGGCTCTTGCTGAGGGCCGGTTCGTCGACGAGCTCCGTTCGAAAATGCCGCGGGCTGACGCGGTCTCTCGGCTTGCCCGCGCGTATCTCGGCGCCGCCGGACAGACGGCGCGAGGCGAGTTGTCGACCGTGCTCGGAATCGGACGTGCCGAAGCCGGCAGGGCGAATCACGCTCTCGTCGACGAGGGCTTCGCCATTCGGGTCTCGGATGGCGTCTACCGCCTCGCGTCGATCGGAACGGACTGATCCGGTCAGCTGACAGTCCCGTGGACGCGTACCCTCCTGCGCCACTTGCCTCCGTGCCTCTGGGTCTCAGAGTCTCTGTGTGCGCAGCGTCTGAAGAGATCCGCACGCAGAGCCACGGAGCCACAGAGCCACAGAGCCACCGACCGCGCCACCGCGCTGCTATACTCCGCCCTCCTATGAAACGATTCGCCGCTTTCGATCCGCCCGAGTACCTGAACTGGACTGCCGATCCCGGTCACGTAGCCGCCTATGCAGAGACGATTGCGCGCAGTCCGGAGCGTCATGCCGTGGTCGCAGCGCTCACGGTCGACGATCTGCTCGCAATGTATGCAGGTTTGGTCCGGAATCGCCTGCACGACGTTGCACTGAAGCGCTGGGTGCGAAACGGCGTCATCTCGAAAGCCTGGCTAGGCACCGGAGAAGAGGCGACGACGATTGGCGGGGTTCACGCTCTCGAACCTGACGATATCGTCGCCCCAATGATCCGCAACGCAGGGGCGTGTCACGAAAAGGGGATGTCGGTCGCCGACATGCTGCGCGGCTATCTGGCGACGGCCGACTCGCCGAATGCCGGCCGCGACCTCCACATCGGCGACATTGCAAATCACATAGTCGGGCCGATAAGCCACGTCGGAGCGATGGTGCCCGTGATGGCAGGTATCGCGCTGACCTTCAGGAAGACCGGGGCACGACGAATCGGACTGACGTGGGTCGGCGACGGATCCGCCAAAACCGGCGAGTTCTACGAGGGAATGAACCTTGCGGCGCAACAGCGCGTCCCGCTCATCGTCGTGATCCAGAACAACCAGGTCGCGCTCGGAACGAAACTCGGACAACATCACCGTGGCAATTTCGCCGACTGGCCTCGAGCCTTCGGCATCGAGGGAGGCGTCTTCGACGGCAACAACGTCCTCGACGCTTACGCGGCGACGAAACTCGCAGCGGACGCCTGCCGCGAAGGCCGCGGTCCCGTTCTGCTAGTGGCCGAGACCTTCCGCATGGGTGGGCACGCCACCCACGACGAACGCGAAGCGCGAGCAACGTTCCCGGCCGAGTGGTTTGCCGAGTGGGGAAAACGCGATCCGATCGGACTCTACGAGGAGCACCTCTTCGGACTCGGCATCGCCCGAGAGCGTCTCGCCGAAGTCGAGGCCGCCGTACAGCTCGAGATCGACGCTGCCGAGCGCGAAGCACTCTCGAGTCGCGAGCTCGGAATGCCGGCACCAGAATCCGCGGCCCGCGGCGTCTTCTTCGAGGGCTGACAGATCCGCCGCGACCGGGCGCTCGCTCGCGCCGGCGGCCCAGGAGCACACCAATGACCGCGCACTCCGACCAGAAGTTCACGAACCGGCTCGCCGGTGAAACCAGTCCTTACCTGCTTCAGCACGCGCACAACCCGGTCGACTGGTTTCCGTGGGGTGAAGAAGCGATAGCCGCAGCGCGCGCCGCCGACAAGCCGATTCTCCTGAGCATCGGGTACTCCGCTTGCCACTGGTGCCACGTCATGGAACGCGAGTCGTTCGAGAACGAAACGACCGCCGAGCTCATGAACAGGCTCTTCGTGAACATCAAGGTCGACCGCGAAGAACGGCCCGACATCGACTCGATCTACATGCAGTCCGTGCAGATGATGACCGGTCACGGCGGATGGCCGCTGACGGTTTTCCTTCGGCCCGACGGCGCCCCATTTTTCGGCGGAACCTACTTCCCGCCCGAGGACCGTCACGGCATGACCGGGTTCCCGACCCTGCTCGAGCGAGTCGCCGAGATCTACCGCACCCGTCGCGACGACATCGACACACAGGCCACCGCGATGGTCGAGTCTCTGCGCGCATCCACGAGAATGCCGCCCCGCGAAGGGGACCTCACGTTCGGCGTGCTCGATGAGGCGTTCCGGGCGACGACGCGAACTTTCGATCCTAAGGAAGGCGGTTTCGGACGGGCACCGAAGTTCCCTGCGGCGATGCTCATGGATTTCCTCCTTCGATACCACGCGCGCACAGAGCGGCCCGATGCGCTCCACATGGTGGAACACTCGCTCGAGAAGATGGCTTTCGGAGGCATCTACGATCAGATTGGCGGCGGCTTCGCGCGTTATGCGACCGACGATCGCTGGCTCGTGCCTCACTTCGAGAAGATGCTCTACGACAACGCGCAGCTCGCGCGTATCTACACGGACGCGTTCCGGCTGACCGGCAAGCCGCTCTACCGCCGCATAGTCGAGGAAACGCTCGACTACGTCGTGCGCGAAATGACGGCGGAGGTCGGCGCCTTCTTCTCGGCGCAGGATGCCGACAGTGAAGGCGTCGAAGGCAAGTTCTATGTCTGGACGGTAGACGAGGTGACCGCGGTGCTCGGCGACGAGGATGGCAGACTGTTCTGTTCGTATTTCGACGTGACGAAAGGCGGGAACTGGGAGCACACGAATATCCTCAACGTCCCGCGCGACATCGATTCGGTCGCCCGAATTGAAGGGGTCACGGTCGAGCGGTTGCAAGAGGCCATCGATCGCGGACGTCGTGAGTTGTACGCCGTCCGATCGAAGCGCATCTGGCCCGGTCTCGATGACAAGACGTTGACGTCCTGGAACGGACTCATGCTGCGGGCCTTCGCCGAAGCGGGCGTAGCTCTCGATCGCGACGACTACCTCGACGTGGCGCGCCGGAATGCCGACTTCATCCTGACGCACCTCAAGCGCGACGGGCTGCTGCTGCGCACGTACAAGAATGGCGAGTCGAAACTGAACGGATACCTCGAGGACTACGCCTATACGATCGAGGGCCTCGTCTCGCTCTATGAAGCGACGTTCGAGCTGCGCTGGCTGCGCGAAGCGAAGTCGCTCGCCGAGACGATGATCGCCGAGTTCTGGGACGAGAAGGAGGGAGGGTTCTTCTTTACCGGCAACGCGCACGAGGAGCTCATTCGCCGTACGAAGGAACTGGAGGACAACGCGACGCCATCGGGCAACTCATCGGCGGCGTGGGGCCTGCTGAGACTGTCCGCGCTGCTCGGTGATCTCGAATATCGGGACCGGGCCGAGACGGTACTCGAGGCAGTTGGCGGCGCCCTTGGACCGTATGCGAGGGCTTTCGGTCACGCGCTCTGCGCGCTCGACGCAATGGTCTCGACGTCGATCGAGGTCGCGATAGTGGGCGAACCGGCGGACGAAGCGGCGCGCGCGCTTGCTCGCGAAGCGCGGAGGCGATACGTGCCGGGGATGGTTGTCGCCGGAGCCTCGCCGGACGACTCTGAGTCCGCTGCGATGATTCCGGTGCTTCGCGACCGCGGGCTTGTCGATGGGAAGCCCGCGGCGTACGTGTGCCAGGACCGCGCGTGCGGGTTGCCGGTGACGACGGTCGAGACGTTGGCGGAGCAACTCGCGGCAATCTGATTCCGTTCACTGACTCCCAGCTTCTTGAGCCGCGAACGGTAGAGAGCGTCCCACGGACGGTCCAGGGCATCGCAGACCAAGGCCGAACGGATCGGAACCGTCCGACCGTCCGTGGGACGCTTGCTACCGCTCGCGGCTCAAAAAACGGGGAAGCTCAACTCCGCAAACGCTTCAACAACTGGATCTGGCCGGCGTGGTAGATGTCGTGGGCGGCAACACCGGTGACGAGTGCCATGATCGTCGTGGTTCCCCCCGGCGCCGTCCTCGTCAGGTCCGCCGGCTTGAGCGCCGCAACGGCGTGGCGCAGTGCAACGTGCATGGTCACGAGCAGCGCGATGTCGGCTTTGAGCTCGCCGTCCGACGCGGGCGTCGTCGACGGACGCACCCAGAAGTTCGACCCTCGCAGCGGAAAGGACCCGCGCGGCGTGTCGGTCAGCCGCCTCCGCACCGAGTATTTCCAGTAGGCCGCGTGGAGAATCAGCTCCCAGATGTTCCGGCGATCCGGCGCCGGACGCCAGGCCGCCTCGGTGACCGTCAGCCCGCGCAATGAGCCCCGCAGGTTCGTACCGTGCCACGACTTCCGGTCGAAGCCCTGGTCGATGATGTTGAGAAGCAGTTCGATCTCGGCGTTTCGCATGGATGCGGAATGTAGCACTCGACGAAGGGTGTAGCATCGTCACCGGAAACCGCGGCGCCCTCCGCGGTGTCGAATCCCACCGCAAGGAGAGTTGACCGTGACCGCCAACGACGTGTTGAAGGAGCTCAAGTCACTTGGAACCGAAGCCTACGCCGAAATGATGCGGAGGCACCTTGCCGTCGACCCGATCTATGGCGTGAAGATCGAGGACATGAAGAAGATCCAGAAGCGGATCAAGAAGGACTACCAGCTCGCACTGGACCTCTACGATTCGGGTGTCTACGACGCGATGTATTTCGCGGGCCTCATCGCGGACGACGAGGCGATGACGAAGAAGGATCTCGAGAGGTGGGTCACCGCGGCGAAAAGCCCGGGCATCAGCGAATACACGGTGCCGTGGGTGGCGTCCGAGAGCCGCTACGGCATGGAGCTCGGCCTCAAGTGGATCGAATCGAAGAAGGAAGCCATCGCGACGTCAGGATGGCAGACGCTCGCGTGCCTCGTCGCGGTCAAGGAAGACGCCGACCTCGACATCAAGACGCTCGGTGCCCTGCTCGACCGTGTCGCGAAGACCATTCACGACCAGCCGAATCGCGTGAAATACACGATGAACGGCTTCGTGATTGCGGTCGGCGGCTACGTCGAGCCGCTGACGAAAAAGGCGATGGACGTCGCGAAGAAGATCGGCAAGGTCTCGGTCGACATGCACGGGACGGCGTGCAAGGTGCCCTTTGCCCCCGAATACATCCTCAAGATGCACAAGCGCGGCACCCTCGGCCGAAAGCGCAAGACCGCGAAGTGCTGAGAGTGGACAGGATTAACAGGATTATTCAGGATTTACAGGATTCTCTGGTCAATTCCCAAAGTAATCCTGTGAATCCTGAATAATCCTGTTAATCCTGTCGAATCTTCGATGCGTCTAGGACCGCCAGTATCAGTCGGAAGGCTCCTCGGTATTCCCATCCGACTCGACTGGAGCTGGATGCCGATGCTGCCGCTCTACGCGTGGGCTATCGCCGGCGTCTACCTGCCGTCGTACGCGCCGGGCCTCGGCATTGCGACCCTATGGCTTTACGGCGCCGCCACCGCGATCCTTCTTGTCGTCTCGGTGCTGATTCACGAGCTCGCCCACGCGGTCGTCGCGCGATCCGAGGGCCTCGAGATCGAGGACATCACGCTGCACTTCTTCGGCGGCATGGCGCGCATGTCCGGCGAGCCGCCCACTCCGCGCGCGGAGTTCCGCATCGCGGTCGTTGGCCCCGGAGCGAGCTTCGCACTCGGCGTGTTCTTTCTGCTGCTCGACTCGTTCTTCGTTTATGGCACGACGCTCGTGGCGGAAGGGCGCGTGCTGCGTCATCTTGGAGTGGTGAACCTCGTGCTCGCGACGTTCAACCTGCTGCCCGGCTACCCGCTCGACGGCGGCCGCGTGTTGCGCGCCTACCTCTGGAAACGCAGTGGCGATCCGCTGCGCGCGATGCGCACGGCGCGCGGCGCCGGCCGCTCGATTGCCATCGCCCTGCTCGCCGTCGGCGCCTACGTCTTTCTCTTCACCGACCGGATGACGGGCCTGTGGGCATTTTCGTTCGGCGTGGTGCTGCTGTTGCTGCTCGGGCTCAGTGACAACGCGTGGGCGCACGGCGCGCAGGCTGTGTCGCGCGTCATGCGGTGCCCCGCGGTCGCCATCGAGCCCGCGACGACCGTCGGCAGACTCGTGCACGACGTGCTGCCGCAGCATCGTCAGACGGAGTTCCTCGTGACATCGGCCGGCCGGCTGCTCGGCGTCGTGTCGCTGGACGCGTTACGGGCCGTCGCCCGCGACGCGTGGGACGCGACGCAGATTGCCGAGTTCATGCACCCGGTCGACGAAACGATCTTCGTGAATGAAACAACGACCGTGGCCGCCGCACTCGCTCGGGCGAAGACGAACGGAATTGGACAGGTGGCCGTCCTCGACCGCGAAGGCCTCGTCGTCGGCAGCGCCGACCGCGCCTCCCTCGAACGCCGGGGGTCGGTACCGCGTGCGGCAGCGAGCGGGTAATACGACAGGTCCACCCGCTCGCCACCTCTGCGGTACGGGCTACGCGGGTTCGCTCGAGGCGAAGACCTTCGACCAGTCCAGGCGTCCGGTCATCTGCATCACGACGAAGAGCGTGATGATGCACATTACCGTCACCGAAAGCCCCGTGAACCGTTCGAGGAAAAACGTGTACGAAAACACGACGAGGTAGATCAGCTGCGAGATCCCGACCTGCAGGATCGCGAAACGGTTCCCCACCACGAGCCGCATGTACGTGATGACCAGGAACAGTGACACGACCGAGCAGAGGATGAACGCCCCGTGGATCGGCATGTGGTCGACGAGGTAGGTCAGCAGCAGGTGAAAGCTGAAGAACCCCGTCCCGATGAAGAAGTAGTTCATCGGATGGATCCGTACAGGCCCCATCGACGAGAAGATGAACAGCAGGAAGAAGAAGAAGAACAGCGACACCGGCGCGAAGAACGTGATGGCGCTCACCCACGGACCGGGGTTGAGCTTCTGCGGCATCAGCATTCCGATCTGCACGCCCGAGAGCAGATTGTCGTACCGCCAGGCCAGGCTGCGGCCAGTGCCGTCAGCTTCATTGGTCGTCGGCGAGATCGCGTTCACCGGAAAGTCGACTTCGGCGAACGACGTCCGCATCCGCAGGTCGAAGTTGCGCACCTGGCTGACGTTCTCGCCGAAGTCGTACCACCATTCGTCGAGCCCCTGCGAATTGTAGGCGATCGACACGACCTTGGACTCGCCGGGCGCGAGAATGAGCTGGCCAACGGCCTTCGAGGCGTTGATGTCGACGGACTCCAACTCCTGTCCGTCGGCCACGAATCGGAAATTGTCGTAGACCGCGCCTTCGCCCGGCAGCCCGAGCGTTACGGTCAGCCGACGCGCTTCCTTTGCGCGGTTCGTGACGCGGTAGTCGCCCGAGAACGAGACGCGGTAGGTCGCGTACCAGATCAGGCCGCGATTGCGGTGCTCGAGGTCGATGCCGACGTCGATCGAGCTCGAGTCGAGCGGCACGGGTGTCGGTGCGTTGGCGGCTTCGGTTTCGGAAATCACTGTGCCGGGCACGACGGACGACGACCCGATATTGGAGTCGGACGCCGATGGGGCGGGAACCGGCGGGGTTGGCGACGGAGATTTGGTAACGGTAGAGGCCGACGGAACTGACACGGGCTGCACGGTGGCGACGGGCGCCGTCGTCGCGGGTCGCGCGAGACGCGCGGGCTTGACCGGGACGACGGGGACCGACGTGACGACCGGTGCTCGCTGGCGCTGCGGCGTGCCCCACAGCTTCGCGACGTCCGGTCGCAGCGAACCATCCTGCTGGGCCGTGCGGACGGTGACCGTCGTCCCGAGAATGACCCAGGCGAACGAAGTGAAGATGAATACGACGACTATGCCGGCGACATGCTTGATCATTGGTTGCTACCTCGACGGTGAGTGCAGGTGGAGCGCGCGGGCGCACGAATCCGGGGGCCAGGGACGCCCGCACGCCGCTGGCCGGAGCCGCTGCTCTGTCTCGCAAAGTGCTCGTTGGCCTTCGTTGCAGGGGTGGGGCATGTGGTTGCCCGGGAGGCCGCCTCCGTGTCTCCGTGCCTCCGTGTCTCCGTGTGCGTAGCTCTCCGGACGCTTCGCACACGGAGGCACGGAGGCACAGAGACACGGAGGCGCTCCGCCCCGCTGTGTTACATTCCAGTCGCCCTATGTCCTCAGACGTCACCATCATCGGCGGCGGTCTCGCCGGCTCCGAAGCCGCCTGGCAGGCCGCGGAACGCGGCGCCCGCGTCCGCCTCTTCGAGATGCGCCCCGTCGTCCCGACCGCCGCGCACCAGACCGGCCGCCTCGGCGAAATCGTCTGCTCCAACTCGCTCAAGACCGACGAGCCCGGCTCCGCGCCGTACCTCCTCAAGGAAGAACTGCGCCGCGCCGGTTCGCTCCTCATCTCCATCGCCCACGAGGTATCGGTGCCCGCAGGCTCGGCCCTCGCCGTCGACCGCGAGCTGTTCTCGCAGCGCGTCACCGAGCGCCTCGAGGCCCACCCGAACATCGAGGTCATCCGAGAGGAAGTCCGCGACGTCTCACCCGACGAGATCACGATCATCGCCACCGGCCCGCTCACGAGCCCCGCGCTCTCCGAGGCCGTCGCGCGCCTGACCGGCTCCGATCATCTCTACTTCTACGACGCGATCTCGCCCGTGGTCGAAGCCGACACTATCGACGAGACGATCGCCTACCGCGCGGCGCGCTATGGCAAGGGCGGCGACGACTACCTGAACTGTCCGTTCACACCCGAGCAGTACGACGCCTTCTACGACGCCCTGATCTCCGCCGAGTCCGTGCCGCTGCACGAGTTCGAGAAGACGATGTACTTCGAGGCGTGCCTGCCGATCGAGGAGATCGCGCGGCGCGGCCGCGACACGCTCCGGTACGGCCCGATGAAACCCGTCGGCCTGCCCGATCCGAAGACCGGGTTCATCCCGTGGGCCGTCGTGCAGCTGAGGCAGGAGAACCTGCTCGCCGACAGCTACAACCTCGTGGGCTTCCAGAACCACCTGAAGTTCGGCGACCAGAAGCGCGTGCTTCGCATGATCCCGGGTCTCGAGAACGCCGAGTTCGTGAAGATGGGCCAGGTCCACCGCAACACGTTCATCAACGGGCCGGCGACGCTTACCGAAACGCTGCAGATGAAGCGGAACCCGAAGGTGCTTTTCGCCGGCCAGATCTCGGGCGTCGAGGGCTACATCGAGGCGATGGCGACGGGTCTGATGGCGGGCGTGCACGCCGCGGCGATTGCGAACGGCCAGACGCCGGTCGCGCCTCCGCGGGCGAGCGCGATGGGCAGCCTCGTGAACTACGTCGCGAACGCCGAGGTGAAGAACTTCCAGCCGGCGAACATCACGTTCGCGCTCCTGCCGCCGCTCGAGCCCGCGATCCGGCGCAAGCTCAGGCAGAAGCGCGAGCGGCACCAGTACCAGGTCATGCTCGGGCTCGAGGCGTTCGGCGAGTGGCTGCGGACCGGCGCATCGATGCCCGATTCGGCCGCACGCGTTTGACGGAGTACGGAGGCCGCACGTGCAGGAGTACCTCGACCAGTTCACCGAGCACCTGACGTACGAGCGCAACGTCTCGCCGCACACGCTGCGCAACTACCAGAGCGACCTGCAGCAGTTCTACGACTGGGTCGCGCCGCCCGACAGGGACGGCAAACGCCGCCACGTCGACATCCACCAGATCGACAACATCACGATCCGCGAGTACCTCGCGACGCTCTACGAAAAGAAGAAGAAGAAGACGTCGATCGCGCGCAAGCTCGCGACGCTGCGTACCTTCTTCAAGTTCCTGTGCCGCGAGGAGGTGCTCAAGCTCAACCCGGCGCGCCTCGTGACGAGCCCGCGACTCGACAAGAAGCTGCCGGTGACGCTGTCGGTCGACGACGTCATCCGCTTCATCGAGTCGCCTGACACGGACACGGCGCTCGGCCGGCGCGACCGCGCGATCCTCGAGCTGCTCTACGCGACGGGAGTGCGCGTGTCGGAGCTGTGCGGGCTGAACGTCGATGACATCGATTTCAAGAACCAGTCGATCCGCGTGCGGGGCAAGGGGCGCAAGGAGCGCATCGTGCCGTACGGCGGAAAGGCGCAGGAGGCGATGGAGGCCTACCTCGGAGTGCGCGGGCAGTTCCTGTCGGAGGCGGACGAGGAGTCGCGCGAGCCGCAGGTGATGTTCCTCAACTACCAGGGCACGCGGATCTCGACGCGCTCGGTGGGGCGGCTGATCGACAAATACGTGCGGATCGTGGCGGACATGCGCAACATCAGCCCGCACGCGCTCAGGCATTCGTTCGCGACGCACCTGCTCAACGCCGGCGCGGACCTGCGGTCGATCCAGGAACTGCTCGGGCACGCCCGGCTGTCGACGACGCAGAAATACACCCACGTCTCGCACGAGCGAATGGTCGAGGTCTACGACAAGGCGCACCCGAAAGCTTGAACCGAATCGTCGGCGCTGCGTCAGGCCCAGAACCGCGAGCGTAGCGAGCGGCCGGCCTGACAGACGTGCAAGCGTAAATGAACTGTGCGAATCTCGGTGGCGTCGTAGTTCTTTCACCTCTGTGTCTCGGCGTCTCTGAGTCTCTGTGCGCGAAGCTCTCCCTCATTCCGGGAACTTTCACTCCAACCCCGCGATCATAGGCGCAGGAGGATTCACCCAATGCGACTGGCCACCTTGCTGCTTCCCCTCTTGCTCCTGACCACGGCGTGTGGTGAGAAGTCGTCGGCTCCGATTGGCGGACCGTCGTCCGACAAGCAGGTGGCATCTACCGAGCCCGCGACGACGGCGCCGGTTGGCGGCGCCGGTACGCGGCCTTCTGAGCAACCAAGGGCAGGATTGGTAGCGCCCGCGAGCCCGAAGCCGGCGGCGGATAGCCCGGCGCGTTCCGCGTCAATGCAGCCGGTCGCGGACACGACCGTCCCCCTCTCCGACGCCGACGGTTCGCGCTCGGCAGGCGAAGCCTTCAACCGCAAGATCATCCGCAACGCCGAGATCGGCCTCGAAGTCGAAGAGCCCGCCCCCGCCCAGCAGCGCATCTCTGCGATCGCCGAGTCGAACGGAGGCTTCATCGTCACGTCCGAGATCAAGCAATTGGGCTCGACGTCCACGAGCGTGACGATCGTGATGCGTGTTCCGGCCGACAAGTTCGGCGCGGCCGTCGAGGCGATCCGCACCGGCGGCGGCACTGTCCTGCGCGAGAAGATCACCGGCCAGGACGTGACCGAGGAGTTCATCGACCTCGAGGCGCGCATCCGGACGAAGGTCGCACTCGAGCAGCAGTTCCTCGAGATCATGAAGCAGGCGCGGAGCGTGTCGGATGCGCTCGAGGTGCAATCGCAGATTGCCGACGTGCGGACGGAGATCGAAAGGCTCGAGGGTCGCAAGCGCTTCCTCGAGAACCAGTCGAGCCTGTCGACGATCACGGTGACGATCTCGTCGCCCTCGCCGGTCGTGCGGACGGAATCGACCAGTTTCATGACGTCGATCAAGCGGGCGTTCGGGGACGCGATCGACATCGGCTCGGGCATCATCAACGGGTTCATCCGCCTCGTCGGCGTCTCGCTCCCGGTCCTGATCCTGATCGTGCTGCCGATCCTGGTGATCCTCCGCTTCGCCTGGAAGCTCGCCCGAAAGCGCTGGAACGCGCGAACGGCACCCGACGCGCCGCCTTCGATCGTGAATCCGCCGGAGTAGGTCCGGTCCACATGACTCGACTCGGTCAGTAGCGGGAGCAGTAGCGACCGTGGAGTCATCCAATTCGGACGATCCCGGGTCCACGACGGATCATTCCGTCGGCGCTCCTGCCGCAACTCGTTCCGGTCGGCCAGCCGCGCTCACGCCCCCGGTTCTGACCGGCGTGCAGGCCCTCGATCCCCCACCGCCGCTCCGGGCGGCGCCTCGCGAGACGGATGCCCTTCCCTCGCGCCGCGCCGTCCCGGACTGGCGATCTCTCAGTCACAAATCGCTCGGTCGAGCAGCCTCGAGCATGTCGACCGCCGACAGCTGGTCACGCCTGCCGAGCATAAATGAGCGATCGGGTCGAAAGCACTTCGTCGCGAAGCAGGACGTTTTGGCCGCGCCTTACCGCGCCTTCCGTAAGCAGGTCCACAGGTCGACCGAACAAAGCCGAAAATTCAGCCTCGACGTCCAGATGTCTGAAGAGCGAAACGGAGGCGTCAGACTCGAACTTTGCTACGAGATCGATATCGCTCGCAGGACCGAAGTCGTTGCGGAGAACTGAGCCGAACGCGTACAGTCGACGGATTTCGAGACGCCGACAGAGCGTAGCGAGTGTGTCCGCCGAGAAGCCAAGCTTCCAACGAAGGAGTTGCATGACCAAGTGGCGCGCCATCCAGCGACAGCATGTCGTGCCCCGACACCGGCATTCTTCTATGTTGCTCTCGGCCGTCGTCCTCATCTCAAGCCTGGTCGCGAGCGCTCCAACGTCGTCCGGACAGGG
>CAZXLQ010000071.1:0-19184 GCA_964641945.1 uncultured Clostridia bacterium
GTCGCGGAATCGACCGCTCCGCGGTCGCGGAATCGACCGCTCCGCGGTCGCGGAACCGACCGCTCCGCGGTCGCGGAATCGCTCTGCGGGCGCGGAATCGACCGCTCCGCGTTCGCGGAACCGACCGCTCCGCGGTCGCGGAATCGTCCGCTCCGCGGTCGCGGAATCGCTCCGCGGTCGCGGAACCGACCTCCCCGCGGTCGCGGAACCGGCTCCGCGGACGCGGAATGCACCACGACACTACCGGTCCCAGGCACCGGCATCGTTACGAGCAGCTCCTACTCCGCGGAAGCGCCTCCTACCGGTGGCTGCCCCGCCGGATGTCGCTCTTCATGACTTCCTTGATGCCGAAGTCGCGCGCCTTCTGACGGTCACCGAGCTCCTCGTCTCTCTCGCTGAGGCCCGTCGCCCGCCGGAGCAGGCTGAGCGCGCGGTCCTTCACCCGGTGGATCTCCTTGCCGCCGTCCTCGAACTGGATCTCGACCGCGGCCTGATCGCCGGCTCCGATCACGCGGACGACGCTGCCGTACCGCATGCCCTTGCCCATCGCGTACGCGATATCGTCACCGGCACTGAAGATCGGCGGACCGCTGCGGCGTGGTTGGTTCCCCTGGGTCACGTGTGGCCTCCAGACTGACTATTTGTACCAGAATGGTCCGGTGTTCTTCTTGACCGGTGACGTCATCGTCGCCGGGCTCGGCACGCGATCGGCGACTTTTGCCGCGACCGGTTCGATGGCTTCGTTCTGAATGGCGTCGTAGATGATCGTGAACATGCGCTGCGCCGCATCGAGCGGAACGCCCGAGGACGTCGCGCGCTCGATCATGTCCACTGCCGGCCCGGAGAGCTCCTGATCCTTCGAGAAGTAGTCTCCAGCGCCGTAGCCCTCGATCCCGCTGTGCCGGTCGATCCAGACCTCGGCATCGGGGAACGGGACGCGCAGCATCTGGAACGTGCGCAACCCGACGCGCTCCTTGATGACGCTGAAGATCGCTCCGGCGCCTTGCTCGGCGGCGTCGCGCTCGACTTTCACTTCCTTCATGATCCTGCCGATCAGGTCTGACATATCGCTCCTTGTGGCGAAAAGTGAACGACATCTATAGCACCGGCAATTCGGGGGCGGCAAGGAAGGGCGGCTTGTCCGGATGAGGAAAAGCCGCTAGCCTCGGACTGGGAAAGGAGTTCGGCCATGATTGCGACCGACGGCGTCTACATCGAACTGCGGAGCGACGCTCCGGAGCGACTCGCTTCGTTCTATGAACGGCTCGTCGGCCTCACGCGCACGCCCGGCCCGGGCGTCGTGCTGACCGGCTCAGGCGTCACTCTGGCCATCAAACCCAGCCTCGGGGAAGCGTCCGAAGACGGAGGGACCGTCTTCGGCTTCCGGGTCCCCAACGGAGCCGACCCCTCCGCCGTGCGAGCGGCGGCGATCTCGGGAGGCGCCGTTGTGCTGTCGGAATCGAAGCGCGACGGAATCGCGACTCTGAGCTGCCAGGATCCCGACGGCAACGCCTTCGTCATCGTCGCAATGCTGCCATCGGTCGGCATCGAAACAGCGCCGGTGCTGGCATCGGCGCCGGCGCCCGAGCCGAAGCCCGCGACGACTCCCGCCGTACCGGGTCAGTCTTCCGACGCGCCCCGTTCGCCGTCGACCGCGGCATCGCCGCCGACACCGACGATTCCGAAGCTCCCGTCGACGCCGCCACTCCCGAACCGGCCGACGCGCCGCGACATGGACCGGCTTCGCGACATGGACCGGCTTGCTTCGATGGCCGAGTCGATAGCCGGACTCGACATGCCGTTCAGCGAGGACGATCCGGCGCACGTGATGGATCGCATGCGATCGAAGATCCCCGTGGTCAGCGAAGCCGAGATTCGCGCACGCGAGGCCGACGCCGAGATGCGGGCCCGCGAAAAGCAGGCGGCTGTCGACGACCTTCTGTCGCAGTACCGCGCCCAGCTGCGCCCGGACCAGGCGTCGCCGAGCCCGCCCGAATCCAATGCAACGAATGCGCCCACCGCACCTGCGACAGGTGCGCCCGCCAGTCCGACCATCGCTTCGTCGGACCCCGAGATAGCCGAGCTCGATGCGCCACACACACTCGGGCCGTCGTCGAAGACGGCGATCGACGAGAGCGATCCGATCGGAACCGAAGCTCCCCGCACTCTCGGTCGATCGAGCGCCTACGACGACGACGAGCCGACGTCTCCATAATTGGGGCGTTTTGCCTCGTTTACACGGGGATGCTTCGAGCCTATACTGATCGGGCCCCTAAGCGTGGTTGTGAACGGGGCCCCCAGCCAACACTCCGTCGTTTTTGTCCTGTAAATAATGTCCGATTTCGCTGACAGAGCGAACATTGAGAGGGGAGTGGACTCGTCCGTCTCAACGCCGGTCGCCGACGCCAAATCGTCGGACCGACCCGCCGCGGGCGACGGAGGCAGGGAACTTTCGGACCGGCTCATCTCGCTCCTGCGGTTCACCCAGGAGGTCCGGGCGGAGTCGGATCTCGAGACAATCCTGGACCGCATCTGCACCATAGCGCGCGACCTGCTCGGCTGGCAGCGCGTGATCCTGAATCTGGTCGACGAAGGCGGCGGACAAGGAGTGCGCCCGGTTGCAGCCGCGGGGCTCTCCGAGAGCGAGTTTGCGTCGGTTGTCGAGATCGCGGAGCGCGTCGAGCGTCGCGACGACTGGCGTGACGAGCGTTTCCGGATCAGCCGCTCCTTTTTCTTCGACCATCGGATCGAAGGAGGACTGTCGGAGCGACCATACTTCTTCCGGCTCGAGATCGGCGAGCGGACCGAGGACGAATGGCACGAGTCCGACTCGCTCGTCGTACCGATCGAAGCCGGCGATCAGCGGCTCGGCGCTCTCGTAGTCGACGACCCGGAGGATCGAAAGCGCCCGACCCTTTTCGACATCGAGCAACTCGAAGTGCTGGCCGACCAGGCTGCCGCCGCCATCGCGAGCGCTCGACTCCAGGCGCGATTGCGCGAGACGGCACGCGAGGCCGAAGCGCTCTACAAGGCGGCGACCCTGCTCGTCGATTCGACGGACCTCGACCGACTGCTCGAGAAGATACTCGACGCGATCGACGAACACTTCGGCCACCCGATTTCGACGGTGCACCTGCGCGTACCGGATTCGGACCTCCTCGAGCTTCGGGCCTGGCGGGGCTTCGACCAGGAGCAGGCGGGACGAGTGGATCGCGTGACCGGCCCCGGGATAATCGCAAGGGTCTGCCGGACGGGAATGCTCGCCAACGTCGCAGATGTGACGCTGGATTCTGATTACTACGTTGCGATTCCGACGACGCGTGCCGAGCTCGTCGTGCCGCTGCTGATTGACGGCACCGTCATCGGCGTCATCAACGTCGAGAGTCCCGACGCGGGGACGTTCTCGGCGTCGGACGAGAGGATCCTGACAAGTTTTGCAGAGCAGGCGGCCGTCGCAGTAAAGAGCGCGCAGCTTCACGAGCGCATGCGAGACCAGGCGGGACGCGAGGCGCTCATCAACTCGATCATCAGCGCAATGCACCGCACGTCCGACCTCGACGAGATCCTGCAGATTCCGTGCGAGGGACTTGCCACGGCGCTCCACGTCGACCGCGCCTACGTCGCTCTGGTCGACTGGAACGAAAAAGTGGCGCGATTCGTCCACGCATATTCGATCGACAAATCCGACGTGTTCACCGGAGTCTTTCCGTTGTCGGCCATGCCCGAGCTGTCCGAACGACTGTGGCGCGGCGAAGCCGTCGCGGCCTCGGACGTCTTTGCCGAACCGATCCTCGAAGCGGCGCGGAGCTCGTACGAGCGCTACAACACTCGGGCTCTCGTCTACCAGCCGGTGGTCCAGCTCGGAGACTGGCACGCGGTGCTGCTCGTCTGCAGCTCGGAGGAGCGGCGCTGGAGCGTCGACGAACTGGCGTTCATCAAGACCGTCGCCGAGCAGATGGGAACGGCGTTCGTACAGGCCGAGCTCTTCGAGCAGGTGTCGCAGGCGAAGCGGGAATGGGAGCTCACGTTCGACGCGATGTCGGACGGCGTGCTGCTCGTCGACACCAACATGCGCGTCTACGGAGCGAACGCCGCAGTCGCCGACATGCTGCGCGTGCGGCGTGAGGACCTGCTCGGGAAGGACTGCTGCGAGCTCATAGCGCCTCCGGGAGGTGGCGAATGTCCGATTCATCGTTCCATCGAAGGCGCCACCCGGCTCCACATGCAGTTCGTCCCCGAGAACATCGGCCGCCTCGTCCAGCTCACAGTCGATCCGATCGCCGATTCGAAGGGCGCGGTCGCCGTGTTGCGGGACGTCTCGGACATTCGTCGCGCCGAAGCCGATGCCCGCCGGCAGTCCGTCATACTCTCGCAGCTCGTGTCGAGCGCCACCGACCAGATCGCGATGATCGATGGCGACGGTACGATCGTCTGGCTCAACCAGGCGCTCGTCGATGCAGCGGGACTCGGCGACGTCGACAGCGGAGCGCCACGATTCGTGGACATCCTTGCACCCGAGGTCCAGGGGACCGGCGAAGCGGAGCTCGACCGGGCACTCGCCGGCGAGCCGCGGTTCTTCGAAACCGCGGTCACAACGTCGGACGGATCGGAGACCTGGATGCTCGTGACACTGACCCCCGTGTTCGACGATGCGGCCCTGGCGGGAGTGCTCATGATCGGTCGCGACATCACCGGCCATCGCCGCGCGGCCGAGCGGGCCGCCGAAGCCGACAAGCTGCGCGCGCTCGGCCAGCTGTCGTCCGGTGTGGCGCACAACTTCAATAACGCCCTGTCGGTCATCCTCGGCCGCACGCAGTTGCTCAAGCGACGTCTGACGGAACCGATGCTCGTACGCGACCTCGACATAATCGAACAGGTGTCGCACGAGGCCGCAAGCACCGTTCGCCGCATTCAGAATTTCGCACGGCGACGGCTGCACGAGTCTTTCGATCCCATCGACCTGCGGATGCTGGTGGCAGATACGCTCGAGATGACATCGACCCGCTGGCGAAGCGAGTCGAATGCGCACGGCGTCCGGTACAAGGTCCGCTTCGATGCCCGCGACGGCGACTACTCGATCCGCGGCAACGACTCGGAGCTGCGGGAGGTCTTCGTCAACCTGATATTCAACGCGCTCGACGCGATGCCGAAGGGTGGTGACCTGTCGATCGTGATGCGACGCGAAGGCGTGTTCGTTGTGGTCGAGGTGGCCGACACCGGGAGCGGCATGTCCGACGAGGTGCAGCGCCGCGTGTTCGAGCCGTTTTTCACGACGAAGGGCGTGAAGGGAACCGGACTCGGGCTGCCGGTCAGTTACGGCATCGTATCGAGGCACGACGGTCGCATCGAGCTCGATACCGAGCTCGGTCGCGGTACCACGTTCTCGGTGGCACTGCCGGCAATATCGACGCGGTCGGTGGCCGATGAAATGGCTCGAACTGTCCACGCCATCGGACCACCTGCGCACCTGGCGGATGTGGTCGTCGTCGACGATGACGCTTCGGTAGCCGAGATGGTCGCCGAGGCTCTGAGGGATCGCGGCCACGCGGTGCGAAGCGCGACCGGAGGCTTGGCGGCGCTCGAGATGCTGGGCGTACAACCCGCGACTGTGCTCGTTACCGACCTGTCGATGCCGGACATGAGCGGTATCGACCTTGCCCTGGAAGCCCGCAATCGCTGGCCCGAGATCCGCACGGTCCTCATGACCGGCGTCGATCTATCTTCCCTTGGCGACGTTCCGATCGAGCAGATTGGCGACTTCACGCTGTCGAAGCCGTTCGAGATCGACGAGCTGGTCTACCTTGTGGAATCTGCCGCGGGACTTGCCGTCAAAAAGTAAGGCGGGTGAGACGACCTTTCGATCGCGCTCACCCGCCGGTACCTGACTTGCGACGTACTACTTCTTCTTGACGGGAAGGATCGAATCCTTCGCAGCCTTTGCAACGCGGAACTTGATCACGGTCTTGGCCGGGATCTTGATCGCCTCGCCAGTGGCGGGGTTGCGGCCGGTGCGGGCCTTGCGGGCCTGCTTGACGAGCTTTCCGATTCCGGGAACCGTGAACTCGCCCTTCTTCTTTGTCTCGGTATACGCGAGGTTCGCAATCTCGTCGAAGATCTCCACTGCCTGACGGCGCGAGATGGAGAACTTCTCAGCGAAGTGTGCCGCGATCTGGGACTTCGTCATCGCCTTCTCGGTTTTCACCTGTGCCACGTTCTTCACTCCTCCTTGGTGCCCTGGGACACCGAAAATCTTTGTTCAAACGCGCGCGACTCTACCACACGTCCTCACGGGAGCCAACGGAAAATGCGGGGTTTTTCGGGGATTTTTGAGGGTTTCTCGCCGTCGTGTCACTCGACTCTGCGGAAGAGAACTTCCTGTGCCGTCAAGGTCGTGACCGAAGACGAGTAGACGACTCCGACGGAGCCGTCCGGACCGACCGTGACTGCCGGCGGATCGATGAAAAGTCCGGCGACCACGAGTTGAGCGGGATCGAAGGTTCGGCCGCCGTCGCGCGAGACTGTGACGTAGATGCCTTCGGCCGGACCCGGCTTCGACGAGTTCTCGGTCCAGGCGATGGCAACTACCCCGGCTGCGTTCGCCGCCACACTGTTCTGGTGTGCATGCACGTAGGCCGGAGACGAACCGACCTTTGCGCGCCCGGGAAAGCTGGAGCCGTCGTCGCTCGATCGAAAGAACTTGATGACGCCCTTCGATCGAGGTCCGCGCTGGGTCTGCGCGAGCATCGCGAGGCCGCTGTCCATCGAGAGGACCGAGCCGACGACGCCCTGGGCCTTGGCGACACGCACTGGATTGCCGAACGAGCGGCCGCCGTCGGTCGACGAAACGCGGTACATGGTCTTCACTTCGTCGACGAAGTCGCCAAGCGCTTCGGACCAGAACCCGACGATCTCGCCGGACGGGAGCACGGCGAGGCCGCAGGATCCAGCGCGCGGAATCGTGAGAGTGTAGTCGGAGACTCGCTCGGGTTCCGAGAATGCGAGGCCGTCGGACGAGCGTGCAAAGTAGACGTTGAAGCCGTGGAAGTAGTCCTGGACTGTCGCGAGCAGGAATGTCTCGCCGCCGTCGCCGAGGGCCACTGCGAGGCTCGTCGTGTTCGAGTAGCCTTCCTTCGGAGCCGTGATGCGGTCCCGGAAGCGGAGCGACGTGGCGACAGCTGGTGCGAAGGATGCGCCGCCGTCGGTGGACCGCGCGACGAAGGCAGTCAGGAATTCGCGATCGGCGCCTTCGTCGACTACGGCCCACCACGCGACGACGACGATTCCGGATGGCGCAGCGGCGATGCGGATCTCTCGGGGTCGTACGTCGTTGTCGACGCCAGCCGAGATGCGCGTCGCGGAGTCGAAGGTCGTACCGCCGTCGGCGGACCGGGAGTAGAAGACCTGCTGCCGCGTCGTGTCGTCGGAGCCGGGATTGTCGGCCCACGCAACGTGGATTGCTCCGGACGGGTCTGCGATTGCTGCGGGCTCGGACGACATGCCTGAGGCGTTCGACACGTTCGTCAGGGGGTCGGGCGAACCCGCGAGGACCGTCAGCGCCGGCAAGGCGACGAGCATCAGGCTGGCGACGATGATCGTTCTGGTAACCGTGCAGGGAAACGTTGAGATCTTCATGCGCCGAGAATGATGCTTTTACACGGCGGCCGTGTCCATAACCCCGGCCCTTTAATTACGCCTTGACGGGCCCACACCCCGGCGCGCCGCGCCGGGCCGACTGGAAAACCCAGGACGAGCGGAGCACCCGCCCCGTGACCACAAGCCAGCCGCGTGAAGACTCCTGGAGCTCCGCTCCGTGACGCTCACGCAAGTCGAGTCTGCTGTCGGCCCGTCGCTGCGTTCCGAGTTCCGGGCCATCGGCGCGCGATTCTGCCGCCCCTCACAAAAATTACTTGACACGCTGAGACTCAGAAAATATAAAGACAGCGTCGCACAATGCGACGAGAACGAGCTCAAAAGGAGGGTTCAACAATGACCGGACTTTCAAGGGCAATGGCTGAGAAGCCAGCACGTCGAGGCCTGTCCCCGTTTCCTGAAGTGATGGATCTGCAGCGTTCGCTCGACCGGCTCTTCGGCGGCGGATACGTCACCGGCGGAGAATCCACGACGACCGCCTGGCAGCCTTCCGTCGACATCTTCGAGAACGACAGCGATATCGTCATCAAGGTCGAGCTTCCCGAAGTGAACCGCGAGGACGTCCAGGTGAACCTCGACGACCGAACGCTGACGATTCGCGGCGAGCGCAAGCTCGAGTTCGAGGACAAGCGCGACGGCTACCATCGAATCGAGCGCTCCTACGGCCAGTTCGCACGCAGCTTCACGGTGCCCCCGAACATCAATCGCGAAGGCCTGAAAGCGTCCTACAAGGACGGCATGCTTCGCGTCACGCTGCCGAAGGCCGAGGAAGCCAAGCCGCGCCAGATCACGGTGGAGTAATCAGTCGGACAGCCCCGGAACGATGAACGCGCCGCGGTCGCCTGAAGCGATCGGGCGCGTTTGCCGTTCCCGGAGCGGTTTCTTCAGGCGTCGAGTTCGTCCCGGTCCGAGGCGACGAGCGCCTCGAGGTCGATGTAACCGAGGTCGTTCGGCAGCGAATCCAGGTTGCCGGCTTCGAGCGCCGTCGCGATCCGGTCCGCGCACAACTTAACCAGCAGGTCACTTCTCGCCAGGATCGGCGTTCCCCGAGTGTCGGTGACGCCCTCGGCATCCGCCGACGTCAGAAACCGGTTACCGAAGTAGTACTCGTCAACCATGACGTCGAAGAAATAACGCGTGCGCTTCTTGGTCGAGCCGTCCAGCGCGCCCGTGGGCGTGGCCGTCTGGGCACCACTCCACGTGATCTCAATGTGGTGGCCCGAGCTCGTGTCTTTCGACCAGACGGTTTGCGCCACGCGGCAGCCTCCACCTCGAACGGTTGGATCGGTTGAAGAATCGGGGACCCGAATCGGCCGCAGGTTACCACGATCGACATATGCCGACAACACGGATGATTGCCTTTGGCAACATTCAATAGCGAATGCCTGCCCGGCCACGGGACGCCTCAGCGCGCCATAGCCTGTCAGAGGATGCCAGCACACCCTTCGATGTGGCCTCTGCGCCTCCGTGCCTTCGCGGCTCCGTGTGCGAAGCTCTGAAAACGCTACGCAAACTGAGTCACTGAGACACGGAGGCTCGGAGGCTTGTATGAGTCTCCCCACCGGGATAGCATCCCGGCACCCCCCGTACACCCCAACCCTGGAGCGCATCATGTCCCGTCGATCATCTGCCGCCGGCAGCCTGCTCGCCGTTGCCGTCCTCGTGACTCTTGCCGCCGTTCCGTGTGCCGCCCAAAAGACCGCAAAGCCACCGCTGCACGGTCGCAAGTGGATGGCCATCACCGGCAAGCCGCTCGCGGCGACCTCCGGCGCGATGATGTTCCAGAAAGGCGGCAACGCCGTCGATGCCGCGTGCGCGATGATCGGCACGACGTCGACGATGTGGGACGTGCTCAGCTGGGGAGGAGAGACGCAGGCGCTCATCTACGACCCGCGTACCAAGAAGGTCATCGGCATAAACGCCCTCGGCGTCGCGCCGACCGGCGCCACCGCCCACTTCTACAAGTCGAAGGGCATGAAGTACCCGCCGGAATTCGGTCCGCTCGCGGCCGTCACGCCCGGAACCCCGGGCGGACTGCTCGTGATGCTCGCCGAATACGGCAAGCTCTCGCTTGCCGAGGTACTCGCTCCCTCTATCGAGCTCGCCGACGGTTATCCAATCGACGCCCAGACCGCCAACGCCATCGAGCGCGAGAAAAAGCGCCTCAAGGAATGGCCCGACTCGAAGCGCGTGATGCTGCCGCACCTAGGCGAAACACGTGAGGCGCCGCATCCCGGCGAGTTGTTCCGTCAGCCCGAGCTGGCCGCGACGCTGCGCAAGCTCGTCGACGCCGAGCGCCAGGCCCTGGCGGCAGGTAAGTCGCGCCGCGACGCGATCATGGCCGCATATGACCGGTTCTACCGCGGCGACATTGGGGCGGCTTTCGTGGAGGGGCTCGCCGCACAGGGCGGGCTCGTTACCCGTGACGACCTCGCGAAGTGGTCGGTGAAGATCGAAGAGCCCGTGATGACGACCTACAAGGGCATCGAGGTCTACAAGCTCACGACGTGGGTGCAGAGCCCGGCGATGCTGCAGGCGCTCAACATTCTCGAGCCGCTCGACCTCAAGGGCATGGGCTACAACAGCGCCCGGTACCTGCACACGGTCTACCAGGCGATGAACCTTGCGTTCGCGGATCGCGACTTCTACTACGGCGACCCGGCGTTCCCGCCCGACGAGCCGGTCCGCGGACTGCTCTCGAAGGACTACGCACGCGAACGCGCGAAACTCATCAAGCCCGACCGCAACGACCCCGACATCCGTCCCGGCGATCCGTATCCTTTTCAGGGCGGGACGAATCCCTATCGGGACGTTCTCGAGAAGTGGCGCACGGCAAACGCCTCCGTGAGATCGCCGATCGACGATTCGGAACAGGATCGCAGCTTCTACGCCGGAACGACGACGGTAGAGACCGCCGACGCTGAAGGCTGGGTCGTCTCGGTCACTCCGAGCGGCGGCTGGATTCCGGCCGTCATTGCCGGCAACACCGGCATCGGCGTCAGCCAGCGCGCGCAGAGCTTCGTGCTCGACCCGGCGGAGAATCCCTTCAACGTCATCGAGCCCGGCAAGCGGCCGCGCGCAACGCTCACTCCGACGATCGCGCTCCGCGACGGAACCCCGTTCATGGCGTTCGGCGTGCAAGGCGGCGATTCGCAGGACCAGAACCTGCTGCAGTTCTTCCTGAATGTCGTCGAATTCGGAATGACGGTGCAGGAGGCGTGCGAAGCCGCGAACCTCAACAGCTTCCAGATGCGCGCGTCGTTCGGGAATCACGAGTCGCGCCCCGGGCGCATGCTCGTCGCCGAGTCGACGCCGCCGTGGATTCGCAAGGAGCTGCGCTCGATGGGCTACGACCTGACCTTCGAGCCGATCACGTCGGGCCCGATCAACGCGATCCTCTTCGACCGCAAGCACGGAACGATGTGGGGCGGATCCAGCCACCACGGCGAGGACTACGGCATTGCCTGGTGAGGCCGACGGGATGAGGCCGACTGCGAACGGGAGCCAGCGCTGATGTGCACGGTGACGTGGGTTCGCCGGCCCGACGGCTACGATTTTCTGTGCAGCCGCGACGAACGGGTCACACGATTGCCGGCGACCGGCCCTGAAGTGCGCGAGCTCCGCGGGCTGCGGTACGTCTCGCCGTTGGACGGCGATTTCGGTGGAACGTGGATCACCGTCAACGAGCTCGGTGTGACGATGTGTCTGTTGAACGGCTACGGCGACGAAACGCCCGAACCGCCGGGGGGATGGACCAGCCGGGGGCTGCTGCTTGCCGATATTGCGGATTCCGATGATGCGCAGGACGCACGACGGCGAATCCTCGATCGCGATCTTTCCGACTTTCGGCCGTTCGTGCTCGTCGTCTGCACTCCGAGTCGTACTCCGACGCAGGTCCGTTGGACGGGGCGCAGTCTCGAGCTCGACGGCGCGGTGCAACCGCCGATCATCTCGTCGGGTGGAGACGAGGGCGCCGCACGTGAGGCCCGACGCGAGCAACTGGAAAGCCTGCTGAGGACGGCGCGGCGGCCGAACCTCGCGCTGCTCGAGGGGTACCACCGGAGTCACGAGCCGGAGCGGGGCGCGTTGTCGGTCTGCGTGCACGCGGAGGAGGCTAAGACCGTCAGCCTGAGCGTGGTGTCGGTGCGCGACGCGATGATCGCGTTCCGTTACGAGGCCGGGTCGCCGTGCGAGAGGGCGGCGCCGGAGGAAGTGGCGATTGCGAGGATTCCGTATCGGTTGGGGTGAGAAAGTCCTTCTTCACTTTGCGCCTTTGCGAGTCCTTCGCGTTCTTTGCGAGAACCTGACGTGCGGCCGAGTTTCTCGCAAAGACGCCAAGGACTCGCAAAGGCGCAGAGAATCGGACGCCTGATCCGTTTCACTCGCGTTACTCACCTGGACTAGATTCCTCCAAGCAAGTACTGGATTTCACGCGAGTGCCTCCATGCCCGATTCGACTCCACGCCGCGGAGTGAACCAGACGACCTGGTCCCGGGTCTTCCCCTGGGTCGCGGGCGCCCTCGGCCTCGCCACACTCGCGGCCTTCGTCGTCGTCGTTGCCGCCTTATCGACGCACGGTAGCTCGATACACGACCTTGGCTGGTCCGGCACGTTCCGGCAGGGTGTCTGGTACGTCACTCGCGTCAACCCTTCAGGCCCCGCCGAAGGCCGCCTTCGAACGGGCGATCGCATCGTCTCGATCGAGAATGACGACGGTCCCATTTCCGTCATCGGACTCGCCCCGGCCGTGCTTCGCGACGGAAGCCGTTACGTCGTCCGGTACGAACGCGACGGCGTGCAAGCCGAAGCCACGCTCGAGACACCAGCCACGCGCAACGTCAGCTTCATCGCCAACGTCGGCGTCTCGTTCGTAATCAGCTTCGCATGTTTCTTCGTGGCGATGCTCCTCGGCTTTGCCCGTCCGGAGCTCTGGGTGGCGCGACTCGGCTGCGCAACTTTCGTCTGCGGAGCGTTCGGGTTCCTCTCGATGGCGCTCGACCCGGTGCGCCCGTTGCTCGAAGGCTGGCTTCGCATCGGCGGGCTCCTTATGACGGTGCCCGGGCCGTTCTGTTTCGCTTTCGCGTACCACTTCTACCGGAGCCTCCCGCACGGCGCCCGCATCGGCACAGGCTGGCACCGGCTTACGGTCGTGTTCTACGCGCTCGCCGCGGTGTTTGCCGTTCCCAACGCGTACCTTCTGACGGAATTCCACATGGTGGGCTCGACCCGCGAGGCGATCGTCGCGCTGCCGTCCACGTGGCTCTACGTCTATTTCGCCTCATTTCACGTGTTCATCATCGGCAGCTTCCTGGCAGCGTTCACCGTTCTCGTCCGAAACACGCTCGCGACGACGGACCGGCAGGACCGGCAGCGGATGCGCTGGATGATCGCCGGGCTCGGCACGTCCACGGCTCCGTTCGCCATCCTGTTCCTGTCGGACGTCCTCATCGTCTCGTCGGGCGGACCATCCATCATGACGAACGTGGATGCGTTCTGGGTGGTCGTGCTCATCAACGGCATCTTCGTCCTGATTCCAATCTCGGTCGGCTATTCGATCCTCAAGCACCGCGTGTTCGGGATCGACGTCGCATTCCGGCTCGGTGTGCGGTACCTGCTTGCGAAGGGCGTGCTCGAGTTCCTGGTCGCGCTGCCGATCCTCGTTCACGTCATCCGGATCGTGAGCAATCCGCAGATGACGATCGGCGAGATGCTCTTCGGCAACCCTGTGACGATGGTCCTCGTCGGCGCCTCGGTGATCACCCTTAGCCTGCGGCGGCGATTGAAGGCACGACTCAACCGGATGTTCTACCGGGATACCTACGACTCGGAAGCGGTGCTGCAGGGACTCGTCGAAGAGATCAAGAGCCAGGACTCGGACTCCGGCATCTCGCGACGGGTCATTCCGGCGCTCGAGTCGGCGCTGCATCCCGAACGGCTGATCATCCTCTCTCGCGACGATTCCGGCGGCGACCTCGAAGTCGTCAGCAGCGCGGGCGATGCGGCCGCGGAGGGTGTCTGTTTCCGCGGCGATTCGAAGCTCGCGCGGGCGCTCGAGGGCGAGGTCCGGTCGCGCCTGATCGCCGATGCCGCCGACACGCTCGATCCATCCGAGGTCGAGATGCTCGAGAGTCAGCGAATCGAGCTGATCGTGCCGATGTCTGGTACGGACGGCCGATTGCTGGGTTTGTTGCTGCTCGGCCGGAAGCGATCCGAGGAACCGTATTCGTCGCGCGATCGTGCGCTGCTCGAAACGGTGGCCGGACAGATGGCCATCGTCCGCGAGAACGCCCAGTTGCGCAGCCGCGTCGCCGAGGATCACCGGCTGCGCGTCGAGGTCCTCGGCCGGATCGACCGCGACGGCGTGAACCTCGTCAAGGAGTGCCCGGTCTGCAAGCGGTGCTTCGACAGCTCGGTGGAGGTGTGCGATCGCGACGGCGCGACGCTGACGCACGAGATTCCGGTTGACCGGCTCGTCGACGGGAAGTACCGGCTCGACCGGCTGCTCGGAAAGGGCGGAATGGGCGCGGTCTACGAGGCCGAGGACGTGCGGCTGGCGCGGCGGGTGGCGGTCAAACTGCTCATCGGCGCGATGTTCGGCAACCAGTCGGCGCTGCGGCGCTTCGAGCGCGAGGCCCAGGCGTCGGCGCGACTCAATCATCCGAACATCGTGCGGGTGTACGACTACGGCGCGCTCGGTGACTCCGGCGCATACCTCGTGATGGAAATGCTCACGGGGCGGTCGCTGCGTGCGGAAATCGTTGCGCGCGGATCGCTCGGCCCGGTGATGTCCGCACGCGTCGTCGACGGGATCTGCGACGGGGTCGGCGCGGCGCACGAGGCCGGTGTCGTGCACCGCGACCTGAAGCCCGAGAACATCGTGCTGATCGGGGAGGGCGACGACACGTCGGCGCGCGTGCTGGACTTCGGGCTGGCGAAGTTCAGGTCGGTCGACGTTACGAGCGCGTCGAGCCTGACGGCGCCGGGAACCGTGATGGGGACGTTCGGGTACATGTCGCCGGAGCAGCTCGCGGGAGGGCACGTCGACGAGCGCAGCGACGTCTTTGCGATCGGGATCATGGCGTACGAGTCGCTCGTCGGCAGGCGGCCATACACGGCGCGGTCGTGGCCGGAGCTGATCACGCAGACGCTGGAGGGACGTGTGACGGTGCCGGGTGACGGGGAAGGAGCCCGAAGGCTCGAGCGGGTTCTCGCGAGGTGCCTGGCGGGTGTGGCGATGGATCGGTATCCAGATGTGCGGAGCGCGCAGCGCGAGCTGGTGCCGGCGTTGCTGGGGGCCGGAGGGATCGGGCTGGATTCCGGGCGAACGGGTGTCAGCGGCACGGATCCGACGTTGTTGTATGGGGGAGATTCGTAGATTCTTCGGCCTTTGCGCCTCTGCGTGTCCTCTGCGCTTCTGCGAGAAACGCGACCGCACGACAGTTTCCCGCAGAGACGCCAAGGACTCGCAAAGACGCAGAGATCAGATAGTCACTTCGCCGGGCGAACGGACTTGTCAGGTGCTGGCTCTCCCCCCACCGGATCCTCCGGCCACGCGTGCTTCGGGTACCGCCGTCCCAGCTCCCTCCGCAGAGCCGGGTAATGCCTCTCCCAGAACCCCTCGAGGTCCGAGGTCACCTGCACCGCCCTCTGGTTTGGCGCCAGCAGGTGCACCACGAGCGGCCGCCTCCCATCCGCGATCGCCGGCGTCGTCTTCATCCCGAAGAAATCCTGCAGTCGCGACGCGATCCACGGCGCCTTGCCGTCCGTGTAGTGCACCTTCACCTCCCGCCCGCGCGCGAGACGCACCTTTTCCGGAGCGAATCGCGCGAGTACACGGGCCGAATTCGGACCCGCCCGCCGGTTGATCGCCGCCGCGAGCGCCGCAGGCATTGCGGCCCGCAGTTCGGTGATCGACGTGCACGACGAGCAGATCTCCGCGAGACATTCCTCGACGGCATTCTCCTCGAGCGGCACGAGCCCGAGACCCGGCGCCGCCCCGGCAACGAACCGAATCCGGCCGAGAAGCTGCGCGATGTCCTTGTTCCCGATGATGTCGTGCCTGCCGAGCGCCGCATTGAGAAGGAGCGTGGCCGCCTCGGAACCGGGCCGTGCCGGGCGCCGCGTCTCGTCGATGACGAGCCCGTCGTAGACGAGCCGGCGGACGTCGTAGGCCCGCTCGTCGGCATCGCTCCACGCGCATTCGGTTTCGTCGGCGACGCGGTCCGCGAAGAGCTCGATGAGCCAGTCGGTCTCGATGCGGCTCGCCATGCGGACGACCGGCGTGCCAGCGGTTCGCGGCGTCCAGCCGCCGCGCGCGTCGCGCCGGGTTTCGGCGTCGACCGCGACCATGAACTCCGACGACCGGACAACGCTCGACGGATGCAGCTCGGCCGTCGCGCCCGCGGCGAGCGCCAGCATCACACGGTCGTCGCGAACTGACTTCGCCGGCGTCACGCGCCGGGCGACGCGATCGGGAAACGCCGCAAGCACCGCGATCCCAAGCGCGCGCTCGGCGGCATCGTGGTCGACGTCCGATTCGTTTTTCGTCGGAGCGTCGGAAACGTCGAGCCGACCTAGCGCGCGTTTGAGTTGCGACGCCGTCCGGACGATCGAGGCAACGGCGCCGCGATCGAGCCGGGAATCGGCGCAGCCGTCACCGTCCCGATCGCCGACGACGTCCACGATCTCCAGGACGTCCGAGGGTCCCGATGCCGCCGGTGTCGGCCGGCCCGAGCTTTCGAACGTCGAGCGTGATCGCGGATCGCGCTCGGAGAGGACCGCGGCCGCGCGGCATCCGAGGCGCGGCAATCCCCGACGCGCCGACTCGAGAACGAGCCGGCCGAGTCGCGGGTGCACCGGAAGCGTCAGCATCGCGCGGCCATCGTTCGTGACGCGGCCGGCGGCATCGATGGCGCCGAGCCGATCGAGCAGCGCATTGGCGGCTTCGATCGCCGAGCTCGGCGGTGGTGAAAACCAGGCGAAGTCCTCCAGCTTCGCAACGCCGGCGCCGTGCAGGATCAGCGCGGTTTCGGCGAGATCCAGCCTGAGGATTTCCGCGGTCGAGTGTTCCGGCCGCGCAGCGTAGTCCTGCGCCGTGTAGAGCCGGATGCACCGGCCCGGTCTCACGCGGCCGGCGCGACCGGCGCGCTGGTCGGCGGACGCCCGGCTCACGCGCTCGGTCTCGATCGTCGGCAAACCCGTCCACGAGGAATGCGACGGAATGCGCGCGAGCCCCGAGTCCACGACGGCGACGACGCCTTCGATCGTGATCGACGATTCGGCGACGTTCGTCGACAGGATGATTCGCGGAGTCGAGGATGGCGCAACGGCGCGATCCTGCTCGGCCGCCGACAGGTCGCCGTGCAGTGGAAGCAGGTCCGCGCCGGCTCGCTTTGCGATGAGAGCGCACGATTCGAGCGCGCGGCGGATTTCAGCGGCGCCGGGCAGGAAGACGAGCACGTCGCCGTCGAGGCCATTCTCCGCGATCCTCGCGACTGCTCCCGCGACACGATCGGCAAGGGGCCTCTCGTCGGAACGCGAGTCGTATTCGATAGCGACGTCGAACAGCCGTCCTTCCGATCGAACGGTCGGACAGTCGCCGAGAAACGCGGCGACGGGCGCGGCCTCGAGCGTCGCCGACATCGCGAGGATCCTGAGGTCCGGCCGCGCATCGCGCTGCAGGCTCCGCGTCAGCGCCAGTCCGACGTCGGCGTGGATGTGTCGCTCGTGGAACTCGTCGAAGACGACGGCGCCGATGCGGTCCAGACCACGATCCGAGAGGATGCGGCGCGCGAGGATGCCTTCCGTGACGAATCGGAGCCGCGTTCGCGGGCTCGAGACTTCATCGAACCGGACGGTGTGGCCGACGGTCTCCCCGAGTCGCTCACCCATTTCGGCGGCGACGCGGCGCGCGGCGGCGCGCGCAGCGATACGGCGCGGCTCGAGCACCCAGACTTCGCGGCCACCGTCGACGAGCTCGAGCAGCCGTGGAGGAACGCTCGTGGTCTTGCCTGCGCCCGGCGGGGCTTCGATGACGAGGTTGCGTGAGACTCGAAGCTCGGCGACGATCTGCCCGAGCACGTCATCGATCGGAAGGGGAGTGAGCGCAGCTACCACGGCCCGCCGAGTATACCGGCGGCATCATTTTTCAATCTCGACCTACCGGGAGGGCGACCGCGGAGCGGTCGATAAAAGAGGCGTGGGTCGCGCGCGGGCGAGTGGAACGAGCCCCCGCGTGACCCGCGGTACAGCCAACCAGGACGCAACGACCGCGGAGCGGTCGCATCCGTTACCTCTCTGGGGTCGCGGAATCCGTCACTGCCTGGTGACCGAAACCCGGGAGCAACGCCTACTTCTTTCTTTCGCCTCGTCGACAATTCGTGCAAACCTAGGCCCGCCGTCCACACCAGCCCTCGAGGTCCTCCCCATGAAACTTGCTCTCATCGTGACCGCCATCTCGGCCGTCATCTTCATCGGATTCGGCACCGCGTTCCTTTTCGCTCCGGCGACGATGTCGACGTGGGTTGGCTTCACCGTCAACACACCGACGGGAATGGCGGACGTCCGCGCGACTTACGGCGGCTGCGAGCTGGGCGTCGGCCTCTTCCTCGCCTTCTGCCTCGTGCGCCGGACCTGGATCGACGCCGCGCTGATGCTCCAGGTTTTGACGCTCGCCGGATTCGCGACGGGCCGCGTGCTCGGCATCGCGAGCGATGGTCCTCAGCAGGCGATCACTTACGTCGCATTTGCGATGGAGGCCGGGGGAGTGGCGATCGCGCTCGTGGCGCTTGCGATGCTGGCGCGCGAAAAGCCGGCCGCCTCGAAATCCGCTGAAGAGGATGTCATCGCATAAAGACATCGTCGCGCGACGGTGAATACACTTCAGAGGACTGCCATGTTTCGAAAGGGACGACGACTTTTCTCCGCGGCAGCGATTTCGCTGATCGTCATCGCGGGACTGCACACGATGGGCCATTTCTCGAGCCCGGAACCCGGCTCGGAGGTGGCCGCGCTCGAGGCTTCGATGAACGCCACGCGCATCGATCTCGGCGCGGGCATGAAGCCGTCGATCGGCGACATCCTGAGCTCGCTCAGCCTGCTGATGACGATATCGCTCGTGGGGTTCGCGGCGCTGATGCTTGCGATCGCGTCGGCGGGATCTGCGCGGATGGTGCGAATCGCGACGGTGATCTCGACGGGCATCGTCGGCGCGATGTTCGTGCTGTTCGGCGTGTATCAGGTGCTGCCGCCGTTCATGACGCTTTTCATTACAGAGCTGATGCTCGTGTCGGCGATTGCCGGGGGGACGCCGGACGACGTCGGTGAAGGGCGTTCGGCGTGACGGCTCAGAAGGTCGTGCCGGTCGTCATCTCAGTGGTCGTGATCATCCTGGTGGCAGTGATTCAGGAACGGTCGCGGGCTGCGGCGGCGATCCTGTCGGTGATGCCGCTTGCGATCCCGCTGGCGGCGTGGATCGTGTTCTCGGCGACCGGAGGGGATCACGGGCAGACGGCCGAGTTCGTTAAGTCGATGCT
>CAZXLQ010000072.1:0-18931 GCA_964641945.1 uncultured Clostridia bacterium
GGACCGCTCTCCCGACCGCACGTCCCAGAACCGCGAACGCAGTGAGCGGCCGGCCCTGCATCTCCCGCCCAGTGGTCGTACCGCGCGTCCGATCCACCTGCATCCGCCGCCACCGGCGTGCGCGCTCAGCACGCGCAGAAAGTTAGCGAGGGGCCTCACCCTCCTCGTTTTTCGGGAGATGTGAGGCCCCTCGCTACCGCCCGGGGTTCTGGTCCTCGCTGGTCGCGCTACTGCGCGTATTGCATCGGATCGACGGGCTGATTGTTCAGGCGCACTTCGTAGTGACAGTGCGGTCCCGTCGACCGGCCAGTAGAACCGACCTTGCCTATCTCCTCGCCGCGGCGCACCCGCTGGCCGGGCTGGACGCCAATCTGCGAAAGGTGGCCGAATCGGGTCGACACGCCGTCGCCGTGATAGATCACGACGATGTTGCCATAACCGCTCCGGGAGGCGGCGTAGACGACGAGGCCATCCGCGGTTGCCTTTACGGGCGATCCGAACGCTGCAGCGATGTCCTGTCCCTCGTGGCCTTCGACACCGCCGCCACCAAACGGATTGTTGCGAATGCCGTAGCTGTCGGTCAGGAATCCGTTGACCGGCCATCCTGACGGAACGCTCGAGAGCTTCAGCTGCTCATCGCGGTAAAGGTCCGCCATCTGACGGATCTCGCGCTCGAGCTCCTCAGTGCGCTTCTCGAACTCCGGCATGCTGTCGACGGAATCGGGACCGCCCTGGCCCACGTCCACTCCGTCTTCGGCTCCCTCGTTGCGCATCTCGCGCGCGAGGTTCTGCGACATGTCCTCGACGACGGCGATACGGTTGTTCAACCGGTCGTAATTCGCACGGAACGCGTCGTTCTCACGCCGCAGTTGCTCGTTCTCGGACGAGATACTCGCCATTTGCAACTGGAGTGCGGAATGCTGAGCGAACCGGAAGAGCCCGAAAAGGCTCAAGATGGTGATTGCTGCGAGAACGATGAGCGAGGAACGGATGAGCTTGAGTGAGATTCGAACCTTGCGCAGCTTTGACTTCGCCGACGGAGCGACAATAAGAGCGTAAAACTCCTGATCCTGGGCCATTCAGTCTTCTCTCCTTGGCTCTATTTGAGAGTATGGGGATACGCGACTTGTGCCTTCAGATGGAACCGACATCAGATCTGCGTCGATAACACATCAAAGAACTGCCCCGCGCCGGGGCGCACAATACTCCCGAACCGATTCCGATGAACCACACGGCTCCCCTTCGGAAGGAGCCAGGCAAACATGATCTGTGAGCGAGAGCCGCAACCTACCACGCCGCCCCGGCACATGGCAACCCCATGCGGCACAGCAAGATGCAAGACTTCGTAAACTCCGTTGGAACCGCTTAGGGTGGGTGTCAAAACGCCCCACAACATCCTTCGGGATGCCGTGGGGCGTCCGTGCCAGGGGCCTTCTTCCGCGTGTCTAGATCGTCTCGGACTGGCTCTTCGACGACAGCAGTCGAGACACCGCCCAGATGATCAGGGCAACGATGCCGAGGATCAGGGCCAGCTTCAGCGCGAGGAAGACCAGGGCCAGTGTGAATCCGACGATTCCGAGAATGAACGCCGCGATCTTCGTGGCGATGGCGAGGGCGACGATGGAAACGATGGTTCCGATGACGAACTTGATGATCTTCATGATTCCCCTTCCTTGACGTGCGGTCAGGCCGGCTCACCTGCACTCGACGAATTCACGACCGGCCGAATCGTGATGTCCTGATTTTCCGACGTGGTGATTGCCACCCGGAAGGGAGGCGCCGTTCCGTCGGCCACGCGACCGAAGCTCGGATCGATCCGAACATCCCCGCTCGTCTCGAAGCGATACAACCGGTCCGCGGGTAGCCGTACGTCGACGGACCCGCGCTCGTTCTCGATAATAACGTCCCCGGCCTGATCGCGAGCCGCCGCCAGACGCACCCGCTCAAACGTCGTTGTAACGGTGATGGCGCCGCGGAAATCGGTGACCGAAACCTCGCTGTGATCGCCATTGACGATAACCGGACCGGCAACATCCTTCACCTTCACGTCTTCGTGATCCGTCTTGACGGTGACAGCGCCGGCACCGGTCACGTCCACGCGGCTATTCGACGCTTCGATGTCGAGCATGCCCGTGATGCCGGTGGCCCGGACATCCTCGTGCGTGGTTCGGACCTTCACATTCGCGCGAATCGACTTGAGCGTCACACGGGTGCGCTCGCCCGCAATCAGCACCTCGGCCAGCGGTGCAGCCGGGTCGGCAGTCGTATCGCCGGGTGCCGCACCGAGGTTCTCCATCGAAACCCGAGCGTGATCGACGCTGCGCAGTTCCACGCGTGGCGTGACGATGGCAGTGAGGTTTACGCTGTCGGAATCGGTGAGCAGGATCGAGCCCGTGTGGCTCGAGACCGTTACATCGCTGCGTCCCTCGATCTCGAGCGATCCCTCGCATCCCGTCACATTCACGGCCTGGTGGCTGTTCTTGACGGCAACGTCGGCCCGAACACCCCGCAGCTCGAGGCTCGAATGGCTACCGCCGACAGTAACGCCGGCAGTTCCAGATTCCAGACCCGCGATCGTGACCGAACCGTGCGACTGCTCGATCCGAAGCCCAGCCGCCTTCGGCACGCGGACCTTGAGATTCGTGGTCAAGCGGTGCTCGACCGCGTCGCGGTTTGTCGCGACCGAAACGACCTGGCCCTCCGAGGTCACACTCAGCGCAAGCTGCTGCATCACGGACGTGGCGGTCTCGCGGTCGTAGGCGCGAATGGTGGGCGTGAGCTGCACCTCGACCGATGACCCGTCGTAGGCCTCGACCGACAGATCGCCGAAACGATTCGTGACCGCGACAATACCCGAGGCCGGGAGCTCGACGGTCTGAAGCACCGGATCGAACGTGAACTCTTCGCCGAACAGGTCGTCGCGGACGTTGCCTACCCATTTCGGCATCGCTGTGTTTGCGAGCACATTGGGATTCGTCTCGGCGAGACGGTTCGCCCCGAGACCGGCGACGGCGATCAGACCTACCAGCGCGATCTTGCCGGGACTGAAGAGCGCCGGACGCTCTCCCATCTCCGGCCGATGCGTGTATTGACGAAGGACCTCGACGAGAGCCACGACGACGACCATGACTGGCCAGTACTTGCCGAAGAGCACGAGCGGATTCGACGTCGCCTGAAGCGTAACCGGCAGTGCCAGTGCCCCGAACGTGATCAGGACGGCGCCAACCCACGGGCGCCGTGGCTGCCGCTTGAGGGCAAATCCAACCAGGCTCGCAGCGCCCACGAGGATTGGCAACACCGGCCAGAGGCGAACGAGCCAGCTGACGAGAGCTCCCGAGCTTGGCGCCAGTGCAATGGCCGCAGCTATCACGCACAGAGCGAGACCGAATCCGAGCGTTCCACTCCGCTTCATGGGTTTCCTTCCCTTTTCCCGATCTTGCTAACGGTCGACAAACGTCGACGTCGAGCGTGTATCCGAGTAATTCGTGGTCATGCCCGGAACTTCACCTGGAAGCATCGACGACACCACGGATCGCGGCGGTGGACCGCCGGCATACGATCGGGACTCTTCGGTGGACTTCAGACTTCGGAAGTACGACACAACGAGATAGGTCCCGGCGAGAAAGAGCATCACGGCCCAGATCTGAACGATCGACAGGCCGAAGGGCAGCACCGAGAGCGACGACAGCGCCGCAATGAGCGCCACGACGAGCAGGGCCACACCCCAGACTGGCTTGTAACGGGCAAACAGCCACTGAATCCTGCGTTCGTCCTCTCGAGCGTCCACGCCAGCCGCAATGGCCTTCGCTGACCTATTCGCGTCGATGATCGTGTAGAGGAAGAACACCAGGCCGCCGAAAACGAACATGCCGATGTTCGTAACGTCACCGAGCTCGATCAATCCAACAGTACCCACGAAATGGAGCACTGCCTTCAGATTCTGACGGTTGTAGACCGCGCCGAGTCCAGGAACGAAGGCGAGAAACGTCGCCTTGACAGAGCTCGGACCGTTCGAGTCAGCGGGCGGGTAGATCGGCGATTGCACAATCACCGGTGCAACAGGTCTTCGAAGTGCGTCGACGCCTCGAACGATGCAGTCCTCGCAGAACGGTAGCGCCTTGATGCGATGGTCGCACGCGGCGCAGAGCGAGCGCCCACAACCCGAGCATCGGGCCGCCGCAGCGTTCGTTGGATGGAATACACAGTACATTCGCGCCTCTCGAGCTTTTCCGTCTCCGCCTACGCTCCCGTGGATCCGGCTGTTCCCGGATTCGCACTGCTCTCCGAACTTCCACCATTCGACGGAGCCCCCTCCGGCGACGTCGCCGCAGGCTCGTCGAAGATCTCGTTGACGTCCGAGCGGAACCGCTCGACCTCCGAAAGCACCTCATCGGTCCTGGCCGCGAAATCGGCCGACCGGCTGTAGACCCTCGAAGTCACCCGAGCTGCGTTGTCGTAGATTTCACCCGGCGCCAGTCCACCTCGCATGACGAGCATCGAGAAGGTGGCAAGGATCACGGCGGCTGTCGCTACGCGAGGCGCCAGGGCCGGACCCGCGAAAAGTCGAATCGCTGCTCCAATCCGACCAGCAAGCCCTGACTTGGCAGCCGCTTTCGCAAGTATTCCGCTCCCGCTCGTCTCGGCGAGAATGCTGGCAATCAGCGACTCAGGCACCTCGATGTCCTCGCTGAAATGGACGCTGTGGCAGGCCGAGACGGCCAGGGCAACTCCCGCGAGCGTGTCCGAACAGCCATCGCAACTCTGCGCGTGGTTCTCGAACGCGTGGTAGACGCTGGCCTCGAGGAACCCATCAAGGAACTCCGTGACGAGCGCTGCAAACCGGTCGCAGTCGATTGGCGGATAGAGCGCCGGGATGACGAGCGCACGCGACAACAACTCGAGCGGCGGCTCGGCCTCCTGAAGCTCCATACACACTCCGACCGCCTCCGACACCGAGTCCAGAAGCGAGCGGCAGGTCGGGCAGCTCAATTGGTGTGAGCGAAAGGCCGCGGCCTCGCTCCCCTTGAGCTCACCGTCCAGGTGCTCGGAAATCAGTTCTTCGAATACTTGGCAATCCATGGTTTTTCGTTCACGCGAATCACAGGTCGTCTATGGCAACGTGCATTCGTTTCAAGATCTTCGCCAGCTCGATGCGGCCGCGATTGATCCGCGACTTCACCGTGCCCTCCGGGATCTTCAACAGATCCACAATGTCCGCATACGCAAGCTCCTCGATATCGCGGAGAATCACGCATTCACGCAGGTCGGGACTCAGTTTCTGGATGGCACGGTGCACCTGGAGGCGACGCTCCTCGCGCTGTAACGCCCGCTCCGGGCCGTCGGTGCTGCCGTGCAGATGGTATTCGTGATCATCGAGTGCGTCGCCACCGTCCGTCGGCGTCCTTTGCCGTCTACGGTAATCGTCGATGACCAGATTTCTTGCGAGACGCATCAGCCAGTTGCTCAGGTTTCCCTGCCCCGAGTCGTATTGACCGAGTGCGCGATAAACACGAACGAATACGTCCTGAGTCAGATCCTCGGCGGCTTCGTTGTTGCTTGTGAACCGGTAGGCAAGGTTGTAGATGCGTCGGGAATAGTCCCGGACGATCTGTTCCCACGCGGCGACATCGCCAGCGATACATCGCTGGACGAGCGCGCTGTCTTCGGTTACCAATGCAGCCAATGCTCCCACGGCGCCTCGCTCTGGTGCTTTCTCGTGTCAAGATTCCGACACTTGCCCTTAACGAAGCGATTTCAGCGAAAGTTCATACCGAGTGGCGGTGCGGCGAAAGCCGATTGTCGACGGGTCGAATCGGCGTTCGAAGGGCCTCCGGGCCACGGGACCGTTTCTTGACCCCCTTCCGGCGTGTGATGTAGAGTCCGGACGCTTTCATAATCCAAAACCCTTGTGATCGTAAAGGTTTATTGTGCGTAAGCGCCTCCAGATCCTGGTCGGGGCACTCCTCGGAATCGGCCTGATCTGGCTGTTTCTAAGGGACCTCGACGGTCAGGCCGCGCTGCAGACGATTCGAGGCGCAAACTGGCCCCTCCTGGGAGCGGCGACGCTGCTCACGATGTCGACCTACCTGATCCGCGCGATCCGGTGGCGAGCCTTGCTCGAGCCCGTCAGTCCCGGCGTCAGACTCGCGAACCTCTTCAATGCCACGACTTTAGGGTTTCTGGCCGTATTCCTGGTCGGCCGCACCGGCGAGATTGTCCGTCCGGTTGCGCTCAGCTCCAAGGAACACGTCCGGCCATCCGCCAGCCTCGCGACGATTCTCATGGAGCGGGTCTTCGACATGGTGACGGTCGTTGCCTTCTTCGGGGTCGACCTGCTCGTCTTCAAGCCTCCCCTGGCCGATGCCGAGACCATTTCCCGCATCCGGACTGCCGGTGGCGTCCTCATGGCGATCGCGGTCGGGAGCATCTTCGGTCTGCTGATGCTGCATCGCCATCGTGTCGGGGCAGTCGACTTTCTCGACCGGATCCTGCAACCCGTCGGCAGGCGGATCAGAAAAGGCGTGACGAGCCTCGTGACACACTTCGCGGAGGCACTCTCGATCCTCCACGACCGCCGTGAGCTGTTCGTGGTGAGTGCCTGGAGCGTCCTCCTCTGGACGGTCTGCGCTTTCACGAACCTGTTGATTTTCAAGGCCTTTGGCCTGAACCTCACGGTAGGCGCGGCCGTTTTCGTGCTCGGGTTCAGCCTTGTCGGCTCACTGGTCCCGACACCCGGGGGAGCGGCGGGAGCGTTTCACGTCGCGACGGCCGGCGGTCTCATCCTCCTTGGTGTGCTCGAGAACGATGCGAAAAGCATTGCGATCGTTCTTCACCTCATCGTCTTCGGGTCGGCACTTCCACTCGGCGTGCTCACTCTCCTGAGGGGCGGGTATTCGCTCTCCAGGCTCCGCGCGGCGCTCAGTGAGGACCTGAATTCCATCCACGATTTCTCGAATCCGGTCGACTTCGAAGCACCAATAGCGCCGATCGTCCCGGCCGACGGTGCGAAGGTCGACCCCTGACTTTCAACAGAAACAGCCATGAAATGTCCGTTCTGCGCCCATATTGAAGACAAGGTGGTCGACTCGCGTGAGAGTCGAGAAGGCGACGTCATCCGGCGACGCCGTGAATGCCTTAAGTGCGAGCGTCGATTCACGAGCTACGAGCGGATCGATGAGGTGCCGTTCATGGTCGTCAAAAAGGACGGTCGGCGCGAGCCGTTCGACAGGAACAAGGTCATGGCCGGCCTCTCCCGCGCCTGCGAGAAACGTCCGATCCCGACCGCCAAGCTCGAATCGATAGTCAATGCCGTCGAGAAGTTCGTCCAGGACAGCAAGGATCGCGAACGCCCGACGCAGCGCATCGGGGAGTTCATCATGCGACGCCTCAAGGAGATCGATAAGGTGGCGTATGTCCGGTTCGCGAGCGTCTACCTGGACTTCAAGGACGTTTCGGAGTTCATGAGCGAGCTTCGGACGCTGGTTCGCGCAACCGGACGCGTCAAGCGCGGCTGACATCCATCCTGCCGCTCCATCGACCCATGACCCAAGACGATAACGACACAGATCTGACAGCCGGCCAGGTCCGGATTCCCGATACGTTGCCGGTACTTCCGCTGCGCGACATCGTCATCTTTCCCTTCATGATCGTCCCGCTCTTCGTGAGCCGGGAACGGTCGATGCGTGCCGTCGACAAGGCCCTTGCGGACTCGCGGATGATCCTCCTCGTTGCGCAGAAGGATGCAAAGGCTGAAGAACCAACGGGTTCCGAGCTGCATACGATCGGCACTGCCGCGATGATCATGCGTATGCTCAAGCTGCCCGACAGCCGGATCCGGGTACTCGTTCAGGGTGTGTCTCGCGTGCGAGTCACGCGGTACGAGAACGCCGGCGAGTACCTGGTCGGCACGGTAGAGCCGATCGCGGAACCGGACTCGCCCAAGGGGCTCGAGACCGAGGCACTCGTTCGAAGCGTTCGATCGGACATCGAGCAGGCTATCGCACTCGGCAAACCGATTTCTCCGGAGGTCATGACGATTGCGGTGAACATGGACGACCTCGGTCGCCTTGCGGACCTGTCGGCGTCCAACCTCGAGCTGCGAGTGGACGAAGCCCAGTCCGTCCTCGAGCGCATCGACCCGCTGGAGCGAATCACCCGCGTCCACGACCTGCTGCGGCAGGAGATCGAGCTGCTCACCGTCCAGCACCAGATCGACACCCAGGCGCGCGGCGAGATCGACCGGTCGCAGCGGGAGTTCTACCTTCGTCAGCAGCTCAAGGCGATCCAGATGGAACTCGGTGAAGGCAACGAGCTCGCCGAAGAGGTCGCTGCCTATCGGGAACGGGTGGCCGAGGCCGGCATGCCGACCGAAGTGCGCGAGGAAGTCGAGAAACAGATCAAGAAACTCGAGCGAATGCACCCTGACGCCGCCGAAGCCACTACGATGAGGAACTACCTCGACGTCATCACGGGGTTGCCCTGGTCGAAACTCTCCGACGAATCGCTCGATCTCGAACGCGCGCAGCAGGTCCTGGACGAAGACCATTACGGACTCCCGAAGATAAAGGAGCGAATCGTCGAGGCTCTTGCCGTCAGGAAGCTCAAGAAGGACACGAAGGGACCCATCCTCTGCCTCGTGGGCCCTCCCGGCGTCGGCAAGACCAGCCTCGGCCGCTCGATTGCCCGGGCGACGAATCGACAATTCCAGCGACTGTCCCTCGGCGGGCTTCACGACGAGTCCGAGATCCGGGGACATCGAAGGACCTACATCGGTGCCATGCCGGGTCGGATCATCCAGGCGATCCAGCAGGCCGGCACGCGGAATCCGCTCATCATTCTCGACGAGATCGACAAGGTAGGAGCTGACTTCCGCGGCGATCCGTCGTCGGCACTCCTCGAGGTCCTAGATCCCGAGCAGAACTTCTCGTTCCGCGACAACTACCTGAACGTGCCGTTCGATCTGTCTTCGGTCTGGTTCATGACGACCGCCAACGTGCTCGACACGATCCAGCCCGCCCTGCGCGATCGGATGGAGATCATCCGCCTGGCCGGGTACACCGAGGTCGAAAAGCGTGAAATCGCGAAGCGGCACCTGATTCCGCGTCAACTCGAGGCCAATGGCATTTCCGACAAGCTCGTGGAGTTTTCGACGAGCTCGCTGAAATCACTCGTCACGGACTACACGGCCGAGGCCGGACTCCGGCAACTCGAGCGCGAAATCGGCACGATCTGCAGGAAGGTGGCGCGCCGCGTCGCCGAGGCGCAGGAAGCCGGGACGAAGTTCCGCAAGTTGAAGGTGACCGCTTCGAACCTCCGCGAGCTCGTCGGCCCCCCGAAGACGCGCCACGACGAGGCGCTCGACAAGAACGAGATCGGGGTGGCCACCGGTCTTGCCTGGACCGCGGTCGGGGGAGAAGTCCTACACGTGGAGGCACTCCTGATGCGGGGCAAGGGCGGTCTGCAGCTCACCGGTCAACTCGGCGACGTGATGAAGGAGTCCGCACAGGCTGCGTTTTCGTATGCGCGGGCACGAGCGGCGGATTTCGGAATCGAGCCTGACCATTTCGACCGGTCGGACATCCACGTGCATGTTCCCGAGGGCGCCATTCCGAAGGACGGACCTTCTGCGGGAATCACCATGGCGACGGCAATGATCTCGGCGCTCTCCAACCGGCCCGTCCGCAAGGACGTGGCGATGACCGGCGAGATCACGCTGCGCGGACACGTGTTGCCGATCGGCGGCGTGAAGGAGAAGGTCCTTGCCGCTCACCGCGCACGTTGCCGGACCGTTCTGCTGCCAGCTGACAACGAGCGTGACATCGAGGAGATTCCGGCCGAGATCCGCGCCGATCTCGAGATCCTGCTCGTCTCGAAGGTGCGCGACGTCGTCGACATCGCGCTGCTGAAGCAGCGGCCGGCGCCCAAGCTGCCCGCGAAGCGCTGATTCCTGCGCGAAGTGCTTTGGAGTGCGGGGGGGCAGGTAACGATTGGTGATGCCCGCGAAGAAAACCGCGCGGCTCCACCACCCCGCCGCCCCCCCCCCCCGCACTCCAAGGCGCTTCGCGCAATGCCTTTGGGACCTAGCTATCCGAGACGTTGACGAAGACGGGCTCGGGCACGAGCGTGACTCCGAAGCGCTCCAGCACGCGTTGACGTATCTCGTTCGCCAGCGCCACGACCTCTCTCGCGGTGCCACCACCGCGATTCACGATCGCCAGGCAGTGCTTCGACGACAGGCCCACGTTTCCGGCGACGTGACCCCGCGAAAAGCCAGCGCGTTCGATGAGCCAGGCCGCCGATAGTTTTACGCCTCCCGTCGCGGCAAACCTCGGCATTCCCTCGATCTCGATTCGATCCGCGACGTCCGCCGGGACGATCGGATTCGTGAAGAACGATCCGGCGGAATGTGCATCCGGATCCGAAGCGTCGACAACCATGGACTTTCGACGGCGGATCGCCAGCACCGCCTGCCGGACCTCCCGCAGGTTCGGGGAAGTCAGGCCCTCGGACTCGAGGTAGCGCTGCAATTCGGGATAGCGAATCGTCGGCACTCCTCCGTTCACGAGCCGGAACGTCACCGATGTCACGATGAATCGGTCCCGGTCGGACCGCTTGAAGCGGCTGTCACGGTAACCGAACTCGCATTCCGAATTGGTGAATACATGCGGCTCGGCAGTCTCCCGGTTCACGGCATCGACCCGAACGATGGTCTCGGCAACCTCCTGTCCATATGCGCCAACGTTCTGGATAGGTGTGGCACCGACGTACCCCGGAATGCCCGACAGGCACTCGACGCCGGCCAGTCGATGCTCCACCACGTTGTCGACGAGGTCGTCCCACGGCACGCCGGCGCCGGCGGTGACCTCGGTCGTCCCACCCGATTCGACCAGTTCGACGCCGTCGATAACGACGTGCAACACGAGACCCGGAAAACCCTCGTCACCGATGAGAACGTTGCTGCCGCCGCCCAGGACAAGCGTCCCAATCTCTCGTTCGCGTGCCCAGCCGAGAGCCCTGACGAGTAGTGCCGGCGTTCCGATTCGCGCGTAGTGACGCGCCGCGCCCCCGATGCCGAGCGTCGTCAACGGCGCGAGCGGCACTCCGTCGAGAATCGTGAGCATCTGCGTCATTGGCGAAACCCTCTCGCGTTGGGCGATCCTAGGACCATTCCTTTCCCGAAGCTTCGGCGATCATTCGCGCGAGCAGAAATCCATCCCGGTAAGCGTCAGGCGAGAAGGTGATCGTGCCTTTCCAGCCCTTCACTCGGCAGATCTGTCCAGCAAGCACGCCCGTGCGGCGCCCTGATTCGAGGGCCGCCACGTCCGGCCAGGGAATGAGCCTCGTGCGCAGCATGCCCTGGTACTCGATTCCATCCGGCCCAAGTGTGATGTTCTTGCGAAGTGCCGATACACCGAGCAGTCCTAGCGCGGCCGCACCGAGGGCCAGGGGAACAACCGGCAGGAATGACTCCCAGTAGATGAACAACACGGTCGATGAGGCAAACAGACCGGCGGTGGCCAGCATCGACCACGCGAACCGCGCCTTGAAACTGAATTCGTGCGGTTCATCGAGCGAGGGGCGCACGTCCGGCAACTCCTCGAAGAAATCGAAGCGCAGCTCCGGCCCGCCGAAGCCGAACGTTGCAGCGTCGCCGCTCGAGAGCTTGAGCTTCTGGACCCGCTTCCCGTGCGAAAACGTCCCGTTCGTCGAGCCGAGGTCGCGAAGTACGTAATGGTCCCGCTCCGCTACGAGCTCGGCGTGCTTGGATGACGACACGGTGTCGTGCGGGCCGAGTCGAACCGAGTTCACCCGCGCGCGGCCGATCGTCAACCGGTCGCCCTCGAACAGTTCGCGTTTGCCCTGAAAGGCGCCCGAAAGGTGCGAAACGACCACGCGCATGATCGACTGTGCCTAGTCCTCAACGTCGTCGAGCTCTTCGATCTCGACGTTGCCATCGGCATCCTGCAGAAGGACTTCGATGCGCCGGCCTGCATCTTCGAGGAAGGACTCGCACTCCTTCGAGAGCCCGACGCCCTTCTCGAAGAGCGCAATCGTCTCCTCGAGCGGAAGATCGCCGGACTGCAGCCGCTCGACGACACTGGTCAGCTCGCCAAATGCCTGCTCGTAGGTCTTCTCCGTTCGCTTCTTCGTCATCCTTTCTTCACTCCGACGACGATGTCGGGCCCGGAGGCGCCGAAGTCGAGTTTCCGAATGTTCGAGAGTCCGGCCTGCTTCATCCACGCCCGATACTCCGGAAGCGTGAAGACGTCACCTTCGACCGTATTCACCAGCATGTTCAGTCCGAATAGCTGGGCATTGATCGGCCCTGTTCGCGAATCGTTCGGAATGAACTCGCCGACTACGAGGACTCCGCCGGGTCGAAGGGCCTCGGCACTCTTGCGAATGAGCTTCTCGGACCATTTCCGGCCCTCGCTGTGACAGATGTGCCCGAGCAGCACGAGATCGAACTTCTCGCGACCAAAGGCGACCTTGCGCAGATTCCCCGCCTTGTAGGCAAATCGATCGGCGACGCCGAAGCGGTCGGCGAACTCGCGAGCGACCGGGAATACCTCTTCGTAGTCGAGCAGCGTCACGCGAACAGCCGGACCGGCGATCGCCCACGGCATCGACCACGCGCCGGAACCGCCGGCGACATCGAGAACGTCGACGACCTTCTTCTGAATCCTCGGTCCAAGCGCCGCGCGCGCCATTGTCGATGCTCCGAAGCTCGGTGCGAAAATCGATGCGACGAGCTTCGGGAAAAACTCGCGGCCTCCGGACTCGAGGTCCACGGTCTGGGTAGGTTTCCCGGTTCGAACCGTTTCCGCGAGACTCGCCCACGCGTGGTCGTGAAGTCGAGTGTGCAGGATCATCGGGCCCATGTACCCGGGACTGGTGCTGACGAGAAACGCGCTCGACGTGGGGTTCAGCGCATATCCGCCTTTCGACTTCTCGAGCAGAGAAAGCGCGCAGAGCGCATCGCCGAGCATACGGACCCCTCGCTCGGTCGATCGGAGCGACTTCGCCAGCGCCGCGGCTGTAAGCGGTCCGGCCGTCAGCGCGTCAAAGAGCCCGAGTTCGGTAGCTGCCTGCAGGGCGCGTGTGCGCCCGTAGGCCCAGAGGTGATCGGCGATCAGGCCCATGTCCGGGCCCGATGTCGTTGACGGAGCTTTGGTGGTCATTCTCGAACTGTCCCCTCCCCATCGAGTGTATCGTCGGTTCTCTCAGCCGAAAACGAGCCGCCTGCGACGCGAATGTCGATCCTCTGACCGGGCGCGACGTCCGACGGCGAACGGACGATTCTTCCGGCCGACGTACGGACCACGGCGAACCCACGCGACAGAACTCCGAGTGGATCTAGCGTCGACAGCCGTCCCCGCACATCGGCAAATGCGTGTCGCCGAACATCGAGCGCTCGACGTGCAAATACCGGAATCGCGGCTTTCATCTTCGTCAGTCGTTCGCGCTCGACGAGAACCCGCCGGCGTGGATCCTTCGCGGCAAGTGCCCGGGCGTGTGCGTCGAGCATCGATCGCGACGTCGAAAGGCGCGCTGCTGCCGCCCTGGAGATTTCGTCGCTCGCCTCGTCGACCGCCTGCATTCGGCGATGTACGAGTGCGGGAACGTCTCTTAGCGCGTCAGACGCCACGAGGTGCCGCAGATCCGAGCGGAGATCGAGAAGCCGGTACCGAACGACCGCCGCTGCCTCGCGGCGTCGCCGTTCGATTGCCGCGCGAAGCTCGACGGATGCTGCGGCCACGACCTCGGCCGCGGCAGAAGGCGTCGGCGCCCGCAGGTCCGCCACGAAGTCGGCGATCGTCACGTCCGTCTCGTGTCCAACGGCCGAGATGACCGGGACCGTCGAGGCCGCGATCGCGCGCGCGACTCGCTCGTCGTTGAACGCCCACAGGTCTTCGAGAGAGCCGCCGCCACGTCCGACGATCATCACGTCGACCAGGCCGCTCGCCGACAATCGCGATATGGCCGAGACGATCTCGGCGACCGCTCCTTCGCCCTGAACCCTCGCCGGTGCGACGAGCACTGAGACCGCGGCATTCCGCCGACGAAGCACGCGGAGAATGTCCTGCAGCGCGGCACCCGTGCGCGACGTCACGATGCCGACACGCCTTGGAACCTGCGGAATCGGGCGCTTCCGCTCCTCTCCGAACAGACCCTCGGCCGCAAGCCGGACCTTGAGCTGTTCGAAGGCAAGTTGCAGCGCCCCGAGGCCAACCGGTTCCATCGACGAGACGAGAAGCTGGTAGTCGCCGCGCGGCTCATAGACTGACAGCCGTCCTCGAACAGTTACGACGAGGCCGTCTTCCGGCCGGAAACGGATCGATCGATTGGCGCTCTTGAAACTCGCGCACCGAACCTGCGCACCGGCGTCTTTCAACGTGAAATACCAGTGCCCGGACGTGTGCCTCTTGAAGTTCGAGATCTCGCCCTCGACCCAGACTTCGCCGAATCTCCGCTCGAGAAGTCTCTTGACGTCAGCCGTGAGCTCCGTGACGGTGACCGGGCGCGGCGGTTCTTCGAAGAGATTGTCGAGAAGTGACGGTTGGCGGTTCATTGCAGGTCCGGAAACGGCAAGGAGCGCGAGCCGCGGCGCGGCCCGCGCTCCTCGAGAGAAGCGCCGCGTGGAACGAGAGCTACGGCATCCGTGCGCCTGGCGGAACGATGGCAATCTCGATGCCGCCTTCGGGCGCCGTGCCTTCCTGGGTACGGATCTCGACGCGCGAAGCATCGACACCCTTCTCGCTAACGAGGTAATTCCGGGCATTCTCGGCGCGGACCTTCGCGAGACCCGGGCGCTCACCGGCCGTCGACTTGCCCGTCACGATGATGCGAGCCTGAATGTCGCGCTCACCACGGAGCGTCACGTCATCGAGCACTGCCTTGTTCGCATTGTTGAGGCGACCGCCCGTCATCGGGAAGTTGAGAATGTCGGGCAGAATGACGGGCGGCTTGATGACCGCAATCGTGATCTCTCGAGAACAGTCCGGAACGTCGAACGACGCCGCCCGGATGGTGATGGTGTCAGCGGCCACGCCGGCAGTGTCGACGCGAATCGCGCCGCCGTCACCTGTCACGCGCCCTTCCGAGGCCGACCATCGAAGCCCGAACCCGGTCGGAAGACCGGCAGCCGAGATCGAGACCACTTCACCGGCATTGACCCGAACGTTGTTCGCCACGAGACGAAGGTCCGGCGGACAGCCGATGACCTCGATGGTCTTGACGACCGTCATCGGGTTGCACTTTCCACCGCGGCCCATGAGGAGAACGTCGTACTTTCCGGGTGCGAGGCCTGCCGTGTCGAACTCGACGGCGGCCCCCTTCCCGAAGATCCGGCCCCGGTCGGCGCGCCACATGTACTCGAGCGGCTCACCCTTCGAGCCCTTCCCGGAAGCGGTCAGCTTGACCTTGGTGCCAGACAGCACCGCAACAGAGTCTGCATCGAGCGCGACACTCGGTTTGTCCTTGTCTGGATCGTCGCAATTCAGGCCGATTCCCGTTTCCGTCTGGTTGGAAGTCTGCTGCGCGGTCGCCGTCACGGCAGACAATCCGAGGGCGGCAAACAGGGCCAGATGCATCACTCCGATGCGGAAGATCGTCGACATTGGGGCCTCCAGAGCGGCTTTACTCGAGTTGATGGTGGGATCGGCAAACTGGCGCTTGCCGAAACACGGTGTTCGTACCACAAGAGCTCGTCCGAGATCAAGCGTAACATCAGCATCCCGTTGAGCTTGACATCAACCGGGCCGTCGGTTACCTACGCCCACGGATTCTTCCCTATTCGCTTGCTCGCAAGAGCTCCCGGCTAGTTGCTGTCACCTGACAATCAGGAGTGACCATGACGTTCAGTTGGAAACGATGTCTTGCCTTTGTGGCGTTCTCCGCGATGTTCGCCGTCGTCGCGCCGTCGACGTCGGCACAGGGCCAACTCGGAACCGCCGTCATCTCCGGTACGGTTCGCATCGATGGCCAGGTCGCGACGGGATCGGTGCCCGTGGGCGCGGTATCTCGAATCTCGACGAGCAAAGATTCGACTGTAACCCTGCAACTTGCCAAGGGCGGCGAGATCAAGATCGCTGGACAGGCCGATATGGCCATCACGCCTGGACCTACGGGCCCGCACATTCAGTTGATCTGCGGCGAGATTTCGGTAACGAGCACGGTTCCGGCGACTGTCGTTGCACAGGGCGGCGGACGCGTCGAGCCAGAGATCGGGAAAGCGACTGTAACCCGGTCGGGCAAGTCGACGACGGTCAAGAAAGGCAAGTCGAAGGATTTTGACGATGCCGACACAGTCACGGTTCCGACCTCGGAATCCGTTGTCATCGTGAAGTCCAAGGCGAATTGCCACTGCAACTGTTAGCGGAGGACCTTCGAATGCGTTTCCTCAATATTCTTCGCCCTGTCTCATTGATCGTTGCCGTGACGCTTTTCTGTCTCGGCCTTGCAAAACCCGTGTCGGTATCGGCGCAGGCAGCCGGCGCTCAGATGACGGTTGTCGGCAACGGCTCGGTTCGTATCGACGGAGTCCAGGCTGCTACCGGAGCGACGGTCTACGCCGGGAGTCGCATCACGACCTCGTCGGGCGCCCAGGGCGTCATTGCGAGCGGCGGCACGCGGCTGACGATCAACAACGATTCGGACGCGATCGTCTCGCACGCCGGCGGCTTCATGCGAACCGACCTCGTGTGCGGATCGATCACGGGCGTTCCGGCAGCCGGCTCGCCGTTCGAACTGATCACGCACGGTGACACCAGCATCTATTGCCAGAGCGGCATCCTGAAGGTCGAGGCCGAGGGTCGTGTCGTCGAGCTGATTGCGAATCAGTCGCAGTCGTTCAACGGTGGCGTGCGCGTGACGACCACGGGACCTGCAGCCTTCGAGGCATCGACGATCCTCTGCTCGTGCCTCTGTGCTGCTCCTATCGTGTTGCCCCCGGTTGCGGCGGCTTTCCCGACGGCTTTGCTTCTCCTCCTGATCGGTGGAGCGGCGGCCATCATCGTCCCGGTGACGGTGGTCGGCGGTGACGATCCGCAGGTGATCATTTCCACGGTACAGCCGCGACGATAGCCGGTCCGGCCCGAGACTGTTCTTCTACGGAGGGCGCCGCAACTGCGGCGCCTTTTCGTTTTGGCGGTCCGGCCGTTTGCACATCGGGACCGAGGGGCGTAAGGTCCGAGCCATTGGGTTCGTGAGCCGAATCGCGGCTGCGATTCGTGGTTACGGTGTTCCTCCTCTGCACGGCGTCAGGCCAATCCCGCTTCCGGTCTTCGTGCGTGCTGGTGCCCGCGATGAATCGACGTTGGGCCATTTTTGTAGGCCTCGGCTCCCTCGCCGCGTGTCTCATGCTGGCGGAGCGAACCACGGCCACGACGATCGTTCCGCTCACGGACGATGACCTTGCCGCTTCGTCGTTGGTCATAGTCGAAGGCCGATGCCAGCGCCTTCGTGCGGAGTGGAACGAGGACCGTACGTGGATCCACACTCTCGTCACGTTCAAGGTGACGAAGGTGATCAAGGGAGACCTGCAACCGGGACTCATCGAGCTTCGGCAATTCGGCGGCCAGCTTCCGGATGGTGCGACGATCATCTGGGGCGCCCCGTACTGGCAGAAAGGTTGGGAGATGCTGCTCTTTCTCAACCCGGAGCCCGATGGCACGCTTCGCGTCGCTCATTTGTCGCTCGGCTATTTTCGGATCATCGGCGACCAGAAGACGGGCGAGAAGCTCGTCGTGAGATCGATGCCGGGACCTAACGTCCGCGTCATTGGATCGCAGCCGTTCGCGCGTTGCGAAAAGAAGGACGACTTCGTCGCACGAATCGAGTCGATTGTGGCTGCGGGCACGGCCGGACGGACGCCTCGTCCTCCGAGGATCGATCCGAGAAGCGCCGTCGGGCGCTCGCCAGACCGGCCTCCGTCCGATTTCCGATTCCTGTCCCCCGGATTCCGCTGGTTCGAGCCCGATACCGGAGACCGGATCCGATTCCGCGTGAACCGCGACCGGTCGCCGAGTCCCTCCGGAGGAATGGACGAGGCGATCGCAACCGCAACCGCGTGGTCCGGAGTTCCGGGAAGCAGTCTGCGCGTGGAGATCGCCGGCGAGACGACCGCCTGCGGGCTTCGCGCGGACGGCACGAACGCAATTTCGTTCAACGACTGCACTGGACGATTCGATCCGCCGGTAAACTGCTCGGGCGTCGTAGCCATCGGCGGAGTCGCCCAGGCCGTGACGAATCAGAGCGTATCGATCGGAGGACGGACGTTTGCGCGAATCCAGGATGGCGATCTGATCTTCAACCCCGACTTCGACTGTATCCTCTCCGACCCGCTGCTGCTCTCCGAGATCATGACGCACGAGATGGGTCACGCCCTCGGATTTGGCCACTCCTCCGATCAGGCCGATGAACCGAACGAGCTTCTTCGCGACGCCTCGCTCTTCTTCATCGCACATCTGGACGGTCGCGGGGCGAGCCTGCGAACCGACGACATGGACGGAGCGCGATTCCTGTACCGGGCGACGCCGTCCTCCGCGCCGTTGGCGATCCTCACCGAAGCGCTTCCGGATGCGGTGACCGGGTCCCCATACGACTTCGGACTCGAGGCGACCGGCACGGGGCCGTTCACGTGGTCCGTCATCGACGGCCAGCTTCCCGTTGGTCTGAGCCTGTCATCCAGTGGCCGCATCCTCGGCACGGCAACCGCCGAGATGGCGACGGCCTTTACGGTGTTCGTTCGCGATGTAGCCAATTTCGAAATGTCGCGGTCCCTCGCGCTTCGAAGCACAGGCAACCCGGCGCCTTTCGTCGTCGCGGCCAGGTACAAGTCTGCGAGCCAGAAACTCATCATCACATCGTTCAACGTCGATGCGTCCGCCGCGATTACAATCAACGGCGTGCCTGTGGTGCCGCCGCGCGC
>CAZXLQ010000073.1:0-18899 GCA_964641945.1 uncultured Clostridia bacterium
GCAGAATCGACTCCGCTCCGCGGTCGCAAAATCGACCCCGCTCCGCGGTCGCAGACTCGACCCCGCTCCGCGGTCGCTGAATCGACCCCACTCCGCGGTCGCAGACTCGACCCCGTTCCGCAGTCGCAGAATCGGCCCCTCCGGGGACGCGGAAGCGCTCTCCACGCGAAAAAACTGGCCGGGTCCCCGACGACACCGTGTGAGCGTGACCAAGTCACGGTGTCGTCGGGAACCCGGCCGCAGTCAGCACCTCAAGAAGCTCGAGCCCGCTCCCGATCCACCACGCCAGCGTGACGGTCAACGACGCACCGGGCGCCGCCACCGGGAACTGCCCCGAGCCCTTTGGCCCGTTGCCAAGTGAAGGCAGTCTGCAGTCGCCGGGTTACGTCGAAAGGACCCGTCCCTTAAATCTACGTATCGGCGGACTCGAGCGCCCGCAGCAGCTCCGACGCTGTCGCCCTCAGGACCGGATGGCGGGCCTCCGGCGCGAGGTCGACGAGAGGCCGCAGGACGAAGGCCCGCGTGTGCATCCGCGGATGCGGCAGCGTCAGGCGCTCGTCGGCGGCGACGAAGTCTCCGCACAACAACAGATCGAGGTCGAGCGTGCGCGGACCGTCCACGACCGTCCGCACCCGGCCGAGCTCCGCCTCGATCCGCATGCACGCGGCGAGCAGCTCTCGCGGCTCAGGCAATTTCCCCCACAACTCGGCGACGCCGTTGAGAAACGCCGGCTGGTCGGCAAATCCGACCGGGTCCGTTTCGTAGAGAGGCGAGAGGCGCACTCGAACCCCCGTCCGCTCGATGAGCAGCCGAACGCCGTCGTAGATGTTGTGCGCCCGGTCCCCAAGGTTCGATCCGAGTGCAACAAAGGCCGTTTCCTGTATCATCGCGGCCAGCTTAACGCAGAACGTCCCTCATGACCGCCACCATCACCGTTACGAAGAAGGGCGCCGATCGCGCGCGCGCCCGGCATCACTGGATCTACCGAAGCGACGTCGCCGACATCGGCGATTCGCGCGGGGGCGACGTCGTCCGTGTCGTCGACCCGAAGGGCCGTCCACTCGGCCGCGCTTTCTACAGCGACGCGTCGCTCATCGCGGTTCGCTTCGTTACGTTCGACGACGTCGAGACCGACCGTGCATTCTGGGGACGGAGGCTCGACGATGCCATCGCGCTTCGCGACCGCGTCGTCGAGGGCACGACGGCCTACCGCGTCGTGCACGGTGAAGGCGATCTCGTCAGTTCTTTCGTCGTCGATCGGTATGGAGACTGCCTTTCGATCCAGACCCTCTCGCAGGGCACCGAGCGCCTCAAGCCGCTTTTCGTCGAACTGCTGAACGAGAGGTTCGCACCCCGCGCCATCGTCGAGCGCAACGATGCCCACGTGCGCGACCTCGAGGGCCTGCCGCGACAAACGAGCGTGCTGCTTGGCGAGGCCCCGGACGACCTGGAGATCGACGAGCACGGTGTCAGGTACCTGGTCGACATCGTCGGGGGCCAGAAGACGGGCGCCTTTCTGGATCAGCGCGAAAACCGCGTGGCGGCGGCGCGCTACGGACGTGGGCGCGCGCTCGATGCATTCAGTTTTCACGGATCGTTCGCGCTGCATCTGGCGCGCGTGTGCGACCACGTGATGGCCGTCGATACCTCCGGCGATGCGCTGCGGCGCGCGCGGCGCAATGCGGATCTCAACGGCGTCTCGGACCGCGTCGAGCTGCTCGAGGCAAACGTCTTCGACCTCCTGAAGCAACTCGAAGAGCGTCCCGAGCGCTTCGACACGATCGTTCTCGATCCGCCCGCATTCGTGAAGCGCAAAACTGCGCTCGACGCCGGCATCCGCGGCTACAAAGAGATCAACCTGCGCGCGCTCAAACTGCTTGCGCCGGGTGGAGTGCTCGTGACCGCAACGTGCTCGTACCACGTGCCCGAAGAGATGTTCATCGGGATCGTCCAATCGGCCGCGGCCGACGCCGGCCGTGATGCCCGGCTCATCGAGAAGCGGACCCAGGCGCGCGACCATCCCATCCTTCTGTCGATTCCGGAGACGTATTATCTGAAGTGCCTCGTACTCGCGGTCGTGTGACCGTGGAGCGAAGGCAGGACCGGAGGTTCCGGGCGTGACCGAACGGGTCCACATTTCCGCGGAAGTGCGCGCCGCGCTCATCGACGCGGCTTACCTAGAGTCTCCTTTCGAATGCTGCGGCGTGCTCGGTGGCCGCGACGGCCGTCTTGTCGCGGTTTTTCCGGTGGAGAACGTCGCGGCCGACGCGGTGTCGCGGTTCGACCTCGAACCGGCCGGACTCGTGGCCGCAAGAGCCGCTGCGCGACGCGAGGGTCTCGATGTCGCCGGCTTCTATCACTCCCACCCCCGAACATCGCCGGAACCATCTTCGTACGACGTCGCGAACGCATGGTACCCGGAGTGTGTGTATGTCGTCATCGGCCTCGAGCCTCGTCCCGCCATTCGCGCCTTTCGAATCACCGAGGGCCGCGCTGCCGAGCTCGAACTCGACGGCGATTCCAACTGATGCCCAGCCGTCCGGCCAAACGGACGCCCATTGCTATACTTGGACCGAAGTGAAAAAGAAGCGCTCGAAATAGACCACGCCAGCGGCCGAACCAACGGTCGGAACGGATCCCTTCGCAACGGTTCCGGACGGACAGATTCTCATCGAAGAGGCGAGGCTGGCGGCGGGTCTCGCTGCAGCTGTCGACAACGAAGCGCCGACGCGTCCGATGGATCCGCTTTCGCCATCGATGACGCCTGATGCCGAAACAGCCACTGATGACGCTTCCGGTGGCGTGGACGGGCGTTCCACCGGAAAGTCCAACCGGCCGACATCGACGATGGATGCCGGTACGATCGACCCGACCCGCGGTATCGAGACTTTCGGACGCCGCGCGCACAACGCCTACATGCCCCCCGACCCGAATCAGCCCGTACCCGGTCAATGGGCCGGCCACGACCAGGCTGGCGGTTATGCGCCCGCGCCGCACGTGTGGCAGCAGTCGCAGCCCCGTGAGTGGGCCGACCCGGTACAGCCTCCAACGGCGTGGCAGGGTTATCCGCAGCGGCCACAATCCATGTACGTGCCGGCCGATTCGACCAATCACTACGCGCAGGCACCGCGCAGTACCGCGCAACTCGGACTCAAGCCGAACTTTGCGGCAATGATGTGCTACCTGCCATACCTCGGCATCGTCGGGTCAATCCTCGTCCAGCAGAACGAGCCCAAGGAGAACCGTTTCGTCCATTTCCACGCCCGACAGTCGCTCATCGCGCACGTGGTCTTCTGGGCGGTGACGATCGCCTTTGCGATCGCGCAAGCGGCCGCTCCGCGAATCGCGAGCGTGCTCATCGGAATCGGCTCATCGCTCTTCCATCTCGGCGCAGTAGTCGGGTTCGTGTGGATGATGGTGCGCGTGTATCAGGGTCGCGCCGACAAAATCCCGGTCATTGGAGAGCAGGTGGACGTCTAGTCACACGTGCCGCCGATGCTCTGCACCTCCGTGACTCCGTGCCTCTGTGTGCGAAGCTCCCGAGACGCGTCGCACACACAGTCACGGAGGCACACAGCCTATAGTGGCGTTATACTCTCGCCGCGATGGAACGGACCTTCACCCTCGTTCAGCAGCAGCTCGGCTCGGGGACGATCCTGTATCTGGACGGAGCCCTGCGGCTTGGACATCGCGAGGCCGCGACCGGTCAGCCCCTGTCCGCCGCAGTCAGATCCGTGGTCGCCTCCGGCTCACTGCAGGTCGCGATCGACCTGCGCGGTCTCGTCAAAACCCCGGACAGCAGCGGCCTCGGTGAGCTCGTCGCGGCACAATCGACACTTCGGCGGCACGGTGAGACGCTCATCCTCGTGAACGTCCCTCCGAAGCTTCGCACGCTCATCGGATCCATGGGTCTGGATGCGCTGTTCCGAATCGTCGATACCGAGATCGAGGTTCACGGCCTCTTCGGAGTCGAGCCAACCGCGGAATAGTCATTTGCCGGATCGGCGCCCGCCCCCTCAGCACGGGCTACCGTTCCAGCTTCCGCCGCGCCTTGTTCGCTTCGCGCTTGCGCCCCGCCGGGGCGAGCTCACGCGACCGCAATCTCCGTTACCTCGCTGCCTCGACCGGACTCGGTTTGCGAGACGCCAGCAACCGGTCGAGCGCCGCCGACAGCATCGAAAGCCCCCGCTCGCCGGCGGCAAAACTCTTGAGCTTTCCCTGTTCGTCGAACAGGTAATAAGCCGGTACGTACCCGTGTTCGTTCAGGAACGCATCGCGCAACGCGTGCATGTTGTCGATGGCGCACGGCTCAGTGAAACCGTATTTCTCGATCGCCGCCTTGACGGCATCAACGTCCGAATCGACCGGATAACGCGGCATGTGGATCGCGATGACCCGCAGTCCCTCGTCGCGCCGCCCGTCGCGCCACTCCGCGACCTTCGGCATGTTCTCTTTGCAGATTCCGCAGCTCACTGACCAGAAGTGCACGAGCGTCGGATGGCCGGCGGTCGCCGACAGTGCCTCGGCCTCACTGCCACGCGCCCATTCGGTTGCTCCCTCGAGCGAAGGCATCTCCGTTCCGATTCTCATTGGCATCGTTGCGCCCCTCCCGATCCGGACGGACTTGTGTCATTCCGGAAGTCTCGCGGCGATTCCACGCGCCGCGAGGGGCCTCCGAGGGCTTTCCGGATCCGGGCGCAGCCCCCCTGCGCCCGGTTCCGCACCCTCGGCGGCCGTGCCTCGACGGTCCTCAGACCTTGAGGTTTTCCTGACCCGGTCGCCACTCCGCCGCGCAGAGTCCGCCGGTCTGCAACGCCGAGATGACGCGCAGCGTCTCGTCGGTCGAGCGGCCGATGTTGAGGTCGTGAACCACCTTGTAGCGCAGTACGCCCTCGGGGTCGATCACGAAAAGTCCGCGAAGTGCGATTCCCTTCTCCTCGATGAGCACACCGTAGTCACGCGACACGGCGCCGCCCATGTCGGCCGCCAGCGGGTACTTCAGGCCCTCGATGCCGTTCTTGTCGCGCGGCGTCTGGAGCCAGGCACGGTGCGAGTAGACCGAGTCGGTCGACACGCCGATGAGCTCGCAGTTGAGCGACGTGAAGTCCGAGTAGCGGTCGCTGAAGGCGGTCAACTCGGTCGGGCAGACGAACGTGAAATCGAGCGGATAGAAAACGAGAGCAACCCACTTGCCCTTGTAATCCTCGAGCTTGACGTTCTCGTTGAGCTTCTCGAGGTTCTTGGTGGACGGCATGTCGAAGCTCGGCGCAGGTTTGCCGACCTTCGCGATTCCTGTCGATATGGCTGCTGCTGACATTCACTCCTCCACGAGGTTGGTTGGTTTCGTTGCGAATGGCGGCCACGTCGCGCGGGTCGCCGGTTGAAAGATCCTTGGAACGTTAGGTACCGGAGGCTTCTCGACATCCCGCACACACGCCCGTGAGCGTCAGGTGGATGGACTCGGCCTCGAAGTCTGCCTGCAATGCTGCCGACCGCATCAGGTCGACCGTCGCAGGAATGTCGAGATCAACGAGCGTACCGCAGTGCGAACAGATGGCGTGGTCGTGTCGCGCGGTCTCGCGGTCGTACCGGCTGGCGCCGTTGCCGAAATTGAGCTCGGCGACTAGTCCGGCCTGCTTAAGATGTCGAAGCGAGTTGTAGACGGTGGCGTAGCTGATCGTCGAGAGCCGGCGCCGGGCCTGCTCGTAAATCTCGTTCGCCGTCAGATGTCCCATGCTCGAACGGATCACCTCGAGCACGACACGACGCTGCGGCGTCAGTGCCTCGATGGACCCGTTATTGGAAGGCTCGAGAACCATACGGAGACTTAGACTAATTCTAAGTACGTGGAGACGTCAACGATTATGTTCGCCGGTCGGGTCGTCGGGCACGGATGGCCGGTCGGCGCCCAGCCGTCGCTCGATCTCCACGACGCGGGCTTTGAGAGACGGGAGGTTCTGCACGAGCGCAAATATCCTGCGGAACTGGTCCATCGGACGTGCCGGCGTGCCCCAGACCATTGTGCCCTTCCGGATGACCTTGCCGGTCGGGATACCGGCTTGCGCGCCGGCGATGGCGCCGGCTTCGATGCGTACGTGGTCCGCGACGCCGACCTGTCCTCCAAGCATCACGCCATCCTCGATCGTCGCGCTTCCAGAGATACCGGTCTGCGCGGCGATGACGCAGTTTCGACCGATGCGGACGTTATGCGCGATCTGCACGAGATTGTCGATCTTCGTACCGCTGCCGATCACCGTCGAATCGAGCGCTCCGCGGTCGATCGTGGTGTTGGCGCCGATTTCGACGTCATCCTCGATGATCACGTCGCCTATCTGCGGGAACTTGTGGAACTGTCCGGCGTCCAGGACGAATCCGAATCCGTCCGATCCGATGACCGCTCCCGAGTGCACGATGACGCGGTCCGCGACGCTTACTCGGTCGTGGATGGTTACATTCTCCCGGATGGTGCACTCGCGCCCGATGCGCACGCACGAGCCTATCGAGCAGCCGTTGCCGATGGTCGTCTTGTCGCCGATGACGCTTTCCGGCCCGATCGTGCTCCACGCGCCGATGGCCACGTCGGCTCCAACCGCCGCCGATTCGTCGATGATCGCCGTAGGATGGATGGCGCGGGCGATCGGCTGCGCGGGGGCGAGGACGGCGACGATGCGCGCGAAGGCGAGTTTCGGATTCTCTACGTGGATCACGGGACGATCCGGCGCGGTGCACGCGACGGGCGCCACGATTGCCGCGGCTGCCGAGGCGAGCGCCCGGTCGAACGCGCGCTCCGTGTCGGCGAAGACGATCGCGCCGTCGGACGCTTGATCCACGCTCGAGACGCCAGTCACCACGGCGTCGCCGTCGCCAGTGAAGCTGCCGGCAACGAGATCTGCGAGTTGTCGTACGGTACGTTCCATGGTGAGCCTGTCATTACCTGAAGCAGCCTCGTCGGCGCGACTGCCGGTCATACTCGAGATTTTCAACGCCTACCCGCTCGCTACTGCTCGCGGTACTGATCCTCCCGCGGCGTGACCGTCAATCTCGGCGACGAGCGGAATGGCCGCCCGTGGGCTCGGTCGAGCATCCTGATCCTGGAATCCGATCAATCGTGCTCGCAGTTGTCTCACTGCAAATCAGTACCGTGAGTGCCGGCGAGCGGGTTGCTTCTGCGCTACAGCGCAGCCAGCAGCTGATCCACTTCGTCGACCGTGTTGTAGAAGTGCGGCGATATGCGCAGCCGGCCAGCCCTCGCCGCAACGGACATGCCCCGCTGCTTGAGCTTCTGCACCAGCTCGTTCGGATTCCGATCGACGTGTGTCGCCGTTACGATCCCCGACCATTCGCCGTCACTTCGCGAACTGATCACGCGGTAGCCGCGATCCATGAGTCCCACGACGAGCAGATCGGTCAGGATTCGCACCTGTCGCTCTATGTCCGCCTCACCCGCTTCGAGCAGGATCTCGAGCGACGAGCCGAGTGCCGCTATACCGAACGGATTCATCGTCCCGCACTCGAAGCGCTCGGCGCCGTCGCGATATCTCAGGTCGTAGCCACCGAACTTGATCCAGTCCTTCGTCGAAGTCCATCCCACCTTCACCGGGTCGATGCGGTCGATGACCCGATCCGAGATGTAGAGCAACCCGATGCCTTCCGAGCCGCAGAGCCACTTGTGCGCAGACGCGGCGAGCACGTCCACGCAGTCGCGCTCGACGTCGATCGGAATGACGCCCAGTCCCTGAATGCCGTCCACGACGAACAGGATGTCCCGCTCGCGGCAGAACCTGCCGATGCGTTCGAGGTCGCAGCGAAATCCGCTGCCGTACTGGACCCAGGACAGTGCAACGACGCGCGTGTGCTCGTCTACGAGCGCCACGAGGTCGTCGAAGTCGACGCGGCCGTCGCGTTCTTCGGCCATCCGAAACGTCACGCCGTGATTCGACAGTCGCATCCACGGATAGGCGTTCGACGGAAACTCGCAGTTTGCGCCTATGACAGTGTCTCCCTCTCGCCAGTCGAGGCCGGCCGAGATGATCGACAGGCCGTCGGACGTGTTCGAGACGAAGCCGACTTCGTGCTCCTCGCGCGCGTGCAGCAGGCGCGCGGCGAGACCGCGCACGCGTCCTATTTCGCCGATGCGCCCGTACCAGCCATCGTCGCCGCTCATCGCGATCGAGTGCGACACGGCCGCCATCCTGTTCACGGCCGTGGTTGGCAAGGGCCCGATGGCCGCGTGATTCATGTAGACCCGATTCCGGGTGATCGGAAACAGCGCGCGAAACCGCTCGAGTTCACTCATTCCGCCAGCTTACAAAAAAGCGGCCACAGATTCACACAGATGATCACGGATCTGACCCGCGACCATCCGCGTTCATCCGTGGTCAGCCTTCGAACAGGCTGTCGATGTACTGCTCGGCGTCGAAGACGATCAGGTCGTCGACCTGTTCGCCGATGCCGACGTAGCGGATGGGTACTCCCAGCTCGTTGACGATCGCCACCACGATGCCGCCCTTCGCCGTGCCGTCGAGCTTGGTCAGCACCAGGCCCGTCACCGGCGCTGACTTGGTGAACTGTCGCGCCTGCTCGAGGCCGTTCTGACCCGTGACGGCGTCGATGACGAGCAGCACTTCATGCGGAGCGCCCGGCACCTGACGGTCGGCCACGCGCCGCATCTTCTCGAGCTCCTGCATGAGGTTCTGCTTCGTGTGCAGTCTGCCCGCAGTATCCACGATCAACACGTCGCTTCCGCGAGCCTTCGCCGCCGCAAGCGAATCGTAGAGCACTGCCGACGGATCGGTACCCGGCTTCTGCTGGATCAGGGGAACGCCGGAACGTTCGGCCCAGATGGCCAGCTGGTCGTTGGCCGCCGCGCGGAACGTGTCCGCCGCGCAGATGAGCACGTCGTAGCCGTCGTTGCGGATCCGGTTCGCGAGCTTGCCAATCGTCGTCGTTTTTCCGACACCGTTGACGCCGACGACCATGATCACATACGGCGAGATCTCGGGATCGATGTCGACTTCGGACGAGACCGTGCCCTTCTGAAGCGACTTTGGCGCCACGAGCATCTCGAGCAGATGTTCGCGGATCAGGCGCCGCAACTCCTCCGGATTCGACAGCTCGTTGCGTGCCACCCGTTTTCTGGCGTTCTCGATGATCTCGAGCGCCGTCTGCACGCCGATGTCGGCACCGATGAGCGCCTCCTCGATTCCCTCGAGCAACTCCGCGTCGATGACTTTCTTGCCGCGTACGATCGTGTCGATACGGTCGACGAGGGTATGGCGCGTCGATGACACGGCCGTCTTCAACCGTCCGACGATCGTGCGCTGCTGCTCCTCGATCTCTTCCGGTGTCGGCTCCTTCGTGACGTACCCGCCGAAGGAGAAGTTCATGTCGACCTTGCGAAGGACCGGTGGCTCAGTGGAATCGGGGAGTGCGGGTTGCGTCGGAGAAGTCTCGTCCGCGGAAGCGACCCGCTCGCTATCGCTCGCGGTACTGATCCCGCCGGCGGCTGACGTATTCACCTGCGACATCTCTTTCAAGGGCGTCGAGGTAGGGAGAACCGGCGTCGGCGGTGTCTGCGGCGCTTGTGGTGACAGAATCGTCGGCGGCCAGTGACTCGGCCGGTCGTTTTCATCCTTCTTCTTTCGCTTCCAGAAAAGTCCCATGGGTTCTCGCTCGCGCTATGTCGTTGCGCTCGACCGGTGAATGAACTGCCTGGCGAAGTACTCGACCGACAAGGGCTCGCCCGTCACGCGCTCGACCGTGTGGTCCCAGCGCTCCGAGGCGCCGGGACGGAACATCCTGTCGCGAAGGTAGGCACCGGCCATCGGCCGGTTCACGATCCCGCCGGCAACTTCGTCAAGCCGGTGCTGGATCTGCGACGCCATCATCTCGCCGATCATGTAGTTGTGGTAGTAGACCGGCGCGAGCGCCAGGTGAATCTTGGCGGCCCAGTCCGGCGCCGAGCGGCCTTCGGGGCGGCTGAGCAGCTGGAATCGCTCGACGTAGTCCCACCAGAGGCCGTCCAGATCGGCTCGCTCCGGATCGCGGTAGAGATCCCGCTCGAAGTGGGTCATAACGAGGCACCAGCGAACGAACACGAGCATGTGCATGCGGAGCTGAGCCGCGAGCGCACCTCCGATCCGCTCGGCTTCCGAACGATCGATCCCGCGAACCTCGGTGAGCCATTCCGGCGAGTTCGCAAGCCGTCCCATCAGCATGGCGATCGCTTCCGTCGAGTTGGTGTGTGCCGGTCCGCGCAGCAGATACGGGAGCTCGGGATCGACCTCGACGTCGTACACCGCGTGGCCGAATTCGTGGAGGTTCGTCTCCATCCAGCGAGCCGTGTCGCGAAGGTTGCACAACACCCTCACGTCCCCGGCCCGGCCGATGTTCACGCAGAACGCGTGTTGATCCTTGCCGTCCCGTTCGTAGAGATCGCTGCGTGCGGCGATCCCGCGGACGTCAAAGCCGATTCCGTCATATGTCGCCAGGGTGAGAGCTTCGATGTCTGCACCTGCGAAGAGTGCATCGAGGTCGACGTCGCCGGTGTCGGGTCGTTCCTGAAAGAACGGGTCCGAGTAGTTCCACGGCTGCAGGTCACGCACTTCGACGCCCTGCGTCGCCGCCAGGTGAGCGTCGATGGCTGATTTTCCGACCCGAAACGGTTCATCGGTCAGGTCGGCAAGCCGGCCGAGCGTCGCGAAGAGCCTGTCCTCGTCGATCTCCTGGGCAGCGAGCTGCATTGCGTAGAAGTTGTCGAAACCACTGCGGCGTGCGGCAGCGTTTCGCAGTCGAACGAGCTCGATAACGTTCTCGCGAACGATGCTGCCGACCTCCTTGGAGGCCTCCCAGGCAGCTCGTCGTTCGGCAACGTCAGTGGACGACTTGAGGATGGCATCGATGTCGTTTTCGCTGACTCTCCGGCCATTCACCGTGCCGCGATGCGTGTTGAAGAGCGAGACGGTTTCGGCTTCGAGGGATGAAATCCGTTCGATTTCCTCGGGTGAGAACCCGTTTTCGAGAAAGAGGTTGCGAAGGATCTCGAGCTGGCGGCGCAACAGTGGATCGATGGAACCTTCGGCCGCGCCATCCGCTTCGGCCAGCAGCCTGCCAACAAGGGTGCTTTCGGCCGGATTCGACAGAAGTCGCATCCACCGCGCGCGTGCGGCTGCCACGTCGGCCTCGGCGTCGGCATCGCCGGTGGTGTTCAGCCGCCATTCGGCGTGTCCGCACGCGGCATCGGCCGGTTGCAGCTCGGCGTTCATCCGGTCGACGAATGTTCTCGCTTCGGAATCGTTCACAGGCAATCCTCGTGGTCGCAGTCGAACTGCGGATCATGTCGCAGCGCGTTGGAGGTCGTCAAACTCGGGGGCATCGTCGATCGTGCCGAGAGCCGCCGGAGAGAGCTCCAAGCCGCCGTGTCGAAGGACGGAGTTTCCCGCAGAGACTCAAAGGGAAGACGCAAAGACGCAGAGCCCAATACTTCCGGACTCTGCGTCTTTGCGTCTTCCCTTTGCGTCTCTGCGAGAAACTATCCGTCGACCCGGTCTACCCGTTTACGACCTTGACGTCCTTCGGGACAGGAATCACGAACTTCTCGTCCCCGAGCGTCACGTTCGGCTGCAGGGCCGTCAGCGTGATCGTCGTCTTCGAGCTCTTCTCCGTCACGAAGTACTTCACCGGAAGCCACGTCTTGTGATCGACCCACAAGATGATCCCCTGGACGCCGTCGGACGTGTCCTTCGGATCGAGCTGGATCTGCGTCGCCATCTGCCCGTTGACCATGTCCTCGCCAAGCAGCGTGATCGTGTAACGGTCGCGAAGCTGCTGCGCGGCGTCGGAATACGCCAGGCCGAGGAATCCGAGGGACCGATTCTTGTTCACTCCGGCCTTTCGGCTCGTCACGAACAGCTGATTCAACTTCGGCTGGTAGATCGTCACCTTTTCCCCGACGACCGAAACCGTTTCCGGAATCGGCGACGTGTAGGTCAACAGCACGCGCTCAGTGCCGGCCGCACCGGCCTTGTAGAGCAGCGAACCCGTCGAGTTCTCCTTAACGCCGAGTACCCGATCCTGCTTCTGCTGCGAGATCCCTGCCTGCAACGACTTCAGATTCTTCCCTGCCTGCTCGAGCTTTAGGAGCACCGGAGGCATGACCTGCGCCTCAGCCGGGCTCCCGGCGAGGCCAATCGCCGCAACGATGGCGGCAACTGCAATGGATAGAATGACTTTCTGCATGAACAACTTACACTCCCGTTTCTGTCTTCATGGCAAGTATAGCAACGATCCTCGCCTGAAATATGTTGTGAAAATCTTCTTTAATTCCCGTCCGGCATCGTCCAGACCCGATACGCCTGCACTTTGCCGTCCGCGGACCGCAAAACCTCCACGCGGTGGACGGTCCCGCCGCCGGCCGCGGCTGACAGACTCTCGACCGTGTCATCCTTGATGGTATCGGCGTTGACCCGCGTTTCCTTGAGCGATCCCTCCCATCTCGGTCGTGCCTCCGGGTCGTCGAAGACCCGCGCCGGCACGAGGAAGATGAAGGCCAGAATTGCCACGCACATCACGTCGTATTGCCACGTTTCCCGGGGATACGACCAGTACCAGATCTTCTTCAGGATGACGAAGAGGTTCACGAATGTACCCCCTCCAATTCGGTTCCAGCCGGAACCGGCGGAGCGGCCGGCCGCTCCTCGGACACCACGTGACCGTCACGCATGTGGATGATCCGGTCCGCGTACTGCGCGGCCTCCGGATTGTGCGTGATCATCACGATGGTCTGGTTCGTCTTCTTGTTGAGGTCCCGGAGCATCGACAGCACGATCTCGGAGTTCTCCGAGTCGAGGTTTCCCGTTGGTTCGTCGGCGAGAATCAGCGCCGGTTCGTTGACGAGCGCTCGCGCGATCGCGACCCGCTGCTGCTCTCCGCCCGAAAGCTCCAGCGGCTTGTGGCGCAGCTTGCTTTCGAGCTTCAGCAGGCTCAACACTTCGCGTCGCCGTTCAGCACTGCCGGATCCCTTTCCGAAGATCCGTTCGGCAAGTTTCAGGTTCCCTTCGGCCGTGAGCGTCGGGAAGAGATTGAACTTCTGGAAGACGAAGCCGATCTTGCGGCGCCGGACGTCGGTGCGCCGCGCATCCGAGCTTGCCGTGATCTCTTCACCGTCAACGAGCACCTTGCCTTCCGTTGGGGTCAACAGACCACCGCAAAGGTGCAGCAGCGTCGACTTGCCGCAGCCGGACGGCCCCATGATGGCCAGAAACTCGCCCCGTTCGACCTCGAGCGACAGGCCGCGCAACGCGTGCACGTCCATCTTGCCAACGTGGTAGGTCATTCGCAGGTCGATCGTCTGGAGAATCGTGCTCATTCAGTGTTGCCGTTCCACCAACTCGTTTCCAATCCGACAGTTTCGCCCATGGAGCCCCTGCCGCAAAGCGCTACTCGTAACTGAGTGCCTTCACCGGGTCCTGATAAGCGGCGCGTATCGCCGGATACAGCGCTCCGACTACCGAGCTCACCAGTCCGATGACCGACGCAATCGCGAGCCACTTGAGCTCGACGTCGACGTGAAGCGACGTCGCTGCTTCGACGCCGAACTTGCCGAGTACCGAAACCGCGGCCCCCACCAGGATTCCGAGTACGGCGATGAGCAGCGCTTCCTTGACGATCGTGACGACTATGAAGGTCTTCGACGCTCCGAGACTCTTGAGGACGCCGATCTCGCGCGTCCGCTCGATGATGGTCGTGTACATCGCCAGCAGGATGACGAGCGTCGACACGACCGCCGCCAGGCGCACGACAACCTTGAGGAAAACCTCGAGCGAGCCGATCGACCCGGACACGATGCTCGGCAGATCGCGCGACATCACGATCCGATTCGACGGGTATGTCGCCCGAAGAGCAGCGGCGACCTGGTCCTGCTCGGCCGGATTCTTGCACTTGATGAGCAGCAACGAGCACTTTTCGGCGCCGTTGACGACAAGGCGCTGGAGCGTGTCGAGAGGCAGCTTCAGTCTCGCTCCGATTTCCGGCTCGTAGATTCCGACGACCGGGACGGGGCGCCCGAAGAGCAGTATCTTCGATCCGATGGCGATCGGCTGTCCGTTGATGTCCTTCTTGTCGCGCGCGTAACGCCGGTCCACCACCGCTTCGTCGCCAACGGCGAAACGTCCGTCCACGATCTTCAGATCCGTGACGTTCGAGTAGGAGGCGAAATCCACACCTTCGACGATCTCGAAGCCTACTCCGCTCACGCTGGTCTGAAGATACTGCGCGACCGGTGACACCTCCGCGACACCGGCGATCGGCTGTACTCGCGACGTGCCATCGAGGATCGCGGTCTTGTAGAGCGTGTCGAGACCGAGAGCCTGCCCGGTCGCAGGCGAGAAATCGCCCGCTGCGTAGAACATGATCTCGGCCGAAACGTTAGCCTGCCGTTCCGCGGTGTTGCGGAGCATGCCGTGTGCGAGACCGACCGTCAGGACCGTTAGGACGACGCCGATTGCGACTCCCGACAGGCTGATGATCGTCCGGAGCGGGCGATGACGTACGTTTTCGAAGACGAGACTGTCCATGTGTCGGAATCCGATGGCGTCCCGTCAGGGACGCGTTGCGGCGGCTGGTTCGAGCAGATCCGCCCGCTTGTCGAGATCGATCACCTCGAGGTTCTCGTCGTTGCCGAGAGTAAACGCTTCGTCCGGGACCTCGCCGTCGAGCGTAAGTGCGCCTTCCGCAAAGAGAACGTCAACCGCGTAGAGATCGTCGACGCGCTCGATGGCGACACGGTCGACCCACGGACGCCCGTCTTCGGATCGAATCGTACCTTCATATCGAATCGTTGTCGCGACTCGGCCATCCTCATAGAGATCCTGACGAGCAAGCGGCGTGCCGGTTTTGCACCGGTCGAACCAGAGCCGCCTGACAACGCGTGCCTCGGCTCCGTTCCCGGTCCGCTCGAGCAGCGTGAGGACGTAGAACGTGCGGATGACCTGCTCGTCTTTCTTGAGACCCGGCTCGAGCCGGCGCTCTTCGTCGAGCACGTAGACGCCATCCGCGGTCTCGAGATCGAGCGGTGCCATCAGAAAGGCCGCCGTCAGGTGTTGTGGCCGGATGTTCGCGAGCGCGCCTGCGCGCTGGAGGGCCGGATCCGCCGTCTGCATGCCCGATTCGACTCGTCGATACCGTCCCGCGTTCGTGCCGATGAGGTACTTGCGCTTGTCTTCGGGGTAGAGCACCTTCACCGTGAACTTCGTACCGTCCGAGACCATGTCGGCGACGCGTTTTCCGACGAACGGCGCCTTGATCAGAAGGCGGATGTTTGCCGGCCGGGACAGCACGAGAGTGCCGTCAGCTCCCGGGTACTCCTTGTTCCGCCCGATCCCGGCATCTCGCAGATCGCGGAACCGAAGCGTTGCAACGGCCTGGATACGGCTGACGTCGGTGAACAGCTTCAGGCGGCCGAGCAACTGCTCAGTCGAGGCCGGCGGGTCGACGGCGAGTTGGCGTGGGACCTTCACGCTCCGCACGCATGCCGACGTGAGCGCGACGATGGCAAGCATCCCGGCACACAGGGTTCGTCGGTTCAGCATGGGTCAGAAGTCCACCGCAGACACAAACACGCACCGTAGCAGAGCGCCGGCTCGAGTGTCAAAACGCTCTGTGGCTCCGTGTCTCTGCGGCTCTGTGTGCGAAGCTCTGCCCGTCTGACAGGGAGAGCGCTTCGCACACAGAGCCACAGAGGCACGGAGCGGGGAGAACGCTCACTCCCCGACCGGCGTCAGCCAGCCGTGCACATCCTCGCTACGGCCCATCGTGACATCGAAGAATGCCTTCTGCAGCCGTTCGGTGATCGGTCCGCGCCGCCCCTCCCCGATCTGGATGCGGTCGACCGAGCGAATCGGCGTGACCTCGGCCGCGGTCCCCGTGAAGAATGCCTCGTCCGCGACGTAGAGCAGCTCGCGCGGCACACCTCGCTCTACGATCGGTATGTCGAGGTCCTTGCACAGCGTGATGATCGACGCCCGGGTGATTCCGGGGAGGATCGAGGCGTGAAGCGGCGGTGTGAACACCTTGCCGTTCCGGACCACGAAGATGTTCTCGCCGCTGCCCTCCGAGACGTACCCCTGCACGTCGAGTGCGATGCCCTCGACGAAGCCGTTGACGATCGCCTCCATCTTTATGAGCTGCGAGTTCATGTAGTTCGCGCCCGACTTGGCCATCGCCGGAAATGTGTTCGGGGCCAGACGCGCCCAGCTCGAGACGCACGTGTCGACACCCTGTTCGAGCGCCTCGTCGCCGAGATACTTCCCCCACGCCCAGGTCGCGATATAGGTCTCGACCGGTGCCGGGAACGGGTTCACGCCGAACGTGCCGAACCCTCGAAAGACTATCGGACGTATGTAGCAGGCCTGGAATCCGTTGAGTTTCACCAGGTCCCGGCAGGCCGCGACGATCTCGTCGCGCGAGTACACCACCGGCATACGGTAGATGTGGCACGAGTCCATCAGCCGCCTGACGTGGTCCCCGAGGCGGAATATCGCCGGACCGCGTTCGGTCGCGTAGCACCGGATTCCTTCGAAGAGGGACGAACCGTAGTGCACGACGTGCGACATGACGTGGATGTTCGCGTCACCCCACGCCTTGAGCTCCCCGTTGTGCCAGATCTTCTCTCCGACTTCGACGCCGCCGACCTCAATCGCCATGGTGTGCCCTTCTTCGTGATCCTGGAGATTCGTGTCCGCGACTCGAGCAGGTGGGAAAAGGAGCGCGAACGGGACGCCAACTCTACGGGACCGGTCTGCGAAGCGTCAACGGGTCGTGCCGGGAGCATGGTAAGCTCCGCAGTTGCCGTGACGACTGGTTTTTCCATCGCGGACCGGGTTCCGGTCGAACCGAATCTGATTCTCGCGCCGATGGCCGGCGTGACGGATTCGCCTTTCCGTCGCCTCATCAAGGAGCTCGGCGGTGTCGGGCTGATCGTCACGGAATTCGTCAGCGTCGAGGGTCTTACGCGCGGCAATCTGCGCACCCATCGGCTGCTGCGATTCCTCCCCGAGGAGCGGCCGATCTCGATCCAGATATTCGGCTACGACGACGAACGGATGCGGCAGGCGGCAGAGGTCGTGGAGGAGGTCGGGGCCGACGTACTCGACGTCAACTGCGGTTGTCCGGCGAAGAAGGTCATAAAGGGCGGCGGTGGCTCGAACCTGCTCAAGGATCTGCCGCAGCTCGAGAAAATCCTGCGCGGAATCCGTCGCTCCATCTCCATTCCGATGACGGTGAAGATCCGGAGCGGCTGGAACGACAGTCTCGTGAACTGCGTCGAGGTCGCGAAGTTGATCGAGGACTGCGGCGGTCAGATGATTGCGGTGCACGGCCGCACAAAGGAGCAGGGCTACAAGGGCTGGTCGGACTGGAACCGGATCGCCGAGGTGAAGCAGGCCGTTTCGATTCCGGTCGTCGGATCCGGCGACGTCGTGACTCCGGAAGGCGCGCTCGCGCGGCTCGACGAGACGGGGGTCGACGGCGTGATGATCGGTCGCGGCGCCATCGCGAATCCGTTCATCTTCCGTGAGGCGCAGGCGCTGCAGCGGGGCGAAACGCCGCCGGTACCGTCGCTCGACGAGAAGTACCGCGTCATCCTTCGTTACTACGAATTGATTCGCGACGATCTGCCCGAAAAGGCTATTCCCGGCAAGCTGAAACAGCTCTGCAACTATTTCACCAAGGGACTGCCCGGCGGCGCGGACTTCCGCCAGAGCCTGCTGCGATCGCAATCGATCCCGGAGCTGCTCGAACGTGTCGAGGCCTACTTCACCGATGAACGCGTCGTCGAGGCGGCGGCGATGGCCGGATCGGCGAACGCTATCGAAGCGCTCTCGGAGCAGGAGTGGGCATGCGATACCTACTGCGCCGCGGACGAGCCGGCATAACCGGCGTCATCCGCGGCGCGTCGCCCCCGCAACTCGGAGTCCGGTTCAGCGCTGGGGAGCAACCATCTCGCCCAGGAGAACGCGAACTTCGCCCGACTCGAGCGTGAACGAGACGCTGGCCTGTTTCCCCGCGCGGACGCGCAACGAGCGCGGCAGGGGATTCGTGAAACCGTTCGCGGTGACCGAGATCGTGTAGACGCCGGGCTTGACACCGTCGAAGCGATAGAGCCCCGGGGCTTCCTGGTCTGCAATGACGGCCTCGCCGGTCTCCGGATTAGTGAGGACGACTTCGGCGCCTATCAGCTTGATCCCGCTCTCGTCGCGGACGTTCACGAGTACGGACTCGCCACGACGTGTCGGAAGTGCGATCTTGCCCATCTTGACCTGGTGCTGCGGGGGCGGCGCGTATCCTCCCTGAAGCACTTCCGGCACAGTCGGATTCGGCTTTTCGCATTGCTGCCCATCGCCTGCCGCGGCCGAACGCACCGAGAAAACCGCGAAGATCCCGAGCGCGGCCGTGAGTGCTGCACCGGCCGCGCGCGTCGCGCGACGCATCGCGGCGCGAACGCCTGCGGGACAGTCCTGTGTGAGCACGGTGCCGTCGGTCTTCTTGTAGAGCCGCACGCAGAGCCGTCCCTCCGCGTTCTCGACGAGCCTGGCCGCATCTTTCGCCTGCATTCCCGAGATGTTGTAGACGTTGAGTTTGCACTCACCGCAGAAGCGGACTGTGTCGGTACCGGTCATATGGTCCCAGTTGGCGGTGCAGGGGGTGGCGATGCGGATGTCGTTGAGCAGGCGGTTCGGATCGGACATGGCGGGTCTCCTCGGTTGGTCGTCGGTGGCGCCTGGTGGCGCGTTGGGGGTAGAGACGCGAGGAGGTGAAATCGGTTCCCGGGATTGACGAGAGAGAGGGGAAGGCGTGGCCGCACAGAGAGCACAAAGACACAGAGGGCACGGAGTCAGACCATT
>CAZXLQ010000074.1:0-18870 GCA_964641945.1 uncultured Clostridia bacterium
GTCGCTCCGTGTCTCTGTGGCTCTGTGGCTCTGTGTGCGAAGCTCTTCTGAGCGATCAAACAGAGCTACGCACACAGAGTCGCAGAGGCACGAAGAAACAGAGCAACGGCAAGGACAGTGACCTCAGCCGCGCCTACTCCCCGTCGAACACCACCACTTGCGCTCGGGCACGAGCCTCTTCGAGATACTCGTCGATCGAGCTGTTGATCTTCTCCTCGATGAGCACCTGTTCGATCCGGCGCCGCTCTGCGGCGAACGCGTCGCTCACCGCTCCGGGACTCTGGTCCGGCAGTCCCGGCTTCACCTCGGACTCGAAATACCGGACGATCTCAGGCTCAGTCACGACGACGAACGACCTGAACCGGAAATCGACGAACTTCAGGATCTGCTGCCGCTCGCGCAGGATGCCCTCGAGTCGCGGCCCGGACAGGCCTACCAGCCGCTGCCGGCGCTCGAATCGTGTGGAGTCGTCGGGGGTATTGAAGTTCTGCACGAGCTCTCCGCGAGCCGCGGCAATCTCCTCGTCCGTTACCCGCGTCGCCGGCAGCTTCGCCGCTTCCTGAATGAGAATCCGCTGATCGATCAGTGTTCGCAGCATGAGCCGCTGCACGGCCGGGTCCCAGAACTCGGCCGGAGCGACCGCCGGATCCAGCGCGAGATTCCACAGGATGTCGCTCTGCAGGATGAGGTCGCCGTTCACGTCGGCAATGGTCGCGTCGAACAGGCTCTGGCGCGCCTCGGCGACGCGGCACGGCGCCAAGGCGAGCAACACCGCCATTCCCGCGATCAGTCCAAGTCGAACGATGCACATCCGAGTCTCCTCCCTAGAAAGCCTGGCCGAAGCTCACGTGTACCGCGTAGCCCCTCGCGCCGCTCGGTCCGTTGATCAGGAACCCGACGTCGATGCGAACCGGCCCGACCGGTGTGTCGAAACGCAGCCCTCCGCCGATCGTCTCGGTGACGCGCTTGAACCGTACCTTGTCCCACGTCTTGAACACGTTGCCGGTATCCGAAAATACCTGCCCACCAATGAGTCCCGTGATCGGGAAGCGGAGCTCGTTGTTGACGACTATGAGCACGTTGCCGCCGACCGGCTCGTCCGTGACCGGATCCCGTGGCCCGGCTTCCTCGAAGCCGAAGCCACGAAGCGTTCGCGCGCCACCCGAAAAGAAGCGCTCGCTGATCGGTACATCCTCGCTGGCGCCGTACGGCCGCACCGAGCCGAGTTTTGCCGCAAGGGCGTACGTCAGCTTCTCGACCTTCGGCACCTTGTCGTAGCGCTGGTATTCGCCGAAGAACCGCACGAACCGCGAATTTCCTCCAAGCGCCGCCGATGCGATCTGACCGTCGAGCGAAATGAACGTACCGTCGTCCGGGTCGAACAGGTTGTTGCGCGAATCACGGTAATACGTCGTCGAGAGCTTGCCGAGACGTACCGGACGGTCCTCGCGTTCGAGATCGCTCGGGTTCAGGTTCAAGTCGAACACGCGAACCTGCTCGAAGTTGTAGCGGAAGAAGAAACCCTCCTTGAACTCGAGCGTGTCGTGCAGCTTCTTCTGTACCTGCACCAGCGTGGAGAATCGCAGGAGGCTGAATGCATCCTTGATCTCGCGCTCGAACCGGATCGACCCGAGAAGCGGCAGGTTGCTGTCGAAGGGATTCGGGTTCGTGTAGGAGATCTGCGCGAGTTGCAACCGCTTGCTCATGCGCAAGCGGACGGCACCGGTGTTCAGGCGACCGAACAGGTTCACGTTCGAAATCTCGAGGATGCCGCGCGGTCCGTCGTCTGTGTTGAATCCTCCGCCGTAGACGAGCAACCAGGGACTCGATTCGATGAGGTCGATATAAACCGTCCGCAACTCGGCAAACCCGTCGCCGGCCGAGCCCGCCGCCTCTGTTCGAATCAGCACCTCGCGGAACGCACCGCTGTCGTAGAGATTCTTCTCGGTCAGCCGCAGACGGTCGAGCCGCACGACCTCGCCTTCCTTGAATTCGAGGTATTTGCGGATCGACGCGTCTCGCGTTCGCACGTTGCCGGTAAGAACGATCTGGCCAATGAAGGCGCGGTTGCCCTCCTCGATGGCGTAGACGACGCGAACCATGTCGCCGTCGAGATCGACGATGCGGGGCGCGACTTCCGCCGTGATGAATCCTTCAACCGCGTACTTCTGCATGATGCGATTCGCATCCGACTGCAGGTTTGCGGCGTCGAGCGTGGCGCCCGGCCTGAGCGCCTGCGTCTCGAGCAACTCGTCGCGGCTGAAGATCTGATTTCCCTCGAGCACGACATCAGCAACCGTGCTCCGGGGACCTTCCTCCACAACGAACGTGATGACCAGGTCGTCAGAATCGACCGCGACGCCGAGTCGACGCTCGACGACGGCGACCTTGCGAAAGCCGATCGCACGCATCCGCTCTTCGAGGAACGCGGCGTCACGATCGATCAGATCTCGCGATGTGAGACCACGGGCGAGAAAAACGAACCCGGCGGTCTTCGTCTGCAGGTCGTATCGGACGTCGTCGAACGTGAGCGCGGATGTTCCCTCGATTTCGATATCGGTGATCTTGTACCGCCGGCCGCGCTCTATCGAGTAAACGACGCGGCGCGCTCCGTCCGGCTCCGCTGTCTCCACGCGATGCGTGATGCGGGCGAAGAAGTACCCGTCGCGCTGCAGCGCATCCGCGAGCCGGCGATCCCCTTCCGAAAGCTGGAACTCGTCGAGGCCGCCCTCGGAGTAGACGGGCAGGAGCTGCTGCAGCTTGGCGTCCTTGAAGTCCGCGCCCTCAACCACGACGGTCACCTTTGGCCCCGACGTGACTGCCACAGTCACCGCCACCGTGCCGCCGGCCGGGTTGCGCACGAAATCGGGACGACCGACCTCCGGGGAAAGGTAACCGGCACGAAGATAGGCTTCGCGGATCGTGACGATATCGGCCTCGAGATCGCTGATCGTGAATCGCGCGCCGGTCTTGAGCCGCAGGAGCTTCTCGACGTCAGGCGGCGACGCCCCTGTCTTGGAGATGGTGAAGGTCGAGACCCTTGCCTGCTCCCCTGGCTTCACGCGGTACACCACCACCGCCCGCGTGCCGGTCGGGTCGGTCGTCGTCGTCCACGTGGCGGACGCGTCGAAGTAGCCGCGCTCGAGGAAGTAGCGAACGATCTCGTCCGCACCAGCCGCCAGCAGCGGTTCCGTGAGGCGCTGCCCGGCGTCGAGCGCCGTCAATCGCCCCCTGACCTCTTCGATCTGGTACGCCTCTATTCCGTCAAATCGCACGGTCGCGATCCGGACCAGCGGAGTCACGCGAAACGTCAGTACCACGGCGTCGTTTCGCACGGGGTCATCCGCCACATCGACGCGAACCCTAGAAGCGAGGCCAGCGGCAGTCAGCCGGCGGATCGCCTCGTGCACCGCCTCGGCCTCGAGCGCGCTCCCCGCCTGCGCGAATTGCTCGACGACCTGCCGGGTCTCGGCCGGTGCGGTGGCGCTTCCGGCGTCGATCACGACGTCGATCCGGCTGATCATCCTCCCGATCTCGCGCGACATGTCGCGGCCGGGACCGGTCGTCTGGGCCGCCGCCGTGGACGCCGCAATGAAGATGGTAAGCGCGGCAAGCATCATCGGGAGCCGGGCGATCGCCCGACGCCAGCCGCGCGGAGGCGTCTCAGTGCGCTGCAACTCGCTCGACCCGCATTCCGTCATCAGAATCGCTTCCTGACGCGGAAGTCGAGCCCGAACGCACCGTCCTCGTCGCGCGTCGCAACGAGCGAGAACCGGTCGCTGATTCGATACTCGAGCTGGATGACCTGTTCCTGGGTCGACGAGAGATTCGTCGAGTAGATGATCGACAGGTTCTTGTTCACCCGACGGCCGACCGTCAACCGCGCCGACGGATCAGTCCTTCCAAGGACCGGATCGATCTGGAACCGGTTGATGCCGAAGAGCTTGCTCGTCCGCTTCTCGACGGAGCGCGACACGGCCGCCGACACGATGCTGCTGGCGACGTTCACGCCTGATTGTGCGACCGAGCTCGTCGTGATTTCTTCGCTGCTCAAGTCGCCGGTCAGCACGAGCGACGCTATCTGCGTCTCGGGCAACGGCGGTTCGCTGCGCAGCACCGGGAACGGCTTGTCGGGCGTGCCCGTTATCCCGATCGAGACGCGGTATCCCTTGATCTCGGCCTCGGCGAGCAGGTCGATCGTGATCTCGCCGCCGAGCCGGCCGGGGAACCGCGCGACACCGCGGATCACCTGGTACTCGGTATCGCGGAAGTTCAGCACGCCGCGACTGACCGTAGCCCGGCCGTCGATGATCGGATCGTCTATCGGGCCGGTGACCACGAGCGATGCGCTCGCGACGACATCGGCCAGACTGTTGCGGATGATGAGCGAGTCGCGTGCTTCGATCGCGATATCGAGCCGTATGGGGCTCGTCGAAGTTCGCGCGGGACGGTTTCCGTACGTCGTGCTCGAACCGCGGCCATCGAGATCGAGGAAGTCCCGCAACTCGATCTCGCGCGTGAACTCGGCGCGTCGCAGCGTCACGGCTCCGCTCAGCACCATCAGTCGCAGGTTCCCCTGCAGCGTCAGGTCGCCATCGACTACCGACCGGACGTCGTCCGGATAGGTCATGCGAACCTGCGATGCTTCGATTCCGAATCGCCAGCGATCGGGCTTGAGTCCCTCGAAGAGCACGCCGCCGTCGACGTTCACGCGGCCGCCGTTTGCTCGCGCGGTGAATCTGTCGATCAGCGCCTGATTGGACGTGAACAGGATTCGTCCCTCGCCCTCCTGGATGGCGACCGGGACATTGACGAGCCGAAGGCTCGCATTTCGAATGTCGGCGAAACCGCTGAATCGCGGTTCGGCAAGCGTCCCTGCGACCGACGCCTGGAGCGTCGCGACACCGTCGGCGTAGGCCTGTCTGCTGAACGACGACACGAGCGCGAGGCTGACGTCGCCGGTGAGCGTCAGGTTCGAGACCGCCGACTGGTCCAGTGCGATGTCGCCCGCGAGCGAAAGTGCCGTGCCTTCGCCCGTGAACGTCGCTCTGTCGAAGTGCAGTACGTTGTTGGCCACATTGAAGACCACGTCGCCCTGGTTCGACAACTTGTAGCCCTTGCCGGCTTCGTCGATCTCGACGTTGAGCTCGAGCGCCGACATTGCACCCGAGACGGCCAGGCGTTCCCGAATGCCTCCCGAATCGAATATGTCGTCCACGAACCCGGTCACCAGTACGTTGCCGGTCAGTCGCGTCGAAACCCCGGCCGGAGGATTCGCCGAGAGGGTCATCGCATTGAAATTCTCGAGGCCGGCCGCGACGCGAAACGGCGTGCCATCCTCGTTCAGTGCGATCGTTCCCGCGAGCTCGCGTCGCGTGCCGCGGACGTCTGCCGACACGGTCACTGTCGCGATGCCGTTGACCGTCGTTATCTCGAGGCGCGGCTCGCCGACGGGCTCGCCGTTTACGACCACGTCGGTGGCTCGCACGTCGCCGGCCAGCTCCCGGACCGTGTTTTCGTAACCGACGTAGACCCCGGAGACCGTCACACGTCCGTTGGCCAGTCCGGACAGGACGACCGGAGGTGCTTTCCCATCGGTGGTCGCCGCCGCTTCGATGAGCTTGAGATCAAGCGACTTTGCATCGAACGCGAAATCGTAGACCCTCGTCGCGCGGACGAAGCGCCCGCCGCCGACAATCTCGCCTCTGGCCGACACGAGTCGAAGAGTCGACACGTTCACGTCGTCGTCGCCGAACTCCGCGGTCAACTTCAGCTCGCTGAGCGGCTGGCCCCCGAGCGTGGCGCCGTCGACACTGACACTCGCCTGACCGCGGGCAAGGTCCGCGAGGCCCAACATCTGTGCATCGGCGGGGAGGGCGGGGAGACTGAGATCAAACGTCCCGCTCAGTAGGCCGTTAAGGTTCTCGTTCTTATCCAATCCCGGGAACTTGCGAAGCGCTTCGAGGGGGAACCGCGTCACCCGCGCAACGATGTGCCGGGGACGTGCGGCGCTCGAGGGCAACGAGAGGTCGAAAGCGATCTCGCCGCCATCGATACGGACGATCTTCGCACCATCGAGCTCGACCCCGGCCGCGTCGCGCCGAATCGCACCGCTGAACGTTCCGATCTCGACAGCTTCGGGATCACCGATCCGGACGTCCCCGACGGTCACATTGCCATCCACGTTCGGATCGACAATATTGCCAGTGACGCGACCGTCGAACGAGAATCCGCCACCAATCCGAATCTGATAGGACTCGAGTTCCTTGCCGAGATTCGGGTTCGCCGCCGAGACGAGCGCCAACAGATCCGAACCGACCGGCGCATTCGCCGTCACGCGAATATCCGACTTGCGATCCCATCCGATCGTCCCGGTCGCCGTTATCGAAGATCCGCCACTCCGGAAGTCCGCCGTGTCGATCACGAACTTGCCGGGCGTCGCGGACATCGCGATCGTTCCGTCAACGGGAATTGCGCCTTCCTTCCCGTCGAGACTCCCGTTGACCGTGGCGTTGACCTTGCCGGTGGACTGCTGAACACGCGTGCCCGGCCAGGCGAGCGAGATCGTGCCGTTTGCTAGCCCGTTCAAGTGCGGTGCATCGGCCGAAGCCGCGCCCACTGCGTCGTCGACATCGATGTTCGTAAAGCGCGCCGTGAGCGTCGACGAGCCGGTCTCGGCGAGCTTCGCGCGCGCAGAGCCCGTCACCGAACCGCCGTATACCGCTGCAGTGAACGTGGGTACGTCGAGCGTGTCACCATCGATTGCGATCTTCGCCCGAATGCTTCCCGCGCGAACCGTCCGAACAAGTAGCGAGTCGAGCCCGACGTTGCCTTCGACACGACGGCCATCCGACGACGCCGTCCCCGTAAAGCTCGCGCCACTGCCCGTGGCGCCGCCGCCACGGAACGCCCCAGCCGAGAACGCGCCGTTCGCCACTGCGTTCGGTCCGGTGCCTTCAACGCGGCCCGCAAACTTCAGGTTCCAGACGTCGTAGCCCGCCATCGTCAGTCTCGATGCGACGACCTGACCTGCGCCCCACGCGTATGCCGCACCATCTCCTTCGACTGGTCCCGTGATCTTCAGTCCATCGATTCGCGCGCCCGAGACGAGCAGGTCATTGCCCGCGAGCTCTCCCTCGAACCGATACTTCGTTCCGGTGCCCGAGACGCGTCCGTTGAGCGTCGCACCGCCCGACAGTCCGGCCGCCGGGTCGACGATGGCCCCGATCCGGTCGACCGACACCGTTGAGCCGACCGAGAAGTCGTAGGCCATTTCTTCCCAGCTCGACACTGTGCCGGCAAGTTTCACGACGCCGAGCGGCGTCGTCAGCTCGACGTTCTCGACGGTCGCACCGGTCGCGGACACGTCCGCGGCGAGTTGCATCCCGATCTCGGGCACCTCGCGGTCGTTCACCGTCAGTTTGCTGTCGCTGAAGCTCGCCTCGACGCGACGCTGAAGCGGTTCGCCGGCCTTTGGCGCAACGCTGAGAAGCAGGTTCGTGACGCTGCCGTCGATGCGGTTCGCCTTGTCGCCATAATTGACCTGGCCTTCTCGCATCGTGAACACCGTCGATTGCACGTTCGCCGGTTCGTCCGAGGCGCCGCCGGACGATTCCGGAAACTTGATGGCGGCGAGGTTCGACCTCCCGTTTTCATCGAACGTCACGTTGACGATCGGACGGACGAGCTCGACAGACTTGAGCTCAACGGTTCGCGAGAGAAAGCTCGTGATGTCGAATGCGACGACGATCCGGTCGACGGTGGCGAGCGGAGTCGACTCGCCGCGCGGAGTCAGCTTCAGTCCGTCGATTCGCACGACGCCTGGACTGAGAGTGAGCTCGGTATCGGCGATCTCGGCGTCGACGTTCATTTCCGCGAGCGCAGAAATCACGCGGGACCGCAGAAGCCTCGAGGCTCCACCGGTCTGGTACCACACGAAAAGCGCCAGGGCGGCGACCGCCACGAGCGCGACGGTCGACACGATCACGATGCGAACCCGTTTCTTCACGTCCCCCTGCTCGAACTGCCGGTCTGTCGCCGGCCCGTGATGTGCTGCGCGCGACCCTCAGGCCCGCGTCAGATGCTGCTTGAGCGCAACGGCATCGTCGGCCGCGTCGCGACGGACGATTGGAACGAAACCGACAACTTCGATATCGAAACCTTCGACACCCGCAAGCTTCCGCGGATGATTTGAGAGGATGCGGATCTGCCGCAAGCCAAGTGCATGCAAGATCTGCGCCCCGACACCGTACTCGCGCACGTCGCCGTGGACTTCGGGCGGATTCGGGCCATCGATCGCCGGGTCGAACGCCGCATAGCCTTTCAGGTGATGCACGAGCTCCTGACTGCGTTCTCGCAGATTGAGGTAGAGCACGACTCCGCTCCCTTCCTCGGAGATCATCTCGAGCGACCGAAAGAGCTGCCAGCCTGCGCGATCGTAGAGACTGCCGAACACGTCGCCGAGCAGGCACTGCGCGTGCACCCGCACGAGGGTCGGCTCAGGACGGATCGGTCCCTTGTGCATCGCGAGGTGGACATCGCCGTTGATCGTGTTTTCGAAGGCAACGCCGTGGAACGTGCCGTACGGGGTTGGAACGTCCGCTTCCGCTACGCGACGGACGAGAACTTCCGTCTGCATTCGGTACGCAATCAGGTCCGCGACCGAAATGACCCGCAAACCGTGGACGTCGGCGAAGGCGCGCAGCTGGGGGAGACGCGCCATCGTCCCGTCGTCATTCATGATCTCGCAGATCACGGCCGCTGGAGTCAGCCCCGCAATGCGGGCAAGGTCGACGGATGCCTCCGTCTGACCGGGACGCACGAGCACGCCGCCGCAGCGCGCGCGGAGGGGAAAGACGTGACCGGGACGCGCAAGGTCCGACGGTTTCGTCTTCGGATCTACCGCAGTGAGGATTGTGGTGGCACGGTCGGATGCCGAGATGCCGGTCGTGACTCCGCGCTTCGCCTCGATCGAAATGCAGAAGGCCGTGCCGTACCCCGAAGTATTGTCCGGGTCGGGAACCTGCAGCGGGATCTGGAGCTCCTCGAGGCGCTTCTCGGTGAGCGGCATGCAGATGAGTCCGCGTCCCTCGCGGGCCATGAAATTTATGATCTCGGGCGTGACCTTCTCGGCCGCGCAGACGAGGTCGCCCTCGTTCTCGCGGTCCTCGTCGTCCACGACGATCACCATCCGGCCATTGCGGATGTCTTCAATGGCGTCTTCAATTTTTGCGAGCATTGGTTGATTCCGTACAGGCCGCAGGATCGGTCGCGCGGGCGCAGCGCAACGACAACCGTCCGTCAGTATCCCATGTCCTCGAGCGCTTCGACGCTCAACGGTGCTCCAGCCGTTGCCGGAGCCCGGTCGCCAAGCAGGCGTTCTACGTATTTCGCGATCAGATCGGTCTCGAGGTTGACCGGGCTGCCGATTGCCAGTTTTCCGAGCGTCGTCCATTCGAGCGTAACGGGAATGACAGCCACCTCGAACCAGTCGTCGCCGAGCACGGCGACCGTCAGGCTGATGCCGCCCACGGCGATCGATCCCTTGTGGATGATGTAGCGGCCGAGCTCCGGGGGGAACGAAAAGCGCATCATCACCGAGTCGCCCTCTGCACGGCGACCCGTCAACCTGCCGACGCCCTCGACGTGTCCCTGGACGAGGTGTCCGCCTAGCCGGTCTCCCAGCGCCATTGCCCGCTCGAGATTCACTCCCTGACCGGGTCGCATCGTACCGATCGAGGTGAGTCGGAGCGTCTCTGCCGAGCAATCCGCCTCGAATCCCGAACCGGTCAGTTTCGTGATCGTCAGGCAGCACCCGTCTGTCGAGATCGAGTCGCCGAGTCGCGCGCCGTCGAGCACGCGCGCGGCGCGGATTCGCAGCACGGCGCCGCCACCCGAGGGAACGACGCTTTCGACCGTCCCGACTTCTTCAATGATGCCGGTAAACATTGGCGTTTCCTGTCGCGTTCGAACGCCGGAGTCTACCGCCGCGAATGGACCAGTTCAAGCAGCCGGCCGAGGAGGTCTTCTCGTGAAAGCGCGGTTGTATCGATGATGACCGCATCGTCGGCCGGACGCAGGGGCGCAGTGGCGCGCGACGTGTCGCGCCGGTCACGGTCCTCGATGGCCTCGCGGGTGGAGTCGAGCGTGGCGTCGGTGCCGCGCTCCTGATGCTCGGCGTGGCGGCGGCGGGCCCGTTCCGGCGCATCCGCCTGCAGAAAGACCTTGAGGTCCGCATTGGGAAAGACGTGTGTTCCGATGTCGCGGCCATCCATGACTACGCCGCCATCCCTGCCCATCTGCTGCTGCTGGGCCACCATTGCCGCGCGTACGCCAGGGACGACCGAGACCTTCGACGATGCGGCGTCGACCTCTGGCGTCCGGATGAGCGACGTGACGTCGCGTCCGTCAAGCGAGATGGTCGGCGAATGCGGATCGCCACCGACGCGGACTTCGATCTCCCCGGCGAGCGTAGTCAGCGCCGCGGCGTCGTCGAGGCTGACGCCCCGCTCGATCGCCGCGAGTCCGACAGTGCGATACATCGCGCCCGAGTCGATGTACGTGTAGCCGAGCCGGGCCGCAAGTGCCTTGCCGGCCGTACTCTTCCCGGCGGCCGTCGGGCCGTCGATAGCGATGATCAGACCCCTGCCCAAAACGCGCCGAGGATAGCACACGAGAATTCCGTGTCTCCGTGCCTTCGTGTCTCCGTGCCTCTGTGCGCGAAGCTCTTCTCGGCCCTAAAGAGCTTCGCGCACAGAGGCACGGAGGCGCCGAGACACGGAGATAGGACCCGAAGTCATCCCTTCGAATCATCCCTCGGCAGGCTTGCAGCGTGGCGTGTTTCCGGTCAGACTCGCGTTTTCCGTCGGTCACGCGGCGCACGGTCCGAGAAGCCGGAGGGTCTTCCCATGAAATTCGCGAAGCTCATCTTCAAGAACATCCTTCGCAACAAGCGACGCACCCTGCTGACGGTCTCGAGCCTCGCAGTGTCGCTGTTCCTCATCATCACGCTTGCGACCGTGATGCGCGAGCTGACGCGCGGAAGCGAAACGGCAAACCCGCTTCGCCTCGTCGCCCGCCACGGCGTTTCGCTCATGTTCGACCTGCCCGGCTCGTATGTCGAACGTGTCGAGAAGGTGCCCGGCGTCGAGCTCGTCACCCCGTACTGCTGGTACGGCGGCATCTACATCGACGAAAGCAAGTTCTTCGCTCAGTTCGCCATCGACGAGAAGCTGCTCAGGCGATACCAGTCGGAGATCAAGATGACGGACGGTGAATGGGATGCGTTCGTCGCAGACCGGCAGGGCGCCATCGTCGGCAAGAAGCTCTCGCAGATGCACGGATTCAAGCCCGGCCAGCGCATCACGCTCAAGAGCCCGATATACAACACCGAGCTCGAGTTCATCATTCATGGCATCTACTCGGGCGGCGAAGAGAAGACGATGTTCTTCCACTACGACTACTTCAACGAGTCGAATCCGCCATTCGCGAAGGACCGCGTCGGCACGCTCGGCATTGTGGCAAAGAGCGCCGACGACGTGCCGAAGATCTCGCAGGCCGTCGATGCGATGTTCCTGAACACGGACGCGCCGACGAAGACCGAGACCGAGCGCGAGTTCGCGCAGAGTTTCGAGGCGATGATGGGCGGCGTGAAGCAGTTCATGTACGGCATCATCGGCGCGATCACCTTCTCGCTGCTGCTCGTCATGGCGAGCTCGATGGCGATGTCCGTGCGGGAACGCACGGCCGAGGTCGGCACGCTCAAGGCGCTCGGCTTCCAGCGCTTCACGATCGCGTGGCTGTTCGTCGGAGAGGCTCTGCTGCTCGCGACCATAGGCGCCTCACTCGGAGTCGGGTGCGCGATGCTCGCCTACTCCGCGTTCGACCTGAGCCTCAAGATCCCGTTCTTCTCGCAGTTCGTTCCCCCTCAGGAAGCGCTCGTGGCGACGTTCGTTGGTGCAATCGTCATTGGCGTAGCCAGCGTAGCCTGGTCCGCCTGGCGGGTATCGAACCTGACGATCGCCGAAGCGCTGCGGAGGGTCGAGTGATCGCACTCCCGATTAAGTACAACATCCGGAACGTGTTCGTCCGGAAGGGAACGACCGCAGCCACGGCCATCAGCATCGGGATAACGGTCGCCGTGTTCCTGATGGTAATGGCCCTTGCTCGCGGCATCGATCTCACGCTGCAGTCGAGCGGCGAGCCGCTCAACCTGATCGTCATTCGTCAGGGCGCGACCGCAGAACTCGTGAGCGACATCGATCAGGAGAAGTTCGACGCGATCAAGTTCCTCGACGGCGTTGCCACGGAGAACGGCGAACCGCTGGCCGCTCCCGAGGCCATCACGCTCGTTTACCGACCGCGCAAGGGACAGTCGCAGGGAGCAAACGTGACGATCCGCGGCATCGGGCCGAAGTCGAACGACCTGCGGTCCGGCTTCAAGGTGACCGAGGGACGGACTTTCCAGCCAGGTCTGGCCGAGGCAATCGTGTCGCGCCGGATTGCCGACAGGTTCCAGGCGCTCGACATTGGGGACAAGCTGAAGATCCAGAGCTCCGAGTTCACGATCGTCGGCGTGTTCGAGGCGGGCGGCAAGGCTTTCGAGTCGGAGATCTGGGTCGACATCAACGCGCTGAAGAGCGCCACGAACCGCCCGTCATATTCGTCTGTGCTTCTCAGGGTGAAGGACGCCGCGACGCTCGAGACGCTCGCGGCGCGCATCGCCGACGATCAGCGTTTGCAGTTGAAGGCCACGCCCGAAATCAAGTGGTACGAGGAACAGGGCACTGCGACGTCTCAGACGATCAAGGGCCTCGGCTACTTCATCGCTGTCATCATGTCCATCGGCGCCGGGTTTGCAGGCATGAACACGATGTACGCGGCGGTGTCGAACCGGACGCAGGAGATCGGCACGCTGCGCGTGCTCGGGTTCAGCAGGACCAGCATCCTCGTCTCGTTCGTGCTCGAATCCGTGGCCATTTCGATCCTCGGCGTCTGCGTAGGAATCCTGTTCGCCCTTCCACTCAATCTTGTTTCGACCGGGACGAACAACTTCGTCACGTTCAGCGAGATCGCCTTCAACTTCCGAGTGACGTGGGACCTGGTGGGCGCCGCGTTGGTCTTTGGCGCCGGCATCGGTCTGTTTGGCTCGCTGTTGCCGTCGGTTCGCGCGTCGCGATTCGCGATCGTGGACGCGCTGCGGGAAACCTGATCCACGACAACGGCTCGCCCGCGGTCGCGGCTTCGGGGCGATGCCGATCACACGACGATGTCAGACTCGAACCAATCACTCGATGAACGCCTGAAGAGTCTCCGCATTGACCGCGGAGGCACGGTCGCGCGAAAGCGCGGCGTCCCGAAAGCCGCGCTCCTTGCACTCTCGCTCGTCGTCGTGCTCGGCGCCGGCGGCACATTCTGGCTCACGTCCGGCGCGACGACCGTCGACGTCGCGGAGGCGAAACTCGACACGGGAGCGGGGGCCGCAGCGGGCGAGACGGTGCTCACCGTGAGCGGTTACGTCATTGCCGCCCATCGTATCGCCGTCGGTTCGAAGGTGCTCGGCCGAGTTGCCTGGATCGGCGTCGACAAGGGCGATCGCGTCGAGCAGGGGCAGGTCCTCGTTCGACTCGAGGACTCCGAGTTCCGGGCGCAGGTCGCGCAGGCACGCGGGAGCCTTGCATCCGCACAGGCGCGTCTCGACGAGCTTCGCGCCGGATCTCGGCCGCAGGACAAGCAGATGGGACGCGCTGCCGTCGCCGAGGCCGAGGCGAACCTTCGCGACGCGGAGCTCGAGCTCGACCGGATCGAGAAGCTCTTCAAGGCGGGCGTGGCGGCAAAAGCCGAGCTCGACCGTGCGGTTGCCCGCCGCGACGTCGCCCGCGCCCAACTCGACAACGCCCGACAGTCGAGCTCGCTGAAAGACGTCGGTCCGAGAGTCGAGGTCATCCGCGCCGCCGAGGCTGAAGTCGCACAGCTCAAGGCGGCCCTGGACTACGCCGAAACGCAGATGTCGAACACGGTTATCGTTGCGCCGAGCTCCGGCACGATCCTGCAGCGCATCGTCGAAGTCGGCGAGATGGTCAGCCCACAGTCCTTCGGCGATTCCGGCACGCGGACGGCCGTCGTCTCGCTTGCGGATCTCAACGACCTGCAGATCGAGCTCGACATCAGTCAGGCGGACTTCGCGAAGCTGAAGATGGGCCAGAAGGCCGAGATCATTCCGGAGGCGTATCCGGACCTTCGCTATACGGGCTTCATCGAAGAGATCGCGCCGGAGGCCAACCGTGCGAAGGCTACCGTTCAGGTCAAGGTGAAGGTCGACAATCCGAACGAACAGCTGCGGCCAGAGATGAACGCCCGAGTGAACTTTCTGGCGCAGGAGAAGACCCTCGATGCTCCGCCGGTGGCGCCGCGCGTGCTCGTTCCCGCTGCGGCGATCGTGCGTCGAGGCGATGCGGACTGCGTGTTCGTGGTTAAGGGCGGGCGGGTAGAGATGCGGACCATTCGCCGCGGCGACGTAGTGGGCGACAGCGTTGCCATCCTCGACGGTCTATCGGGTGGCGAACAGGTGGTGACGACGGGTGCAGACTCGCTCGACGACGGAGATCGCGTCACCGTCACAGGACGATGAAGGAGACGAACCCAATGGCAGAACTGGTAGGAAAGATCCGCGGCGTGACGAAGCTCTACACGCGCGACGGCTTTGACGTGCTCGCGCTCGACAACGTCGACCTCGACATTCCCGAGGGCGACTTCGTCGCTCTGATGGGACCGTCGGGATCGGGCAAGTCGACGCTCCTGAACCTGCTGGCGGGCATCGATCGGCCGACGAATGGCGACGTCGCAGTGATGGGTACGGCGCTCGGAAACCTGTCGGAGAGCCAGCTCGCATCGTGGCGCAACCGTCACGTCGGATACATCTTCCAGTCCTTCAACCTCATTCCCGTGCTGACCGCGTACGAGAACGTCGAGCTGCCGCTGCTGCTCACGGACCTGAAGAAAGCCGATCGCAAGCGAAGCGTCGAGACGGCACTCGACCTCGTCGGCCTGGCCGACCGGATGGATCACCGCCCGAAGCAGCTCTCGGGCGGCCAGGAACAGCGTGTCGCCATCGCTCGGGCGATCGTTGTCGATCCCGACATCATTCTCGCGGACGAGCCGACGGGAAACCTGGACGCGCGATCGGGCGAAGAGATCATGTCGATCCTGACGACGCTGAACGAGAAGCTCACGAAGACGATCGTCATGGTGACGCACGATCCGCACGCCGCCGCCTTCGCCAAGCGTCAGCTGCATCTCGAAAAAGGCGTCCTCGTCGAAAACGTCGGGAAGAGTTGACAGGATTACAGGATTATCGGGCGGAGAGGCGTTGCCGTACAGAGAGCACGGAGTCACGGAGCGCACGGAGAACCAAATTCGTCATGACTCTGTGATCTCGGTGACTCTGTGCTCTCTTTACGGCAACGCCTCCCTGCTTGAGACCCGTGAAGCCTCTCAACTCTCCATCGCGAAGCCGCGGACGTCGTCGATGCGGACGAACAGCCGGCCGTACATACCCGTCGGCAAGTGGTTCGAGTAGTGCTCGACGGTGCAGCCTTCGATCTCGAGCACGTCAGGATCGATCGTGACCCGACTGGTGTTCTCGAGCCGCTGATCGGCCATCCGGTTCGTCTCGCCGAACGCCGCGGCAGAAACGCGACCCTTCACGACGCCGAACGACGTGTAGAGGATCACGTTCGCCTGCCGTGACGGATCGATGTCGACCGCCGATCGGATCGTCGTGAAGAGCGCGTCGCTCAGGCGAACGCGGGTCGGATTGCTTGTGTCGAATGCTGGCATGCCTTATGAACGGCCCACCGTGCGCACATAGCTGCGAACGCCGGCGGTGAGAGAGCTTGCGATGCGTTGGCGGAAGGCGGGAGTCCTGAGCCGGTTCTCGTCCTCAGGATTCGACACGAACGACACTTCGACCAGAACGCTCGGCATCCTGGCGCCGCGCAACACCGCGAACGATGCGTGTTTGATGCCGCGGTCGCGCGCGGCCTTCGGGCTCTTCGCGCTGATGCCGCGAACGAGGCTGCCCTGGACGTGTCCGGCGAGTGCCCGGGACGACGCGCCGAAACCGACCGATGCGTAGATCTGGGACGCCCGCTTCGCCTTCGGCAGCTCCGGGTCCGATTCCCCGTCCTTATTCGCGGCATTCGGATCGAGCACGAAGGTCTCGATGCCCGATGTCTCCTTCGACTGACTCGCGTTGGCGTGCACCGAGATGAAGAGATCGGCGTTGCGGGCGTTCGCGATCGCCGTGCGCTCCTCGAGCGACACGAACCGGTCGCCGTCACGCGTCAGGATAATCTCGACGCCCGGCAGCTCGGCCCGCAGCGATGCACGCAGACGGCGTGCGATGTCGAGGCAGACGTCCTTCTCGGAAAGGCCTCCGGGACCGATCGTCCCCGTGTCGTGTCCGCCGTGGCCGGGATCGATGACGATGCAGTGCACCGGCCGGGGACCCGCCAGCGCGTCGGGGATGGCTTCCGGACCGATCGGCGCCGGCGGCGCCGCGATGTCCGGAGCCGGCGCGCCTCCCGGCGCGAGTTTCGTGACGTCGACGCCACCGGGCACGCCGCCCGGAACCCTCGGATCGAGGGACGGCCGGGTTCCAGGCACTCCCGCGATACGCGGTGTCACGCCGCGCAGATCGATGATGAGTCGATTCGGGTCCTCGAGCAGGAACGCCGCAGCACTTTCAAGCGACGAAGCATCGAGCGTGATCGCGACGCCGTCACCGAGCTGCTCGACGCGCATCTGCTTGAGCAGGCTGCCACGAACAGTGGCGAGGCGCCGGCCGAGAAGCGATCCGGAAAGCTCGACACCCGGCAGCCGATAGCTGACCCGCGCGCCGTCGCGCTGCTCCCGATATGTCACCGGACGGCTCAGGTCCACGACGATGCGAGCGTAATCCGGTCCGGCGAACGATCGGATGTTCACGACGCGCGCGCCGTCCGGGCCTTCGGACTCGGTCGAGAGCGCGAGCTCGGCGCCCGGAGCGACGACCGTTCCAATGATGTCGGTTCCCGCGGATCCCGACGAAAGCGCGGGATCGAGCCGCGCGAGGTTCGCTTCGGCCTCGCGTCCCGACACGGATTGCGGGAAGCGGCGCGCGAGATCCCGATATGCCGCCGTCGCGCCGTCGATGTCCTGAAGCTCGAACTCGTACGTCTCGGCGATCGAGACGAGCGCTTCGCCGAGAAACGGACTGTCGGGCCTGTCGATGACGAGCTGTCGGTAGATGTCGATGGCCCGTTCGAAAAGGCTCGCATCGCCGGTGCGCAGGGCCATCTCCCGCGTGAGATCGGCCATCCGCATGCGCGCTCGATCCCGCAGGTCAGGACTGCCGGCCAGCTCGGTCACCTGACGATACAGGTCGATGGCGCGCGGGTAGTCGTCGGGCGAACGCTCCTCGAAAGGACGCTGCTTGATTCGCGCTTCGGCCGATGCCCCCTCGGCGAAGATCTGCTCCGGAAGCGACAGGTTGTGTGCTTCTACACGCCCGGCGTGCAGCGCCGGCTCGACGCTTGTCCAGAATCCGATGGCTAGTGCGACCAGTACGGCCGGGATTGCCTTTCGCGAGAGCCTCAAGCGTCGACTCCTGTCAGGGGCGGCCGTCAGTTTCGAGGGTGGCGCCGGTCGAGATCGGCCTCACGCCGAGCTCGCGGCCCAGAGATCAGTAGATGTTGGACAGGCTGTCCGTCCCGCGATCGTCCGATGACGCAACCGCGGCGAGCTGAATCTCCGCGCGGTCCTTTTCGGTTATCGAAGACTTGCCGTAGACCACCTGATACCGGCGCTTCGTCCTGCCGTAATACCGCGACGAGATCACCTTCACGTAGTTCTGCGTTTCGCGAATCTGCGGCACCCGGTAACCATCGCGAATCACGCGATACTCACCCGCGTTGTACCCGGCGAGCGCGAGTTCGACATTGCCCTTGAAGAGGTCGAGCAGGAAGCGGAGGTACTTCGTTCCGGCGTCGATGTTCTGCTTCGGATCGAAGATGTCGGTAACCCCGAAGCGCCGCGCCGTTCCCGGCATGAGCTGCATGTAGCCGCTTGCGCCCTTCGGCGAAACGGCGTTCCGTTTGAAGCTCGATTCCTGCTGCATGACCGCGAAGACGAGTTTCGGGTCGACGCCGTGCTTCGTAGCCGATTCGACGATGTAGCGATCGATCTCGGGCAGTCCGGTGCTCAGCCCGCCGAGGGTCGGGTCCCAGACTCCCGTGCCGATCATCGAGTTCGTCATAGTTTCGGCGAGAGATCGCGGGTCGAGACCCCCGCCGCGCATCGTCGGATTCTCGTCGACATCAGGTTCAGCGACCGGAGGAGGCCGATGCTCATTCATCGTCGGGACTTCCTCGAAGACGCCCCCGTCGGTGAGATTCTCCGTTTCAACGGCGACGTCCGGTGGAGGAGTGGCCCCTGCAACGATAGTCTGAGCCGACGCCGAGACCTCGACGACACAGCAACAGACAGCCAACAGGAAACAAATCCCAAGCGATCGCATCAACCGGCCTCCACAACACTCTTGCGCGAACCTCTCATTCCTGGTGAGCCTGACGCGGATGTCAGTGGAATGACGGAGCGTCTCCGCTCGAGCGGATAGCTACCCACGGTGCAGTGTAGGAAACACGCTTACCCCTTGTCAATCATGGGTTTCGAGGTTTGCCTGGGGGTGGGGCGTTTCGCCTCAAGTCTCTGCGTCTCCGTGTCTATTACGAAACCCCATAGTCCAGTTCCACGACCGCGGAGCGGTCGAAGGAAACAGCCGTGGGTCGCACGGGGGCGAGTGCAACGAGCCCTCGTGCGACCCGCGGTACC
>CAZXLQ010000075.1:0-8296 GCA_964641945.1 uncultured Clostridia bacterium
GGCCTGCGGCCGACGGGGACCGCTCTCCCTTCCGCACGTCCCAGTGGTCGCACCGCCCGGGGTTCCGGTGTTGCATTCGAGGGGGAATCTCCGCTAAATGGGCGGGATACTTTCAGTGAACGCCGTACGGGAATTTCCTCGGGCTGGAGACATCGGAATCGTGCCGAATTCGACGGGTTTTCAGGTGGGCACACTGCTGGGGTGCAGGCTCGTAGAGGTCACGTGGCCGCAACGACGCAGCGCCGCCGAAGTCCGCGATTTCGTGTTCACACTCTACGATCTGTGGGATTCGGAGCCGGATGTGCCGTCCGTTGCCCTGAACGACCTGCGCGCGGTTGAAGCGATCACGCCCGAAGAGTTCGAGATCATGCGCGTCATCCTCGCGCGCATGCGCGTGCAGGCGTCGTTCGTTGCGGGGGCGTTCTACGTTGGAGACAACGAGCCGGTGAGGAACGCCGTCGCGCGCGCTCTCGAGGCCGCGAAGCGGCCGGGTGAGTCGTTGTGCAGGACTCGCGGCGAGGCGGTTGCTTATTTGAGGAACGCGATCGCGGCGAGGGGGAAAGCCGTCGAGTAGCGCTGGCGTGAGCGGGGTGAGGCCGCGGGTTGAGGCTGAGGGATGCGGGTTGTACGTCGGCCCCTCGCTGCGCTCGGGGTTCTGGGCCAATCGTCGTGTGTGGCTCGAGGGTCGGACGGTCCGCCGACCCGGATCCCCGTCATGGCGTCCGGTGCCCGGACCATCCATCACCGATCAGTCCTGCCTCGAGGCGCTCAGCAGCGCGATGACGAACTGATTCGCGAACTCGCGCGCGCCCGGCCGCCGTGCGGGGTCAGTTGACAGCGCCTGCATCACGATCGCATCGACCGCCGCCGGAATCGCCGGCACCAGCTCTCGCAGCGACGCCAGCTCTCCGTTCGGCTCACCACCCGCCTTGACCGCAGTTGCCACGACACCCGTCAGCATCCGATACACCATCGCGCCCAGGCCGTGGATGTCGGCGCGCCAGCCCTCGCCTCCGCCCGAACCCGAATCACCTCCATCCCTCAGCGTCGCCAGCCCGAAGTCGAGCACCTTGACGACCTCGCCGTCTGCCGTTGCCTGCAGGAAAACAGACTCCGGTCGGATGTCGCGGTGGACGAACCCGGCGGCGTGCGCCTCGGCCAGGACGTCGCACACCGGTACCAGCACCTGGGCGCAACGATCCAGACTCAACACTCGCCTCTCATCGAGCTCCTCCGCGAGCGTCCGTCCCTCGAGGAACTCCGTGACGAGGTACGGAATCCCCGAGGCGGTCGTCCCGAAGTCGAGCATCAGCACCGAATTCGGATGGTTGATCCGGTACGCGGCCAGTCCCTCGGCGCGAAAACGAGCCAGTCCCTCCGGCGTGATCGTCCCGGTCGACGGGTGCAATACGCGCACGGCCACCGGACGCTCCATTCCAAGATGCGTCGCCCTGTATACAGCGCCGTATTGCCCCGATCCCAGCTTTCCCTCGAGTCTGTAACGATCCGCTATCACCGTTCCCGGAAGAGCGTCCGACAGCGCCGAAAAAATCGCGTCGGCCGTCCGATGCGACCGCTCGAGCTCCGCGTTCTTTCGCTCGAGCTCCGCGTTCTGCTCGGCCATCGCCTCGACCGAGCGCGCGAGCTCGGCGTTCTGTCGCGCCAGTTCCCGCTGCAGTCGGGAGATCTCGAGCTGGTGGTCGATCCGGGCGAGGACCTCCGCGAGCTGGAACGGCTTCGTGACATAGTCGGAGCCACCGACCGCGAACGCCTGCGACTTGTCGGCTCCGTCGTCCCGTGCACTGACGAAGATGACCGGAATGTCCGCCGTTGCCGCTTCGGCCTTGAGCTGGCGACAAACCTCGTATCCGTCCATCTCGGGCATCGAGATGTCGAGCATGATCAGGTCGGGACGGGACGAGCGCACGGCCGCCAGCGCGCGCTCGCCACTGTTCGCCACCCGCACGTCGTAGTTGTGGCCCTCGATCAGGTCCATCAACAGCCGCAGGTTTGCCGGCGAGTCGTCGACGAGGAGGATATCCACCCGGCCGTGCGTCGCGTCCATTCAGAACCCTCCGAAGTCTCTTCAGACGGTACGCTTCTCATCGGCATGCTCGACGAGTTTCAGCAGTTCGTCGAGCGCGAGGCTTGCGACCAGTTGCTCGAGCCCGTCCGCAAGCCCGGGGTCGAGCACCCGGATCTCGTCGATCGTTCGCGACGCGTCCTGCACGCTTCCGCGAACGGCGGCGTCCTTGAGCCGGACACGTATGTCCGGCGTCAGCGTAGCGAGACGCTCGGCCGTCATGGCGAACGGCTCCGCCGGCGCGACCGGTTCGTCGTACACGTATTTCGCGCCGAGGTGCTCCGCAATCGTCTCGAGGACGTGCGCGTCGTGGAACGGCTTCGAGACGAAATCGTCACAGCCCGCCTCCAGAACCGCGTCGCGCTCGTGCTTGAACGCGCCCGCCGACAATCCGACGATCACCGTCCGTCGGCCTCCCTCCTCGAGCTCCCTGATCCTGCGCGTCGCTGCATATCCGTCCAACACCGGCATCCGGATGTCCATGAAGACCAGGTGCGGACGCCGCTCGAGCCACGCTTCTACTCCGGATCTGCCGTCGTCCGCTTCGTACATCTCGAAGCCAGCCGTCCGCAGGAGGTCGCCGAACAGCGCGCGGATCTCGACGTCGTCGTCGACGACGAGAATCCGAAACTGCTCCTGCCCCGGCGCGAGCCGGGCCACGGGGTGCGCCTCGACCGGCGGTGCGACCGTACCGGCCTCGGGCAGGGCGATCTCGAACCGGAAAGTCGAACCCCTGCCGACCTCGCTCGCGACCTCGATGTCGCCGCCCATCAATCGGACGAAGTTACGGCTGATCGCAAGCCCGAGCCCCGTGCCCTGTCGGGCCTGTCGGCCGCTCTCCGTCTGGACGAAGGCCTCGAAGAGCATCGGGATCTCGTCGGGAGCTATTCCGGCGCCGGTATCCACGACCTCGAAGGCCGCCCGTCCGTCCCGCCACCGTACGTGCAGCGTGACGTGTCCCTTCTCCGTGAACTTCATCGAGTTGCCGAGCAGGTTGATCAGGATCTGCCGGAGTTTCCCCTCGTCGCTAAAGACATAGCAGGGAACCGACTCGTCGCACTCGAAGGCGAACTCGACGTCCGTCCGCTTGAAGCGCCCCCGCAGCATGTCCTCGATGCTCTTGAGCAGGCGATGCAGGTCGAAGGACTTCTCCTCGAGCGTCATTCGCCCCGCCTCGATCTTCGAGAGCGAGAGCACGTCGTTGATGAGCCCGTGCAGGTGCTCGCCGGAACGCAGAACGATGGCGAGCCGGTTGCGGTGCGTTTCGGGCAGCGACGCGTCGCGCGCGATCAACTGGACGAAGCCCAGGATCGCCGTGAGCGGTGTGCGAAGCTCGTGCGAGATGTTCGAGAGGAAGGCGCTCTTGGCGTGCGAGGCTTCGAGCGCCCGTATCTCGGAGGCGTGAGCCCGCTCTTCGGATGCGGTCACTTCCTGGACCTTCTCGGCGAGTTGCATCGTGCGCTCCGCGACCTTCGCCTCGAGCGCCTGGTTGCGCCGCTCGAACGCCCGAAGGCGCAGTCGTACGCCGGCATACAGCAGGCCCAACCCAAGTGCTGCATAAAGCGCGAGCGCCCACCCAGTCTTCCACGGTGACGACCGGTAGACGAATCGGTAGCTCGCGCCCGTTTCGGTCCAGTCGCCGTTGCCTGTGCTTGCCATTACGCGGAAGTTGTATTCGCCCGGCGGGAGGTTGGTGAAGTAGGCAACTCGACGCGTTCCCGCGTCGACCCAGTCCTCGTCGAAGCCCTCGAGCCGAAACCGGAACCGGATGGACTCGGGGGCAAAGAAGCTGAGGCCGGTAAACCTGAACTCGAAGCGTTCCTTGCCGGGCGCCAGATCCGCGACCTCGGTGAGGTCGAGCGTCTCGTTGTCGACTATGACGTCTTCGATAATGACGGTGGGAGGCACCGAGCCGACCGCCGATCGTTTGGTATCGACCTTCACGGCGCCCTGGGTCGTCGGAAACCAGAGATTGCCGTCGGCGGCTTTCCATCCCGCCGGCTGGAAGAAATGCGTGCAGACCTCGCTGCGCATGCCGTCGGCGCGGCCATACGAGACGCACGTCAACGCGGCGGCCACGCCGCTCGCCACGTCGTCGAGCTGCTGCTTCGCCACTCGAAATATGCCCTTCGCGCAACTCATCCAGAGATTGGATCGATCGTCTTCCAGTATCTGGAACACCTCGTTGTCGAACAGGCCATTTTCGACCGTGTAGTTGGTCATCCGCCCGTTCTCGAATCGCGAGAGGCCTCCCGCCGTCCCGATCCAGAGCGTTCCGGCGCCGTCCTGATACAGGGACCAGACGGTGTTGGCCGACAGGCCGTCATCCATTCTGAAAACCGTTATCCCGTCCCGAGTGACGCGATTGAGCCCCTGGTCCGTTCCAACCCACATCGCTCCGTCGAGGTCGGGAAGAAGGACGCGCACCGTGTCGCCCGACAGGCCGTCGAGCGTGGTGAGCGACGTGAAGTGTCCACGCTCGAGCTTCGAAACACCGCGTTCGGTCCCAACCCAGAGCACGCCCTGCGCGTCCTCGACGACCGCGTGCACGATGTTGCTCGAAAGTCCCTGGCGCTCGTCGAATACCGTGAACCGTCGACCGTCGAACTTGTTGAGCCCGCCGCCGATGGTTCCGATCCACAGCGCGCCGGCCCGGTCCTCGTAGAGCGCGTTGAGGTTGTTGCTCGAGAGGCCGTCCTTCGTCGAATAGACCTTTACGACACCGTCTTTGAGCCGGTTGAGGCCGCCGCCGAACGTGCCGAACCAGAGGTTGCGGTTGCGATCCTCCAGAATCGGACAGATCAGATCGTGCGAGAGCCCATCGGCGGTGGTGAAGGCCGTCAGCATCCCGTCCCTGAGGCGGTTGAGGCCGCCTCCTTCGGTGGCTATCCAGAGGCTGCCCTCCCGGTCTTCGAGCAGTGCCAGAACGACGTCGTTCGTGAGTCCGGTGCTGCTCGTGAACGACGAAAACCGTCCATCGCGAAAGCGGTTGAGGCCGCCGAAGGTGGCGACCCAGAGTGAGCCGAAACTGTCCTCGGTCAGAGCGCGCACGCTGTTTACGGTGAGGCCATCCCTCACCGTGTAGGACGAGAACTTCCCGTCTTTCAGCGACGACAGGCCGCTGTCCGTGCCGACCCACAGCGTCCCGTTCCGGTCCTCGTGAACGGCCTGCACGTTGTTGCTGGCCAGGCCGTCCTTCGTCGTGAAGACCGTGACGATACCGTCGCGATAACGATTCAGGCCACCCTCGAACGTCCCGATCCAGACGCTCCCTTCGTGGTCGACACACAGGGCCCGCACCTTGTCGCTCGACAGGCCCTGGGCGGTTGTCAGGGGCTTGATCTCGTCCACCATGACGAGTCCCGCCCCGTGCTCGGCGGTACCGAACCAGACGCCGCCGGCGGGAGCTTCGACGATCGACTGGACCGGGTTCGAGGTGAGGGTTGCGCCGCGGCTTCTGGGACCAAGCCGCCCGCCGTTGAACCGGTGCAGACCGGCTGCGCCGCCCACCCACAGCGTACCGGAGGCGTCCTCACAAACGGCGTCGATCGAGTCCGTGGTCAGGCCGGGTGTGTTCCGGCGATCGAAGACGGCAAAGCGCACGCCGTCGAACCGCACCAGGCCGCGGTGTGTGCCGAACAGCAGGTAACCCTCGTGCGTCTGGATGATCGACGTGACGAGGCTGTCCGGTAGTCCGTCTTCGGTCTGCCAGGCGTGATGGATGTACTGTCCGATGGACTTGTTCGGATCAAGCGCGACGGCCGCATGGCACACGACGAGGACGATGGTCGCCATCGTGGCGTACCGACCCGCAAGGAGCAGCGTGTTGCGGCAAGAGAAGGGCATGACCCCTCCGGCAGTCGGCAATCTGAAATGGGTTGGAGCGGGAAGAAGCGCAGCGGACTCTGATTGTATACCCGATGTCGGCCGGCTCGTGAAACACGCGACTGGACGGTGGTGGGTCACTCTCGATCCAGCTGCTCCTCCTGCGACTTTGCGTCTTCCCTTTGCGTCTTTGCGAGAAACAGAACGTTCAAGCGGGTCCTTTTCAGAGTCAGTTTCTCGCAAAGACGCAAAAGGAAGACGCAAAGCCGCAAAGCAGGAAATGGAATGTGAAAAACCGAGTCGATGCGAGATACGTCGAACTGATCCACTACAGGGCTGTCCAATCGGTGACGCAGGTCACCGATTCCGGGCGTCACAATTGCGTAGACTCCGGTTGCTACGCCGGGTTCTCGGGCATAGACTGAGCTTGCCAGTCACGGGCACTCGAGAAGTCAGAGGAGACCGTGAACGTGCGCCGCATCCGGCGTACGCTGAAAGGCCCCCGCCGATCTCCGATTCTCCGGGTTCTCCCTCCACCTGAAAGCTCAAAAAGACGCATCGCAGATCGCGCCTGAAGTCCGCGTGGGCACTCCAGTTGCAGCTTTGGTGGGGAAAATGAACGGAACGCTCTGGACGACACGGCGAAGTCCGAGGAGGCGGAGGTCCACGCCACTTCTTCTGGTTCGCTGCGCGATTTCAGTCGTTGCGGCACTCGTGCTCGCAACCGCGCCAGGTGCGGGCTTGCAGTACGTGAGTGCATCCACGGTCCGCCACAATTCCGGAAACGTCTCGACGCGTGCGGTCGAGGACACCGCGAGCGTTGCGACATCCGACTCAGACGGACAACGCGGGTGGTTCTTCGCGATTCTCGGATTGCTCGCAGCCGCAGGCATCTTCGGATTTCACAGGGCTCGCGTTGCACGCCTGGTCGAGGTGGAGCGGATCCGGACGCGCATCGCTACGGACCTTCACGACGACATTGGCTCGAGCCTTACACAGATCGCGATCCTCAGCGAAATCGCGCGTTCCCGCGCCGAAGTCAACGATCCTGTCATGGCGGACCTCGTCGAGAGAATCGCGGCCACGTCGCGCGAGCTCGTCGACGCGATGAGCGACGTGGTCTGGGCGATCAACCCAGCTGAGGACCGCCTGAGTGACCTCGTGCAGAGAATCCGCCGATTCGGGGCGGACCTGACAGAATCGCAGAACGTGGAGTTCCACTTTCGCGCTCCCGGTTCCGACCAGAGCGTCGTCGTGGACGCCGACGAGCGGCGCGAGACGTATCTGGTCTTCAAGGAGAGCGTCAACAACGCCATCAAACACTCCGGATGCACGTCGGTGGACTCCGACCTGGCCATCGACGACGGCTGGCTGGTGCTGCGAGTGCACGACGACGGGCACGGCTTCGATACGGCAGCCGGCAGCGACGGGCACGGGCTGGCGAGCATGAGTGCGAGAGCCCGATCGGTCGGCGGCTCGTTCCGCGTCGACTCGGATCCGGACCTGGGCACGACAGAGACGCTTCGGCTGCCGCTCGGACGTCACAACCGCTCCTGGTGGCCTGAGAAGCTTCGACGGCGGACATCGGCAACCCACTTCAGGTTTCCGCGGTGGTCTATCGGGATGAGGAGGCCGGCTCGACATGATGAACACCAACAGGGCTGGCTCGAACGCAGGGTCGCCAGCGAAGTCGATCACCGTAGCCATCATCGAAGACCGGCGTGAGATTCGCGAGGGGCTGGCCTATCTCATCGATGCTTCGGAAGGCTTCCGCTGCACCGGCGGATTCGCGTCGATGGAGGAGGCGTTGAAGCGAATCGCGGGCGATCTGCCTGACGTGGCCCTGGTGGACATCGGGCTCCCCGGGATGTCGGGAATCGAGGGCATCCGGATACTGAAGGAGCGTCATCCGGAGTTGCTCACCATCGTGCTGACGATCTACGACGACGCGGCGAAGATCTTCGAAGCGATGTGCGCCGGCGCGTGCGGCTACCTGCTCAAGAAGACGCCGCCGGCGCGCCTCGTGGAGTGCCTGCGAGAGGCCATCGAGGGCGGGTCGCCGATGACGCCGGAAGTCGCGCGCAAGGTCATCACGCTCTTTCGCGAGTTCCGTCCTCCGGAACGGGCGGAGTATCGACTGACGCCGCAGGAGACGCTACTGCTGAAGCTCCTCGTCGAGGGCCACAGCTACAAGACGGCGGCGTCGGAGATGGGCGTCAGCACTCCGACGATCGCGTTTCACACTCGGAACATCTATACGAAGCTCCAGGTGCATTCCAAGTCCGAAGCCGTGGCCAAGGCCCTGCGGGAGCACATCATTACCTGAACGGCGCTCCCCGTTCCTCGAGCCGCGAGCTGTAGCGAGCGTCCCACGGACAGAGTCTGAAA
>CAZXLQ010000075.1:8396-18830 GCA_964641945.1 uncultured Clostridia bacterium
CGAGCTGTAGCGAGCGTCCCACGGACAGAGTCTGAAATCGCAGGTCCGTCGTTGTAGAAGGACGGAAGTGATCCGAAACGTTCGACCGTCCGTGGGACGCAAAACCGGGGGCCACCCGCATCGTGCACTGCGCCAACACTCATCGCTCACAGACGCGATAGTCGCCGGCTGGCATAACGGTACACGGGGCTAGCCCGGTCCGTGTCGAGCAGGAGCAGGAGGTCCAGCTCACGGCGCAACACGTCGCGACGTCCGACGCGCTCGGCCCACGAGATCGCCGCCAGCCGATCCTCGACTTGTTTGACCCTCTCGTCCATGTCCGCCGGGACTGGTTTCTGCTGCTTCAGGTATGCCTTGTAGCTGACGACGAGCTCCTTGCTCTCGTCCGAGGAGGTGTCCGCACCTGGCTTCGACGGGCCGATGAGGATGACGAGCACGAGGATGACCAGCGCGCCAACGGCAGCGAACAGGATGACCGGACTGACGCCCTTCGACTCGCCCGACGATTCCTTCTTCGGCTTCAGGATAGACCGCCTTCCCGAGTCGATCGCATATCCACGAAGCTCACCGGTCCCTCCGGGCTCTCCGTTCTGTGACCCTTCACCGCCCGGTGGCGGACCGCCGGGCGGTGGCGTCGATGCCTTTCCGAGCTTGATGGGGCTCATAGCAGATCTCCCTGGACGATCTTGATCGCCATTGGTCCGAGAACCAGCATCAGAATGCCGAGCACGACGACGAACAGAGGGAAGATGGCCCTCGTACCGGCCGTTTTCGCCACCTCCTCTGCATTCTGGAAACGGTGGCGCCGTGTCGCGTCGGCCTGGGTCTGGAGGACTTCCTTGACCGGCTGACCCGTGTCGAGACCGATTGTCACCGCAAGCAGGAACGCCGTCATCGCGTCCGAATCGAGGCGCTCGCCCATGGCCTTGAGCGCGTTGATCTGCGACAGCCCGCGGTCGATGTCGGTGAGCACCGCGTCGAACTCCGCGCCGAGCGGATCGCCGACCATGAGGTCCCGGTAGACCATCATCGCCTGGGGCAATGCCGCGTTCGCTTCCATGGCGAGCAACATGAACTCGATGGCGAACGGCAGCCGCTTCTCGATGAGCGCCACCCGGTCGTCCGCCGCGCTGCTCAGTCCAATGACCGGAATGCCGAAGCCGATCATCGCGCCGATCGGGAATCCGAGCAGGAGTCCGCCGAGGACCGACATCCCGAATGCCTGCGACAGGAGCCAGACAAGCAGTCCGCCACAGACTCCTCCCACCTCGCAGACTCCGAGGAACTGTTCGGCCGTCATCCTCGACCGCAGACCCGCCCGTATCAGCCGATACTCCCAGTTGGCGAGCATCTGGCCGACCCCGAACGTATTGGCGTCACGCAGCCTTTCGTTGAGCGGCAGAAAGACCAGACCGACTTTGGCGGCGATGGCGGAAAGGGAACCGGGCTCGGCGGCGCCCGAGCGATCGACGTTGTAGTGCCCGATTCGCTCCTGGCCTTCGGCGTAGGTGACCATCGCCCGCGACATGAGCCAGTGGATGAGCAGCGCCGTGGCGCCGAACGCCGCCGCCGAGCTGAGCAGTGCTGCCAGAAGAGCCATTGTGTGTCCCCGTTTCCCGCGACCGTGGTCCGCTGCCGCAGTCGCGCGGAATTTCAGATGGACGTCTTCAAAATGCGCCTTATCCACAGAATGCCGATCGCCTGAACGCCGATGACGAAGACCAGAAGTATGTTTCCCATCAGCGTGTGAAACAGGATGTCCGGTATCGACGGATCGGCCAGGCAGATGAGCGTTCCGAAGATCGGAGTCATCGTGAGCACGATCTTCTGCTGCGCCCGCACCTCGGCCATCTCGCTGACGATCTTCTTCTGAAGACGCGAGATCTCGCGGATTGACGCGGAGATGCGCTCGAGCATGGTGAGCACCTCGCCGCCACGCTCGCAGTTGATGATCAGCGCCGAGCTCACCATCGTGAAGTTCTCGACGTTGAGCCGGTCTCGCGTCCGGCGAAGCGCTTCCTCGATGCTAGCGCCACCGAGGCGGTACTCGCCCGAGATGACGCCGAACTCCTGCGCTACCGGGCCCGAGAGTTTCTCGGAGACGTCCCCTATCGCCTGGGCAAGGCTGCGGCCGGCGCGCACCGACGCGATCATCACCTGTACGGCATCGGGCAGCTGCTCGTCGAACCGCTTGAGCCTCCTCGTACGCGCAACCGAATAGAGCCCCTTGGGAACGAAGTGCGCGGCGAATGCCGCGGCCAGGGCGAATACGATGCTCCCGCTCAACAGGATGGTCGCCACGAATACCGCAGCGATCAGCGCGATGGCGCCGAATGCGGCCTGCCGCGCCTGCTTCGGCGTCCAACCGAGGAAGAGCTCGTCGACCCACGTCGCATACCGCGCCGCATCCGACTCGGCGCGTTTCTCGAACCAGCCCCATCCTGCCTGGTATCCCCCGACGACGAGCGCCGTCACGCTCAGGCAGATCAGGAGTGATGTGATGAACGCAATCATGGAATCTCCGGCATCCCGCCGCACGGCGCGGATCAGAACAACGTGTCGAGCGTCACCCGACCGGTGTCGAGCAACTGGTCAAGGAAGGAGGGAACGAAGCCCGTGAACTCGAGCCGTCCGGCCGAGCGGGGCTCGCCCTTCTTCCGGCGAACCGCGAACACCTCCTCGAGAATTACCTGGTTGTCGTCGTCGTCGATCCCGACGACCTCGCAGATGGACGTGACGCGCCGCAGTCCGTCCGAGAAGCGGCAAACCTGGACGATGACGTCCACGGCCGAGCCGATCTGCTCTCGCAGGGCACGGCTCGGAAGATCGATGCCTTCCGCCTCCATCGACAGCACTTCGAGCCTTCGCAGGGCGTCCCACGGCGAGTTCGCGTGCAGCGTCGTCAGCGAACCGTCGTGGCCCGTGTTCATGGCCTGCAGCATGTCGAGCGCCTCGCCGCCACGGCATTCGCCAACGATGATGCGATCCGGCCTCATGCGCAGCGTGTTGCGGACGAGGTGCCTGATCGTGATCGCTCCCTTGCCCTCGAGGTTCGGCGGCTTGGCCTGGAGCGTGATCACATGGCGTTGCGCGAGCTGGATCTCGGCCGTGTCCTCGACCGTCACGATGCGCTCGCCGCTCGGAATGAAGCTCGCCAGCACGTTGAGCAGCGTCGTCTTGCCCGACCCGGTGCCGCCCGACAGGATGATGTTCTTTCGCGCGAGCACACAGGCCTTCAGCAATTCGGCCGCCTGGCGCGAGAGGGTGTTTCGGGCGATCAGGTCCTCGACCGTGAACTGCTTTTTCTGGAACTTGCGGATCGTCAGCGCCGGTCCCTTCGTCGCGACCGGTTCGATGATGGCGTTGAGTCGAGAGCCGTCCTGCACACGGGCGTCGACCATAGGCGAGCTCTGATCGATCCTGCGGCCCTCCCTGGCGATGATGCGCTCGACGATCCGGCGAGAGACGTCCGGCGAGAGCATCTTGCGCCCCGAGTCCAGGATCACGCCGCGACGCTCGATGTAGATGTCGCCGCTCGGAATCACCATGATGTCGTTGACGTCGTCGGCCGACATCAGGTCCTCGAGCGGACCGAGCCCGAAGACGACGTCCAGCAGATGCTCGCGCACGAGACCGAGCGCGAGCGTCTTGCGGTCGCCCGGCTTGAGCAGGCTCGAGTCCCTGCGAACGAGTCGGTCGAGTCCCTGTTCGACGCGCTCGGCGTTTTCGAACTGCGATGACTCCGCACGCACACCCAGCCGCTCGAGCAACAGCTCCACAAGGCCGGCGAAATACACGGCGTTCTCGCGCTGACCGCGCCGGTCGCGGTCACTCGCGCCGGGCTGGCCGTAACCGTGAACGCGGTCGAGAAGGAGCTCGTGGAGCGCCTCGATCGCGAGGTACTCCTCGAGATCCGTTGCGAGGTGAAGCTGGTCGAGCAGCTTGTCGAGCGTCGAGACCGTGTGCTTTCGCTGCGCGTCCTCTGTCGGGCCGGCGCCGCCGATCCGAAGCGTGTCGAGCAGGCGGTAGTGAATGTCCGCCTCGAGCTCGTGGAGCTTTCGCCGCAGGGCGGAGGCAACCGCTCCCGAGTTGCGGCTCGTTCGCGTCAGATTGAGTTGGCTCTCGGACTGATCCACGTCGGCTCCTTGTTTCCTACTGACCGCCCACGGCCGGTCCCGGCACAGCGCCGGCAGGCGGCGCTACCGGCCTGGCGACGGCAGGCGCCGGCTGTGCCGCGGGCTTCGTGGCCGGTGGTGGCGGCTTCGCGAACACGGGCTCGAGCGCCGGACCGGCCGGCGAGCCGGCGTCGGCTTCGCCTATGAGCGCAAGAGTCACCTTGTTGCCTGCCGCGGCAATGTTGTGAACGAGCGCCTCGACGTCGATCGCGCTCACGACCAGCGTCACGCTCCGGTACTTCTTCTGGCCGTCGCTCGAGCTGCTCTCGCCGGCCAGCTGATACACGTCACCGACGGCGGCTACCTTTGCGTGGTCCTTCAACAGGTAGCTGCGCTCGGCGATGACACCCCAGACGTCCACCACGTCCCCGGGCCGCACGAAAAACCCGACGGCCTTCGATTCATCGACGACGGCGACAGTGATGGCCCTCTCGCCCTGACCGATCTCGCGCCGTAGCCCGGCATCTCCGCGAAGCTGGAACGAGGTCAGCAGGAGCAGGTCTCCCGGCTCGAGCGGCGAGGTGACCGGGTTGTCCTTGAAGCCTCCGATCTCGGAGGACGCGACGGCGAGGCGGCGGAGTTGTGCGACGTCGCCGTACAGCGTGACGGGCTCGAAGAAGTCGCCGGTCACTTTCTGTCCGGCCTGAATCCGCTTGCCCTCCTTCACGCGAAGCACGGTCATGCCCGATCCCCGGACGCTCGAGACATAGGCCCAGTTGATGGCAGCGGCGAGAAGGCCGAGCACGATTGCTGCGATGACCACAATCCTGTTTTTCACGATTCGCCCTCCTGTCGGCGGCGCGGTTCTCTAGCACGTGGCTTCGTGGACTTCATGGTTCCTCTGGCGTGGCAGTCACTGCGACACGACGACGATGCCGACGCGGTCAGGGTCGACGGCGTTCTGTTGAATCCACAACGTGCAGGTCAGGTCACCCATCGTGAAGATGAGGGCGCCCGTGCCCGCGACCTGGATCATCTGGTACGGATCGAGCCGCCAGCCGGCGCGCTCCATCTCGGCTGTTGCCCGGGCCCGAATGCCGGCGATCGGGCCGCCGACTTCATAGAACGTCAGCGCACCCGATCCGCTGAGCCGCGGAACCGCGAGCAAACGTCGCGAGCCGGGAATACGTGGCACACCGGGAGGATCGATCCCGGGAAAGTCGCCATTTCCGTCCACCAGCCGGATCTTCGAAAGCGCCTCGACGGCCGATTGGTCGTAACGATGCGTCGCCCACGCCGAGCCACCACCCGGAAGCGGCGATACGAGCGTCACGTAGGCGACTAAGTCAGTGTTCTCCGGGGCCGCCTCGGCGGCTGGATTTGCGTTGCGGCCGACGCCAACTATCATTCCAACCGGGCAATCCGATCGGAAATAGAGCTCGCGAGGAAGGCGCGTCGGGTCCGCCTTTCCGCTGTCGGCAACGGTCGCACCGGACGCGTTTCCGCTCGTGAACCCGCGGCGGACATAGGTCCGCTCGACGTCATCCAGGATTCGGTCGACGTCGAGATCGGACTGGCCGCTCGCCGTTCGATTCGCCGCAAGTCCGAGGCTCTCGAAGAGCGCAACACCACTCCTGTCCGTCGCAGCCGGCGCCCGGCGAGTCGCTTCAGCGGACGTGGCACGAGCCGTGTCGGCGTGCGCTTCGGGCCTGGGACCGTAGCGATACGCGAGCGCGGCGCCGATGACCGCCAGCACGATCGCAAGCACGACGCCCGTTATACGCTCGGCGCCGCGACTTTCGAATCTTGTTGGGTCCTCAGGTTTCATGGTCAATCCGCGGTGTAGCAGTTGCAGCAGTCCTCGTCATCGGAGTCGAAGATTTCGCCCACGCCGCCCTGATTCAGGATGAACGTGAGGTAGCTCGATCCCCCGATCTCTCGGCACGTCGACGTCGTGGTCGGAATCTGGAATCTGGCGGTCGCGGCCGGAATCGTTGGGTAGAGCTTCGGGACGATGCCGCGCGTCGGTGTCGATCCGGCAACTCCCGTTGCCGTGCCGCTGCTGTCGAACGAAGACAGGAACGGGACGAACGACGGCGGCGAGTCGACGTCGATCGTCGTCTGCCACTGTTCCACGCCATTGAAAGCCGCGTGTGCGACCGCGGCCGGCGTGGGATCCCCGCCCTTTGCCACGCGGTACGTGCTTGCATAACGTGCGGCGACGAGCGCGTGCTGTTTCGTCGCCAGTACGTAGCCGAGGCCCACCAGGATCAGGAACGTCATCGTGATGAACGGCAACAGAAGGACCATCTCGAGCGATGAGGCGCCCCGCTGCTCCCGCGACTCGCACTGCCGTTTCACTGTCGACGTCATGAGGCCCTCCGGCTCAGTGGTTGTTGACGTACGTCCAGTCGCCTCCGGGGTCGCTGGCGGCCATCATGTTCTGACCGAACACGACGCCGCTGGCGACGCGCAGCTCGTCGAACTTCTCGTCGAGGATCTCGGCCGGGACGAGCTTCACGCGCCAGTCCTGACTGAACATGTCCCATTTGGTCGGGTTGTAGACGTGGGACTGTCCGTAGGTCATCCAGCCGTACGGCGCCCGGTTGCGAAGGCGGTCCGGACCGATGGGACTCGGTCGCATCTCGGCCCACGTCACGCTCAAATAACGAAGGTACTTCGCGACCTTCTCGTGATCGGCGTCGACGTTGTCTTCGTCGCTGTCGACGTCGAGCACCATCGGTTTTGGAGGGTCGTCGGGCCAGCTGAGCGGCTCCCAGTCGCTCCCGCTGCCGGCGCCCGTCCCGCTTCCGCCGACGCCGCCTGGAAACCCGGATTCAACCGTGGCGCGGATCTCGTCGGATCGCGTCTCCTTGACGTACTGTTCGGCCGCATCGGGGTTGGCCAGGAGGTACGCGGCGAAGCCGTCTCGATCGAAGCCATCGTCGGGCGAACCGTACTGATCCCTCAGGTTAGGATGGCTGTTCATGTACGCCGTGGTGCGAGACCCACCGAAAATCAGGTCCTGGTCGAGATAGTCGACCGCCTTCTGCGGATTGTCGTGCACGTCTTGAAGCGCCTGATTCAGTCCCATCTCGATCATCTCGTCCCGGTCAGGGCCCGAGCCGGTGGCGCTGCCGTCGTCCGACTGCAGGCTGCTCCAGTTCCACGCGAGCATCACCTCGTAGTTCGCGAGCATGATCGGGGCCGAGAGCGTCGCGCCGAGCATCGTGATTCTCAGAATGTCGCTAAGGAAGGGGGCAGGGCAGTCCTCGGCGCGATCGGCGATGCGCTGTTGCGGACCCCGGTCGATCGGAAGCGACGGGATCGTTGGAACGAGATCGGATTCCTGCGGGAGCAGGAACTGCCGATCGGCTCCGTTGCTGGTGGCGAATTCGACGGCGTGAAGGGCGGCAATGGGCCCGATCGTCGGCTTCAGAACCTGGTTGATGCCATCGATTACTCTTTGGGTTTCCCATCCGACTCCCGAGGAGCCGGAGAGGAAATCATCCACTTCGTCGGCTATGGGATGGGCGATGTTGTAGTAGATCTCCCAGGTCGTTTCCCAGATTGCTCCGAAGGCCGCGGTGTAGGGATTGGACTTGAGGCCGGCGCAGATGGCCTTGATGATGACGTTCGAATAATTCAGCGCCATCAGGTACGAATGAATGGTGACCTGCACGGCCAGAATGTCGGCCATCCCGCAGTTGTTGAACACGATGAGGTTCATGCCGCGCGCGACGTAGGCGCCGCCCGTGACGGCCGAGGCATCGGCAGCGCCCTGCATTTCCACCTTGCGCGTCGTCTGCTTCGCAGTATCGAAGAGGACGCCGATCAAAAGGACGAGCGCTAGGAGTCCGAACACGAAGAAGACACTGACGACGCCGCGCTCGTCCCCGTGCAGGGACTCATCCGCGATCGCGTCGCCGGTCGTGACCGTTCTGTTCGGTTGGCCTTCGTCCTGGACTCCTTCGTTCATTGGTCTACGCTCTGGGTTGTCCTATGAACCCAACGGCTCGCCCTCGTTGAGCAGCGTGTACTGCTCCGTAATCGGATAGTAGAAACCGGACCCCGGGCCGACCGCGAACGACGTTCCCATCAGCCGGTTCGCCAGAGGTATCCCGAGATAGAACCGATGCGTGACCCTCACGGTCACCGGATCGTGGTCGCCGTAGTCGCCTGCGTTCTGATCGTGCGATCCGCTTTCCGCGACGATCTCGATCTTCGTGTTCGCGCTGTCGAATCCGTAGGCCAGGCGGTTCTTGAACGAGTCGGCGACATTGCCGTCCCCGTCGCTCGGAAAGAACGCCGCGATGCGTTCCACGGCTTCCTTCTGGTCGTCACTCGCGTCCGAGATGCCTGTCCTGTCGACGAGTGACGACGAGAAGTGAGGCGAGATCGAGACGCACGCGAACGCCGCCGAGCGCCAGATCTTCTGCATCTTGTCGGAGTTCGGGTTCGTCCGTTCGATGTGGTTGCGAGCCTCTCCGCCGGGTGCATCCGCCGGAATCCACACGATGGCCGAACGCACGGCGCAGAACGCCGCGTAGTTGACGACGAACTTCGCCTGGACCATCAACGCGGTTTCGAGAATGAGCAGCAGGATCGACAGTACGATCGGCAGCAGGAGAAGGAACTCGATGGCGCTCCGGCCGTTCTCGCCGGCGACGAGCGATTCGCTTGCCGCCTGCGGCGTCGGTTCCCACGCGGCGCGAATACGACCTGAGAAGCGGACGATGAGCAGGACCAGCGCCGTCGCGGCGAGCAGCCAGGGACCGATGGAGAGCGCGAGCGATCCGGTGAACGGCGTGTACTGTGGAATGTTCGACCCGGCGTATTCGGGAAACGCCGCCGGGGCGGATCTCGTGAGAAACGAGAGGAACGCGCGCGGATCGAGCGCCGCAACGAACGCTATCGCCGCGGCAATGCCGAGCCCCGTCCGGACCCGCGGGCTTCCGATCGAACTATGTCCCTCGGACATCGGCATTTTGTTCACATCAGAACGAGAACTGCCCGTACGCCATTTCGAGTGCGGCGGCGTAAGCAACCCCCAGAAAGATTGCCGGCGCGAACGGCATTTCCGTCTGCTCGACCCCGAGCTGCCGCGACCCAACGCCGGGCACGAAGGCCGAGACCATCAACGTCGCGGCCCAGCGCAGGGTCGGAACGAGACGCCGCTTCATCGCCAGCACGACGATGGCGGCGAGGCCCGCGGCGACGATGACGTAGAAGCTCGCAAACACGAGAAAGACCGGTCCCTTGAGCGCGCCGACGGCGGCCATGAGCTTCACGTCTCCCGCGCCCATCTTCCCGATCCGGCGAAGGGCGCCGAAGAGAAGCAGTCCCAGCGCGAGCCCGACGACACTCTCGATCGGTGTCGGCGGAGCGGCGACTACACTGAGGATCAGACCGGCAACGGCTGCCGGATACGTGAGCCAGTTGTAGACCTTGCCGCGCGTCGCGTCGGTGACCGCAGCCGTCAGCGTGACGGCAATCAGGATCATCGTCTGCCCGTTCATCATGAGACGCCCCGACCGTCAGTTCTGGTTCTGCTCGAACAGGTCGTTGATGATGTTCTGGATCGTCGGCCAGATGTAGCTCCAGAAGTAGGCGATGATCGCGATGATGATCACGACACCGATGAACAGGAGCAGGAGCATCTCCACCGTGCTCAGGCCGGTTTCGTCGGCGTCGAACGAGTCCCGGGCCGAGCGGATCCGGCGCGAAAACGTGCCGTAGATTTCCGAGAGTTGTCTGTTGATCGCGTTCATTGTGAAGGCACTCCTCGTTCTCAGGATCGTCGGTGCTTCACGATCGGGATGGATCAAGGAAACGGAAGCGACACTCCCCAGCTCGTCACTTCGTAGTAGAAGACGACGGCCTTCATCAGCCTGAACATGATCGTCGCGAGTGGAACAACCCCGCCGGCGAGCAGGAGCACCCACTCGACGGCCTCGAGTCCGTCCTCGTCGTGTGACCATTCTCGAAGCTGGGCTGCCAGTCTTCGCGCCGATGTCGTGAGCCGAGTGAGCGTCATTGCGCTCCTCCGAAAGTCCCGATCATCACCGTCCGTGGCCGCGCGGGCGCCTGCGGTCGGCGCTCGCCCGCTGTTGAATGGATAGTCCGGGCCGTCGCTTCGGACAACTATCTATTCAGATAGGGTTGGATCGGTTTGCCGGCGAAACTGATGGGTTTCCACGATTATTTGGGCTGAAGTGCCGTCTTGCGCGAAGCGCCTTGGAGTGGGGGGGGGGGGGGGGCGCGGGGGGGGGGGGGGGGGCCGGGGGGCCGCGGTGGGCCACCGGCCCCCCAAAGAGGG
>CAZXLQ010000076.1:0-18821 GCA_964641945.1 uncultured Clostridia bacterium
GAGAAGTACGGCAATCTCTTCCAGATGTACCAGAAGATCACGGACGACAACCCGTACCAGACGCCGATGCGTATCTATCCGGCCGTTCACTACACGATGGGCGGGCTGTGGGTCGACTACAACCTCGAAAGCACTGTGCCCGGACTCTTCGTGCTGGGCGAGGCGAACTTCTCGGATCACGGCGCCAACCGGCTCGGCGCCAGCGCGCTGATGCAGGGCCTGGCCGACGGGTACTTCATAGTCCCGTACACGCTGGGCAGCCATATCGCCGGACGCGCCCTCCCGAAGATTTCGACCGACCATCCGGCGTTCGCCGATGCCGTGGCTTCGTGCCGCGACCTCACTGCAAAGCTGCTCGGCATCAAAGGCAGCCGGTCGGTCGAGAGCTTTCACCGGGAGCTCGGATTGACGCTGTGGAACCATTGCGGCATGGCGCGCAACGCTGACGGACTGCGCGAGGCCCGGGACCGGGTCCGTGACCTCCGCGACCAGTTCTGGAAGGAGGTGCGCGTGACCGGCGACGGCGATGAACTCAACCAGGACCTCGAGCGGGCCGGGCGCGTGGCCGACTACATGGAATTCGCCGAGCTGATGGTGGTCGACGCGCTGCACCGCAACGAGTCGTGTGGCGGCCACTTCCGAGAGGAATTCCAGACCGATGAAGGCGAAGCGCAGCGTGATGACGAGAACTTCCAGTACGTGGCAGCGTGGGAGTTCACCGGCGTCGGACAGGATCCGGCGCTGCACAAGGAACCCCTCGAATTCGAGGAGGTGAAGCCCACGCAGAGGAGCTACAAATGAGCGAGACGATAAACGTGACGCTGAAGGTATGGCGGCAGAACGGGCCCTCCTCGGCTGGCCGGTTCGAGACCTACCCGCTCGACAAGGTCTCGACGCACGCCTCGTTCCTCGAGATGCTCGACATCCTCAACGAGCGCCTCATCGCCAAGGGAGACGAGCCGGTATCTTTCGACTCCGACTGTCGCGAGGGCATCTGCGGGTCGTGCGGTCTCGTCATCAATGGTCAGGCTCACGGTCCGGACAGGGAGACTGCGACCTGCCAGCTGCACATGCGGCGTTTCTCGGACGGCGAGACAATCGTCATCGAACCGTGGCGTGCTCGACCGTTTCCGATCCTCAGGGACCTCTGCGTCGATCGCTCCTCCTTCGACCGGATCATCGAGGCCGGCGGTTACAACTCGATCAGCGCCGGCAATGCGCCGGACGCCAATGCCATCCTCATTCCCAAGGCAGCTGCGGAATCGGCGATGGACGCCGCCGCCTGCATCGGTTGCGGGGCTTGCGTCGCCGCCTGCAAGAATGCTTCGGCACTCCTTTTCGTCAGCGCGAAAGTCATGCACTTCGCACACCTGCCGCAGGGAAATCCCGAGCGCACGACGCGCGTCTCGAACATGGTCGCGAAGATGGACGAGGAAGGCTTCGGCTCGTGCACCAACACGACCGAGTGCGAGGCGGCGTGTCCGAAGGGCATTTCGTTCGCGAACATCGTCGGGCTCCGTCGCGAGTTCGTGCGCGCGCAGGTATCGGGCCGCACGTCGCGATAGTCGACCGCAAGCCACCCGGACGGCGATTCGACGCGCCGTCCGGGCCAGCGCCCGAGATGGAGCCGGCATGGAATTGCTGAAGCTGGTCGGCGTCCTCATCATCATCGTCGGTTTCGCGCTTCGACTGCGCGTCACGGCGGTAGTCGTGGTCGCCGGAATCGTCACCGGCCTTGTTGCCGGCATGCCGTTCGTTGGAACGGACGCGGCGCCCGGCATCGTCGACACGCTCGGCCGCTCATTCGCGAATCAGCGGATCATCACGCTTTTCGTGCTGTCGCTGCCGGCGATCGGACTGTCCGAACGATTTGGTCTTCAGGACCGGGCCCGCGAGCTCATCCAGCACATTCGCGCCGCGACTGCGGGTCGATTGCAGATCGTCTTTCAGCTGCTGCGTTACGTAATCGGCGCGCTCGGCATCCGGCTGGGCAGCGGCCACGTCGCCCTGGGACGACCCCTGATCCTGCCAATGGCACTCGGCGCCGAACGCCTCGATCAGGAGCGGTCAGAAGACGCCGATGCGGTCGACGACGTGAAAGCTTCGACGGGCGCCGCCGAGAACTACGGCAACTTCTTTGGACAGAATCTGTTCTTCGGAGCCGCCGGCGTCGCCCTCGTAGTGGCGACGCTGGGAGACATGGGCTACGCGATCGATCCGCGCCGAGTCGCCCTCTGGACGATTCCCGTCGCAACAGCGGCTGCTGTGCTCGGTGCGGTTCAGTTCTGGTGGCTGGATCGTCGCCTTTCCCGGGCCCGGCCAACGGCTGAACTCCCAGCGACAGAGGCCGAGTCGTGAGCCTGTTCGACACACTGTTCACGCTCGAGGCCGTCTTCGTGCTCTCGGGCGTCGCGCTTGCGGCGATCGCCGTGCTGTCGTTTGCCGACCGTGCGAACCCTTCGAGGTTCGGCACCGGAGCGTTCTGGTTGCTGCTCGCGATCACGTTCGCGCTCGGGAGCGTGCTTCCATCCTGGGCTACAGGTGCACTGGTTCTCGCGATGGTGGCGCTCGACGGGTTCGGCCTTGTCCGACACGGCGACTACGGCGAACCGACACACGCGGAGCGTGCCGCGTCGGCGAGTCGGCTCCGCAACCGGATTCTCCTGCCGGTCCTCACGATTCCGGTGCTTACCTACGGCGCGACGCTCGCATTGGCGCCGCTCGAGCTCGATCCAAACCGCGTCGTCTATGCGAGCCTCGGATATGCCTCGATTGTAGCGGCGGTTGTGGCGCTCCTCGTCACACGCTCGCGGCCTCGTGTTCTGATGGACGAAGGGCGGCGCCTGGCCGACGCCGTTGGTGCGATCGTGATCCTCCCGCAGTTGCTGGCCGCGCTCGGTGCGGTCTTCCGGGCCGCCGGGGTCGGTGACGTCATCGCGAAGGGTGTTGCTGCCATCGTCCCGACGGACAGCCTCTTTCTCGTAGTCGTAATCTGCTGCACGGGGATCGCGGCGTTCACGTTCATCCTCGGCAACTCGTTCGCCACGTTTCCGCTGATGATGGCGGGCGTTGGAGTGCCGATGCTCGTCGTGCCCTTCGGCGCCGATCCGGCGCTCGTCGGGTTGATGGTGCTTACGGCCGCGTCCTGTGGAACGCTCTGCACACCGATGGCGGCGAACTTCAACATCGTGCCGGCCGCATTGTTCGAGATGCGCAGCCCGTACGGCGTCATTCGCTTTCAGGCGCCCTTCGCCGCGGCGATGCTCGTCGCCCATATCCTCATGCTTTGGGCCTTCATTGCGTTTGGCAGGTAGACTTCACGGAAATGACGAGATTGCTGCTTTCCGCATTCGACCCATTCGGCCCACACACGTCCAACCTGTCTTCAGTGGTCGCTCGACGAATCTGGGAGGAAGGAATCGACGGCCTGGATCTGGCCGCCATCGAGCTGCCGACGGTCCGATTTGCCGCCTCGTCGATGCTGATCGAAGCCTTCGAGAGGACCCGTCCCGACTACGTGGTGATGCTGGGAATCGCTGAGAACAGGGGTCAGATCACTCCCGAGCGCGTGGCAATCAACGTCGACGACTACAGGATTCCGGACAACGCCGGCAACCGGCCTGTGGACGAACCCGTGGTCCCCGGTGGCCCTGCCGCCTACCTTGCGAGTCTTCCAGTCAAACGGATCGTCGAGCGACTGCAGTCTGCCTCGATCCCCGCGACACTTTCCAACTCGGCCGGCACGTTTCTCTGCAACCACGTGTCGTACGCGTTGCTCGATCACATAGAGCGTACGGGAGCGCCCTGCCAAGCGGGGTTCATCCATATCCCGGCCGACATGCCGCTGGCGCTCGCGGTGCGTGGCGTGCGGCTGGCCATCGAGGCAATCGTCGAGCGAGGCCCGGACCTGGACGACTGATCGGGGAGCTTCGCACACAGAGACACGGAGACCCGGAGACATTGAGGCTCAGAGCATCGAATGCTGAGCTTCATGCCGCTGTTTCTCCGTGTCTCCGTGACACCGTGTCTCTGTGTGCGAAGCTTCTCCCCTCTATTCTGACGCAGTTGGGACAAGCGCGATTCGCAGCTCCGCGAGGTGAGCATTAGGAACCGCCGACGGCGCCCCGAGCATCAGGTCCCGGCAGTGCTGGTTCTTCGGAAAAGGCACGACCTCGCGCAGGTTCGGTTCTCCAGTGAGCAGCATCACGATCCGCTCGATGCCCGGAGCAATTCCGGCGTGCGGAGGTGCGCCGAACCGGAACGCCGCGATCATGTGCCCGAATCGTGCATCGACCTCCGAGCGATCGTACCCGGCGATCTCGAACGCCCTGTACATCACGTCGGGGCTGTAGTTCCGTACGGCGCCGGAGCTCAGCTCAAGGCCGTTGCAGAATATGTCGTACTGGTTTGCGCTGATATCTGTCGGATCCATCGAGTCGAGCGCCTCGAGCCCGCCTTTCGGCATCGAAAACGGGTTGTGGCTGAAGTCGACCTTCCCGGTCGTTTCGTCGCGTTCGAACATCGGGAAGTCGGTGATCCAACCCCAGGCAAGTACGTTCGGGTCCCGGAGGCCTAGGATCTCCGCCGCCTCGACGCGAAGGATTCCGAGCACGCGACTCGCGTCGAGCGCCCGCGCCGAAGCGCACACCCAGACCAGGTCGCCCTTCCCCGCGCCCGTGCGCGTTGCAAGAGCGTCGATCTCAGCCGGAGAGAAGAACTTCGCGAAGCCGAGGCCGTAGGTCGAGGCTTCGTCGAGCCCGACGACGACGAGCCCACCGGCGCCGAGCGCCCGAGCTCGATCCTCGAACCTCTTGATTGCCGATCGAGTCCACGCGGCAGCGCCCGGGACCGCAATGGCACGCACGCCGCCTCCGGCCTTTGCCGCCTTCGCGAAGGTCGCGAATTCGCTCTCGACGAACTCACCGGTCAGGTCTGCTATCTCCATGCCGAACCGCATGTCCGGCTTGTCGTTCCCGAAGCGCTCGAGGCTCTCGCGGTACGTCAGCCGCGGAAACGGTATCGTTTTCACCCGCTTTCCGCCCACCTCCTCCGTCAGCGCGATCATGAGCGGCTCGACAGCGTCGAAGACGTCCTCCTGCTCGGCAAAAGCCATCTCGAGGTCGAGTTGATAGAACTCACCGGGACTTCGGTCGGCCCGCGCGTCCTCGTCACGGAAGCACGGCGCGATCTGGTAGTAACGGTCGACTCCGGAAACCATGAGCAGTTGCTTGAACTGCTGAGGAGCCTGGGGCAGCGCGTAGAACATTCCGGGATGGACCCGCGAGGGCACGAGGTAGTCGCGTGCACCTTCGGGCGAGCTGTTTGCCAGTATCGGCGTGTGCACTTCGAGGAAGCCGCTTCGCTCCATGTACGAGCGGATGAACGAGACGACGCGTGCACGCATCTTGAGGTTCCGCTGCATGCGTTCACGCCGCAGATCGAGAAACCGGTACGTGAGGCGAAGATCCTCGTGAACGCCGTCGTCCCGAGCGACCTGAAACGGAAGGAGCTCGGCTGTCGACAACACGTCGATGGACCGGGCGTGGACTTCGACGGCGCCCGTCGCCAGCGCCGGATTCTCGGTGCCTTCCGGACGTGGACGGACCTCACCCTCGATGCGGACCACCGTTTCGTGATGCTGGTGACGCGCCACGTCGCGGGCTTCCGGGTGCTCATCGTCGAACACGACCTGGGTCTGACCATAGTGGTCACGCAAGCTGAGAAAAACGACGCCGCGATGGTCGCGAACCGTGTGAATCCATCCCGAGAGACTTGCGGTGGCTCCGGCGTGTTCGGTTCGCAGTTCGCCACATGTGTGGGTGCGGTAGCGGTTGGCTCTCATGATCAGGGCTCCGGAAAACACAAAGGCAGCAAGCGGCGGGACTCGTGTCCGCGGCCTACTGCCTTTCTGTTGTCGCGATCGATTCGCGACGACTACGGAATGATGGTGAACTCCGTCTCGGGCGTAAGCGTCCTTTGTGCGACGCGATCATTGATGCGTACTTGCAGCGTGTACGTTCCGGGTGCGAAGTCCTTCGTGTCGATTGCCTTCGCGACGGCAATCTGCGTTCCGGTCAGGTCGAAGAACTTGCCGGACGTCTCGATCGGCACCCGACGCACTTCCTTGCCGTCGAGCAATACGACGTACTCACCGTCGATCGCAGGCATGAGGGTCGTCTGATCCATCTGCGCGTCGTAGATCTGGAGGAACACCTCCAGCGGCTGCCCGACCCGATATGTGTTCGAGACGTTCGGAATCACCTTGTATTTGCCGATCACGAACTGCGGCGAAGCGGCGCGGTTTCCAGCTTCCTCGATACGCGAGGCAAGCACGACGCTGCTCGTAGCCAGCTTCGACTCCTCGAAGCGCGGAACCTGGAAGCTCTGAGTGATCAGTCCGGTCTTGCCGCTCGTCGTGTCGCGTGCGAGGACGTCAACCTTGTAGCGACCGGGGTTCATGAGCAGGTTCTTCTGGAATGCAGAACGCTGCTGCTGCCCGATGGCAATGTTGTCCTCGCCGTATCGTGGCGTGAGGATGACTTCCTGGAACGTGCCGGCCGTCTTGCCCGAAAGCTGCGTCAGCTTGGCCGAAACGTTGATCGATGCCGAGTACACACCGCCCTTGTTCTCGAACGCGAGGTCCTTGTGCTCGATCTGGAGCGTGAGCGACATCGCTACATCCTTGTCCGAAACGCGGTAGAAGTCAGTCCGGACGGCAAATGGCAACGCGTTCTGCTCGATTCGAGGATCGTCCGCCGTCAAGCCGAGGTCGTTGAATCGGACATTGTCGCCAGGACCTCTGTCGAGGGCCGCGAGTCGCGTCAGGATCTCGAACTGGCTGTATTTGGCCGGCGGATTGTAGTACTTGCCACCGGTGCCGCCGTAGGCAGGACGGTCGGTGCGGCTGGCAAGGCCCAGCGACTCCCAGTCCGTCGGGCCGGCATTGCCTACATAGAGCAGAGCATCCTTCTCGTAAGGCGTCCGGGCGATTCGGTACTCGCCGCTGCCCGACGGATCCACGAATTCGATCTCGATGTCATCGCCGACGCCCTCGAGATGGCGATACCACCACGTCTCGTATGCGTACGTCGTGGTGTTACCACCGCCCTGCCATTGCGGACGATCGTAGACCTGTCCGGTCGGAAACGACTCGACGCTGTCGGGTTTGCCCCACGCGACGTAGATCCGGCCACGGTCCGTTCGCCATCCCGAGCGTCCGGACGTGAAGTGTTCGTTTGCATACGCGATTCGACGATAGTGCTCTTCACGCGCCGAGTTCTCGGGCGTGTCCGGATCCGGGTCGCGTCGGACCCAGAACTGCTCGATGAACTGCTCGCGCTCTTCGTCGGTCGCAAGCTTCTCGAACGCAGCCTTTTCCTCGGGCGAGATGATGTAGACGACGTCTTCCTTCAACCAGCGCTTGAAGACGTCGTCGAGCTCGCGCTTCTGACTCTTCTTTTGGGGTTTCTCATCGGCTCTGGACGAGGCAAATGCCGGGACGGCCGAGCCGGTAGCAAAGACAAGAACGGCGATTGCGGTCGCCGTTCGAATCCTCAAATCTGATGTTCCCATGTCGAAGACTCCTTGTCCGCTGGAAAGCGATTGCTCGCAGAGGATGTCAAAACGCAAGTGTACGCGACGGTCTTGCGCAGTGGCAACCCGGGCCTTCGGCAGTCCAGACCGCTACTCGTCTTCCTCGTCCACCGTCGCGAGTGCCTCGGCCGCGGCTTTTCGCACGACGGCGTCGCGATCCGAACGGGACACGTCCGCAAGCGCCTGCGTCGCCCGCTTGTCGTCGAATTCGGCAAGTGCATATGCCGCCGAGATCCGGACGGCCTGCGAATCGTCTCGCTTGAGCATGTTGACGAGCGGCGTGACCGCGCGGGCGTCGGCGAGGTAGCCGAGCGCCTCGGCCGCGGCATCGCGCACCGAAGCGTCCGTGTCGCCAAGCATCGAGAGCAGCGTCTCCGTGGCCGGATCAGCCGAATATGAGCTGAGTGACTCGGCGACGGCGGCTCGAACATCGGACGATGAGTCGCGGGAGGCAGCCGCCAGGAGCGCGACGCCCTGCTTCGCGTTGAATGAACCGAACGCGTCCGCCGCGGCGGCTCGTACCGTCGCGTTCGCGTCACCTGAAAGCGCTGCGGCCAGCGGAGCGGCACATTCCTCCACACCGAGTTGCCCCAATCCCTCGGCCGCAACGGAGCGAACGTCCGCGTCGGCATCCTTGAGCGCCTCCGAGATGATTGGAAGTGCTCTCGAGTCGTCCGTCAGCGCGAGCGCGCGAACCGACTTGACCTTCTGATCCTTGCTGCCCGTCCGGACTCGCTCTCCGTGAAAGGCCACTGCCTTGTCGTATTGTTCGTTGACCTTCAGCGTCTTGGGCTTGCGAACGCCCGGAGTCGGGGGAGGCGGGGTCTTGGCACGAGCTTCCTCAGGCAGGTCCACTTTCATTCCGGGCCGAAGCTGCTTGGCTGCAGCCGCGCGCTTGATCTCCTCGCGGCGCTTCTCGTAGGCAGCCATCCGTTCGGCATGTCGCTTGGCGGCCGCTTCGTCCTTCGCGTTACGGGGCTTCGCGTTCTTTACGGCGTTCGGATCCACCGAAGGCTTCGCCGTCAACCTGGGTTTGCCGGTCGGCTGCGGGTTCTCTCCCGCGGGAGCCTGGTCCGGGTTTGCCTCGGGCTGCTGCGCAGGCTCCTGCGGCGCCGGCTGGGTGTTCTCCTGCGGTGCCGACGGTGCGGGATCCTGACTGGATGCGAAAACAGGCGGCGCCGCAATCGACGCGGCCGATATGAGGACAATGGCAAATGATTTCAGCAAGGTCATACTCCTGTTCGATGGCTCAAGGGCCGTCAAACGCATGCGAGCGGCGTTCGTTCCCCGAAGAGCCCGAGCCGGACGATTCTCGTCAGCCCGGAATCGCGTGCGGGTGCGTGACTGTTCTCGGCACGAAACCCGCAGCGGCCTGAAATTCAACTAGTTGCAGGCCACGTAGTTCACGAGCGTGCGGACGCCGAATCCGGATGGCCCCTTGGCCATGAAGGCCTTTTTTTCGTTCTGCCAGGCCATTCCGGCGATATCGAGGTGAGCCCACGGCGTGTCCTCGGCAAACTCCCGGAGGAAGTGGGCCGCAGTGATCGTACCGGCCGCTCGCCCAGTCGAATTCTTCAGATCGGCGACATCGCTCTTCACGATCTCGCGGAACTCCGGATCCAGCGGAAGCCGCCATAGCTTCTCGCCGGCCGTTTTTCCCGCTCCAATGAGGCCGGAAACGAGTTCGTCATCGGTCCCGAGAATGGCCGCATTTACGTGGCCGAGTGCGACCGAAACGGCTCCGGTCAGTGTCGCCAGGTCGATTATCTCGGTCGCTCCCAGCCTGCGGGCATATGAAATCGCGTCGGACAGTATCAGCCTGCCCTCGGCATCCGTGTTCAGGATCTCTATGGACCGGCCGGACAGGCCTTTCACAATGTCTCCGGGCTTGAGCGCCCGGCCGGATGGCATGTTCTCGACGAGCGGAGCGATTCCGATGACGTTGACATTCGGCTGGAGCAACCCGATGGCGCGCATTGCGCCGAAAACCGCGGCCGCGCCCGCCATGTCGTACTTCATCTTCTCCATGCCGTCCGACGGCTTGATCGAGATTCCACCGGTGTCGAACGTCACGCCCTTCCCGACGATCGCCACCGTGCGATCCGCCGGCGCGCCTTCCGGCAGATACCTGAGCACGACCAGGCGGGATGGCTCGTCCGATCCACGGCCAACTCCGAGAATTGCACCCATGCCGAGCTCGCGAAGGCGCGGCTCGTCCAGTATGTCAACCTCCATGCCCAGCCGGCTGGCCATCTCCTGCGCCTTGAGTGACAGCGCCTCTGGCGTCATCGCGTTGCTCGGCTCGTTGACGAGCTCACGCGTGAAGTTGGTGGATTCGCCCAGGATGCGTCCTCGGGTGATGCCCCGCTCGAGGTCTTCGGCGCTGCCGCCGCCCGCGGTACAGAGAATGAGAGTCTCTATGCGACGCTCTTCCCGATCGGATGTCCGATAGACGTCGGGCTCGTAGAGTCCGATGAGCGCGCCCTCGACCGCCGCTTCCGCCGCGGCAACGATGTTGAGCTGAGACCGTCGAAGTATCGCGACGGTCCGGGCACCCTTTCCGCGCAGATAACGCACAGCCGAGCCCGCGAGCTGACGGACCGAGTCGAGGTCGAAGTCTTCGCGCTTGCCCACGCCCACCAGGAGGACCCGCCGGGCCTTAACGTTGCCGGGCCGGTATAGATAGACCATGTCGCCGGACTTGCCGCGTAGCTCGTCCGAACCCATGAGGTCCTTGATAAGGCCTTCCATGGCCTGATTGACCTCGCCGATTACTCCTGCTGTTGGGTCCTCGCCCTCAAAGACCGAAACGACCAGTGCATCGGCCTCCACCTGGTCGAAGCGTCCGGCATCAGCTTTGACGTCCATTCAGTCTCCTTGGGAAATTAGGGCCGTCAAGTATAGGCCCGCTGTTCCGAGGCGGCAATCGCAGACTGTCAGATACCTAACCCCGGCCGGTAGCACGGTCCTTGAGCGCCGCCTGAGTCTCGCGTTCGACGGTCCGTTTCATGGAGGCTTCCCGCTTGTCGTATAGCTTCTTTCCACGCGCGAGGCCAATTTCGACCTTGACCCTGCCGTTCTTGAAATAGAGCTTGAGCGGAACGATCGTCAGTCCTTTTTCGACGGTTCGGCCCGTGAGTTTCGCGAGCTCGGCGCGGTTGAGGAGGAGCTTCCGAGTTCGACGTTCCTCGTGGTTCTCGCGATTCCCGTGCGAGTAGGGACTGATGAACAGATTCATCAGCCAGAGCTCGCCCTCCTTCAGGGCAGCGTAGGCGTCGCGCAAGTTCGCCTTGCCCTCACGGATCGACTTGACCTCGGTCCCGGCGAGCACGATGCCTGCCTCCCACGTCTCGAGTATTTCGAAATGGTGAAACGCCTCGCGATTCTTGATCGTCGGCTGTCGGACTTCTGACATCGCTGCTATTCCCTCTTGAGTGGCCGGCCCATGAGCCGGTCCGCCATCGCGCGTGCATTGCCATTTTCGTAGAGCAGCGCGTACACGGCCTCCGTGATCGGTAACTCGACGTCGAGCCGCCGGCCGAGCTCGTACGCCGAGCGCGTCGTCTTGACGCCCTCGGCGACCTCACGCATCTCCGTCAGTATCTCATCAAGCGGCCGTCCACGTCCGAGCTCGATGCCCACACCTCTATTTCGTGACAGCGATCCGGTGCACGTCAGCACGAGATCGCCAAGTCCGGCGAGTCCCGCGAGAGTCTCGACGCGGCCGCCCATTCGAACGGCCATCCGCGTCATTTCGGCCAGACCGCGAGTGATGATGGCCGCGACGCTGTTGTGGCCGAACCCGAGCCCGGTGACACCTCCCGTCGCAATGGCCATGACGTTCTTGAGCGCTCCCCCGAGCTCGACCCCGACCACATCGTCGTTCGTGTACACGCGAAGGGTGTTCGACGAGAGCTCCTTCTGGACGGAACGTGACCACTCCGCGTTCCCGGACGCCGCAACGATGGCCGTCGGCTCGCCGCGTGCCGTCTCCGCCGCGAAGCTCGGCCCCGAGAGCACGACGTAGCGAGGCTCGAATCGGTCGCCAACCTCGTCACGAACGACGTCGGACATCCGCATCAGCGTCTCGTTCTCGATTCCCTTGACGGCGCCGACGAGGACGGCGCGACTCCCGATGTACGGCAGCATGTCCCGCAGAACGGCGCGGATTCCGTGCGAGGGGACCACGAGGATGACCATCTCTGCGCCGTCGAGCGCATCGCCGAGCAACGACGTCGGTCGAATGTTCGGTGGAAACGGCACACCCGGCAGGTACGTCGAATTCGTACGTTCGTCCTGCAGCAGCGCAGCCGCTTCCGCGCGCCGGGCCCAGAGCCAGACGTCATGCCCATTGCGGGCCGCGACCAGCGCGAGGGCCGTTCCCCAGCTGCCTGAGCCAATGCACGCGATCTTCACGGAGCCTCCGACTTCGACGAAGTGGAAAAACGGCTCTCGGTCCCGGACAGAAGCCGTCGAATGTTCTCGTGATGCTTGGCGATGACGATGAAACAGCCGACGCACGTCGAGATTGCTGTCGCCACTGCGTCCGGGCGCGGCCAGGCCCACCCGTACCAGAGCAGAACCCATACCGGCACGAGCGCAGTGGCGACGATCGATGCAAGCGAGACCATTCGCCACCTCCAGAAGATGACGGCCCACACGGCGAGCGTCGTCAGGACGGCGAGTGGAGCGATGATCAGGTACGCTCCGACCCCGGTTGCTACACCCTTTCCACCCTTGAACCCGAGGAACACCGGGAAGACGTGGCCCAGTATCGTGGCAGCCGCAGCGAGCCCCAGCCATACCGGCTCGGAAGTGATCTGCAGCATGATGGCAACCGCGGCCATCCCCTTCGCCACATCGAGCAGGTACGTCAAGGCGCCGGCTTTCAGCCCCGCCGTACGCGTCACATTCGTTGCACCAATCGATCCAGAGCCGCCTCCCCGAACGTCCTGTCCGCTCGTCAGCCGGACGATGACGTAGCCGAACGGCACGGCGCCGAGAATGTAGGCCACTGCGAGGCTGATCAGTTGAGGCGTCATGGCCGGCGGGTCTCCGATCGCGCTGATCCGAAGGGGTCATCATACGGACTCGTCGCGCAAGCGCGAAGCCGGGCCCGGTCGACGTGTTTTTCCCGCGATGACGAAGGACCTTTGAGATCCGGACGTGTCCGGTTACAAAGGGAGCCTCGTTCTTCGCTGGAGACCCCTCACACCATGAAACATCTCGATCGTCGCTCGTTCATCGGCGCCTCCGCGCTCGCTGCCAGTGCCGTGGCCGCACGGCCCGTGGTAGGTATTGCCACAACCTCCGCAGCCCGCCCCGTCGTCATATCGAGCGCGAACGGCCTGATGGCAACCGAGAGGGCCGGTCTCTCACTCGAGCGTGGCGGTACGCCGGTCGATGCCGTCGTCTCCGGAGTGAACGTCGTCGAGGAAGACCCGAAGGACATGACCGTAGGCTACGGGGGACTGCCGAATGAAGCCGGCATTGTCGAGTTGGATGCCAGCGTCATGGACGGCCGGTCTGGAGGCGCCGGTGCCGTCGCCGCGTTGCAGGGTGTCCGGACACCTTCGAAGGTTGCAAGGCTCGTGATGGAGCGCACCAACCACGTCATGCTCGTCGGTGACGGCGCCCAGCGTTTCGCGATCGCCCACGGGTTCGCGATCGAGAACCTCCTGACGGAAGAATCTCGTCGCGTCTGGCTCGAATGGCTCGAGCGACGCGGCGAGCGCGACGACTGGGGTCCGCCGGTCTTCGATGCCGAGCCCGACTCGAAGAAGCCACCGGCCTCAGCGCGTCGGGAACCAGCACGAATTGCTCATCCGTATGTTCTCAATCCGCCGACCGGCACGATCTCGTGTCTTGCCCTCGACGCACATGGAGACCTCGCCGGAACGACGACGACATCCGGGCTCGCGTTCAAGATTCCCGGGCGCGTTGGCGACTCTCCGCTGATCGGCTGCGGGCTCTATGTCGACAACGAAGTCGGCGCCGCCGGCTCGACAGGCCGGGGCGAGGAGGTCATCAAGATCAACGGAGCAAGAACAGTCGTCGAGAACATGCGCCGGGGCATGAGCCCGCTCGACGCGTGCCTCGATGCGCTTCAGCGTATCGTCGACCGCTATCGCGGCAAGGGCAGGCCCGCGTGGGACGTGTTCTTCTACGCCCTTGCGAAGGACGGGAGGCATGCCGCGGCATCCATCTGGGACGCATCCGGGTCTCCCGGCAAGATGCAGCGCTCGTCTTATGCGGCCTTCGATGCGGGCGGCAACAGCCTGCGCGAATGCGGTTACCTCTTCAAGCGCCCGTCGTAAGCGCGAAACGCATCCTCGAATAGCGCGTAAACTGGGTCATCGACTCGGTCGTCACCGAGCTCCGCGTGTATTTCTTGAAGTCACCGCGTCGACGCTGACCGTCGGAATGGACGCGTGACGACGGCGGCCACGCCGACTCGATCAGCTTCGACACCTGTCGATAGGAATTGTCGTAACGCGACGATCCAACCCACTGCCGCAAGCGATCGGACAGCTCGGCGACATTGGCTTCGAGCATCGGGCTCGGAACGATTCCGAGGCACGTGTAATCGAAGATGTCGGGCTTCAACCGGAAGCTCTCGTCGATCGAACCGGCATAAACGTCGATCGCATAACTCTCCTGGAAATACTGCGACGTGTCCTGTACGTCCAGGGTTCCCCGCTTTCGACCCGAGCCTTCGAGGATTTCAACGGTCGTATCGATCATTCGTCCTTCGACGACAATCTGAATCGAATCCCGGGCCACCGTGACCCAGTCGCCCCAGAGAACCAGCAAGTCGAGGGCGTCCTCCCGAAACCGAAGCTCACGGACGCGCCGCGATCGCTCGCGGAGCTCGAGGGTGTGGTCGTCGAGTATGGTGGTCCCGAAACCGGCCTCTCCGAGCAGCCGAGTCACGAGGCCGGCTTCCTCGTCAGTCGAAACTCGCACGAGCGGGAGCGAGAGCCTCGACGCGAGAATGGCGCGAGCCGCCGCTTCGTCGATGCGCGCAATATCGGCGAGCCGGGTGAGTTGCCGTTCCGTCGGACCGTCGTCATCGAGTGGAGCCAGAACTACCGTGAATCCTCGCTCCCACTCTTCGACCGGCGCGAGGATCGGCACCTGGACACCGGCCGACGACTCGGTTACCGGAAGGGACACCCCACAATACATGCACGCGGTCCGACGCAGACCATTCGTGCGATTGCACGACGGACAGAGAACGGTTTCCGACACGGGCGCCAGTATACAACGCTCTCAACCGGCGCAATCCGGGGCTGTGCTACACTCCGGCCGATGCGGCGGACGATTCCCCATACGCTTGCGATTCTCGCGCTACTTGCCTCCGCGGTCGCAGCCAGTCCTGTTCCCGAAGAGGGTTTTGCAGTCGATGCGGCTCGAGAGGTAGTCGTCTCGGGCTCGGTGTTCGATTCTGCAGCGGGTACGCCGATTGCGGCCGCTCAGGTGACGCTGTCTTCGCCGACCACGACCGAGCGAACGACGACCGGTCCCGACGGAGTGTTTCGATTGTCGACCACGTCGGCCGACAAGCTCGGTACGTTGTCCGTCGAGGTCAGCGCTTACGGATACCAGCCAAAGTACGTCGAGACGCTGTTGCGCGATGCCTTTCGCCATCGCATCGATGCGCAGGTCGGCGCCGGCGCTATCCAGGTGAAGGCCAGGAAGTTCGAAGCGAGTCTGGCATGCGGCGCCTCGGCAGCCATCGAGCTGAAATCCGGGGGACAGGCTCCGGTATCGACGATGTGCAGCGACGGGCTCGCCGGTCTCGAGCTGACGCTGCGAAAGAACCGCGTTGCCGTCCTTGCCGCGCCACCCTACTCGATGCGTGTAGAGAACGGGCGCATCGCGCTCGGCGGCGTGACTGGCGGGCGAGTCGAGATCCGCGTAGATGCGGCAATGCTACCGAGGTAGGTGTGAGGGTGAGTGACGTGGGAAAAGGCGACATCTTCCTCGTCGACGATAACCCGAACAACCTGACGCTGCTCTACGGGATCCTGAAGAACGCCGGATACCAGGTGCGCGTTGCCAGCAGCGGGCGCCGGGCGCTCGACACGATCGGCGCCTATCCGCCCGAGCTGATCATGCTCGACATCCAGATGCCCGAGATGGACGGCTACGAGGTGTGCGAGCAGCTCAAGGGAGCGCCCGAGACAAGCGACATTCCCGTCATCTTCATTTCGGCGCTCGACGACGTCTTCGACAAGGTCCGGGCTTTCAACGTCGGCGGCATCGACTACGTCACGAAACCGTTTCAGGCCGAGGAAGTGCTCGTCAGGATCGAGACCCAGCTCAACCTCTTCCGCATGCGCCGGGAGCTCGAGCGAAACCAGCAGCTGCTCGAACAGGAGCGGCAGGCTCTCGAAGTCGCCAACGACGAGCTCTCTCGACGCAACGAGGATCTCAGCCGTGCGAACGACGAGTTGCTGCGGGCGCAGGCCCGAACGAATCTCGTCTTCTCGGCGCTCTCGGAAGCACTACCCGGGACGGTGCTCGACGACAAGTATCGTCTGGACGAGATGATCGGATCCGGCGGGTTCGGCGCGGTCTACCGCGCGATGCATCTGGCGCTCGGGCGAACCGTCGCGGTCAAGGTGCTCAGGCCGTCTCCCGGTAACGACTCTCCCGAGGCCCTCTCTCGCTTCCGCCAGGAGGCCATCTCCACGACTCGACTCAACCACCCGAACGCCGTGACGGTCATGGACTTCGGAGTCTCGTCGGCGGGGATTGCCTACCTCGTGATGGAGCTGCTCGAGGGGCAGACGCTCAAGGACGTGCTCGTCGACGGAAGCACTCTCCCGCTGGAACGCTGCGCGTCGATCCTCGTACCCGTCGCCGAAGCGCTCGCCGAAGCACACGAAGCCGGCATCGTCCATCGCGACATCAAGCCCGACAACATATTTCTTCACGACGGAGAACACGGCGAGGTCGTCAAGGTCCTCGACTTCGGCATTGCGAAACTCGTCGGCAAGGGATCGGATCACGAGGCGCAGGGCATCACCGAGACGGGGGTGATCCTCGGAACGCCGGACTACATGTCGCCGGAACGCCTGACCGGCGTTCTGTACGACGGACGCGCGGACGTCTACAGCGTCGGCGTCCTGCTCTACCGGATGCTCTGCGGCCACCTTCCCTTTCACATCGAGAAGGGGGCGAGCCCGTACGCCGTCGCTCTAAAGTTGATGACCGCCGAACCGCGTCCGATTCGCGAGGTTGCGCCCGGAATCCCTGAGCCGGTTGAACGTGTCGTGCGTCGGGCGATGGCGAAGAACCCCGAGAACAGGCCGACCGCGCGAGAGTTCGCGCGCGAGCTTGCGGACGTCGCCACGGCTTCGAAGTCATGAGCGTCGGGCAGGATTGCCACCGTCGCGCCTGGGACCGTATGCTCCCACGGAATGATTGAAGCCGGTCGTATCAGTGCCGCACCCGACTTCGCCGACCTTCATCGCCATCTCGGCGGCGCCGTCCATCCGAAGGTGCTCTTCGGATATCTCCAGTCCGATGGACCCGACGCCGGAGTTACGCCACCCGAGCGAGAGACGATCCGGCAACTGCTCGAGCGATTTCCGACCTACCCGGATCTGAAGCGCCACTTCGCAACGAGGCAGCCGACGCTGGTCGACTACCTCGAATTGCACAAGCTCGTGGAGCCGCTGCAGACACCCGGTGCGATGGGCTACTTCATCTATCGGATCATCCGCGGTGCGCGCATCTTCGAGCAGACGTCCCTGCTCGAGCTGCGATTCAGTCCATATCTGAGAACGGATCCGAATCTGGGCGTCGAGGATCGGGTGCTCGCGATGGAAGCGGTGCTCGAGGCAATTGCCGCGGCGACGAAGGTGCCCGCGTACGCCGTGGACGTTCGCCTGCTGCTTTGCCTGCACACGGCGCTGCCTGATGCGATCAACGACGCAACGCTGGATCTTGCGCTGCGACGGCGCGACCTGGTCCGCGGCATCGACGTGGCGGGACCGGAGAGGCCTCTCGGGGAGCGGCTCGACCATTTTCTTGGCCTCTACCGACGGGCGGCCGATGCCTACCTGCCGGCCACGGCCCACCTCGGCGAGTCGTCGCCGGAGTTCATCCACCCGGAGTTCTTCCCTTACCTGCGTCGAATCGGCCATGGGGTGCAGATCGCTTTGCATCGTCCGGAGTTGCTCTCGGAGCTGCGCGAGCGGGGCATCTGCATCGAGCTGTGCCCGAGCACGTACGTCCAGACGGGCACGTTTGCCGATCTCGGTCCGGTGCGCGAGGTCACGAAGCGGCTCGACGATGCCGGAGTCGATTATTGTCTCGGTACGGACAATCCGGCGTTCAACGGCCGGTACCTGCAGGCCGAGCACGAGATCGCGCTCGACAACGACCTGATCGACTTCCGTGGACTCGTTCGCTGCCAGCGGAACGCATTCAAGCACGCATTTTGAGTGAGGAATCTACATCGGGCCGTGCCGACCGTCCGGATACCGAACGGTGGCGCCTCAAGCTGAAGCCCGTCGCTCCGGCATCGATGCCGCACGCGCTCGGAAGTCTTGGCGTCTCGGTCGTTGCCGGCGCAGTGTTCATCTGGCTTTCGAGTCAGGTGATGACGTCTGCGACGATCGCCTCGATCGACGCGGCGGCGTTCGACGCGGCGCTCTCGCTTCACACTCCGTGGCTAACGACGATCGTGTCGTGGATCACGAGGATCGGAAACACCTCCACGCTCACGGTGTTCTCCATCGTAGTCGGAATCTGGCTGGCGAAGGTCGGATCCAGGCGCCGGTTGATTGCATTTGCCGCAACTATGGTGCTCGGCGGGTTGCTCAATATGCTGCTCAAGTCGACAACCGCGCGGCCGCGTCCGGGTGTGTTCGAGCCGCTCGTACGGGCGTCCGGCTTCAGCTTTCCGAGCGGGCACTCGATGGGGTCGATGCTTTTCTTCGGCAGCCTCGCCTACGTGCTTGCGGTCACACTCGAAACCCACCGGGCCTGGCGGGTCGTGGCGGTTGCAGGCTGTATGCTCTGCGCCATTGCGATCGGGTTGAGTCGCGTGTACCTCGGGGTTCACTACCTGAGCGACGTGGCGGGCGGATTCGCCGCCGGCATCTGCTGGATCGGCATCTGCATCGCCGCGACCGAGGCGTGGACGGCCCGAAGGCAGGCGTAGGGTCTCAAGTACATTGCGCGAAGCGCTTTGGAGTGCGGCGTGAAGCGCC
>CAZXLQ010000077.1:0-15288 GCA_964641945.1 uncultured Clostridia bacterium
CTCGACGGCAGGAAGTCGCGGTGCAGCGACGTCACGATGATGACGAAGCGCTCGAACCACATGCCGATGTTGACGAAGATCGTCAGGATGAAAACGGCGACGAGATTCGACCGGATCTTCTTGAACCACAGGAACTGCGGCGTGATGACGTTGCAGCCGACCATGATCCAGTACGCCCAGTTCATCGGCCCGAGCGCCCGGTTCAGGAAGACGAACTGCTCGTAGGAATTGGCCGAGTACATGGCCGTGAAGAACTCGGTGGCGTAGGCGATCGCCACGATGCCGCCCGTGGCGATGACGAGTTTGCACATCGCGTCGATGTGCCGCATCGTCAGGTAGTTCTCGAGCCGCATGACTTTGCGCACGATGATCATCAGCGTGAGCACCATCGCCATGCCCGAAAAGATTGCGCCGGCGACGAAGTAGGGAGGGAAGATGGTCGTGTGCCAGCCCGGAATCACCGACGTAGCGAAGTCAGTGCTGACGATGCTGTGAACCGACAGGACGAGCGGCGTCGCGAGGCCGGCGAGCAGCAGGTAGACGAGCTCGTAGTGGTGCCAGGTCCGGAACGACCCGTTCCACCCGAGGCTGAGGATCCCGAAGATCGTCTTCCGGAGGCCGGGCTTTTCGCGATCGCGGATCGTCGCGAGGTCGGGGATGAGGCCGATGTACCAGAACACCGCCGAGATCAGGAAATACGTGCTTATGGCGAAGAAGTCCCACACGAGCGGCGACCGGAAGTTGACCCAGAGCGGTCCACGGGTGTTCCAGTACGGAATCACGAAGAACGCGAGCCACGGCCGGCCCATGTGAATGATCGGGAAGATCCCGGCGCACATCACGGCAAAAAGCGTCATCGCCTCGGCCGAGCGGTTCACGGCCGTGCGCCATCGTTGCCGGAAGAGGAACAGGATGGCCGAGATCAGCGTCCCGGCGTGACCGATGCCGATCCAGAAGACGAAGTTCGTGATGTCGAACGCCCACCCGACGGTCCGGTTGAGTCCCCAGGTGCCGATTCCGGTGGCGACCTGGTAGGTCACGGCAGCGGCGCCTACGAGCATCGCCGCCGATGACACCATGAGCGCCGCCCACCACATCCACGTCGGCCGGCCCTCCATCGGCGCGCAGACGTCGTGCGTCACCTGACCTAGCGACGTGTCGCGGGCGACGAGCGGCAGCCTGAGTACGGATGCAACCTCAGCCATGATGGCCTCCCCCTTCTTCACGATTCCGAACGACTGCCTGGTACGACACCGACGGCTCCGTGCCGACCTCCTCCAGGACGCGATACCGCCGGCGACTCTGGTTGGCCTTCGAGACCGCGCTGTTCGGATCATTGAGGTCGCCGAACGTGATCGCCCGCGCCGGACACGTCTGCTGGCACGCCGGTTCGATCGCTCCGTCGGCGATCGCTTCGCCGCGCGCCCTGGCCGCGATGCGAGCCTCCTGAATGCGCTGCACGCAGAACGTGCACTTCTCCATCACGCCTCGGGATCGCACCGTCACGTCCGGATTGAGGACCAGGTTCTGGAAGCGGTCCGCGTGTGGATAGTCGAACCAGTTGAAGCGCCGCACCTTGTACGCACAGTTGTTCGCGCAGTACCGCGTGCCGACGCAACGGTTGTAGACCTGCTGGTTCAGGCCGTCCTCGCTGTGCAGGGTTGCGAGCGCCGGGCACACGGTCTCGCAGCCGGCGACCGCGCACTGCTGGCACATCATCGGCTGGAACGAGACGTCCTCGCCTTCGCCTTCGTAGTACCGGTCGATGCGGATCCAGTGCATCTCGCGCTGGCGCATGACTTCGTCGCGGCCGACCACGGGCACGTTGTTCTCGACCTGGCACGCAATGACGCACGCCGAACAGCCCGTGCAGGCGGAAAGGTCGATCGACATCCCCCATTTCGGACCCGTGACGGGATGGTCGTCCGACCAGAGCTCGCTCGGACCGTGGTGCGCACCGTGCCCGTCGTGCGCCGATTCCTGGTGCAACTCGGCGAACGTAGTCTGGCGCACGATGTCCCGCCGCTCGAACCCGAGGCCGCTGAGCTCTTCGGGAGCGCTCAGGGTATGGTGCAACTGCGTCGCCGCAAGCGGGCGGCTGCGCCCGGTTGCCGAAATCTGAACCGGATTACCGTCGAATCGCCGCGCCCCGTCACGCATCGCAACGAACGGCGCCGCGTTGCGGCCGACACGGCCGTCGTCGCCAACGGCCGACCGGCTCTGGAGCCACTGGGGACCGACGTTCGCGAAGCGCTCGCTCAGCCGGCTGCCGAATCCCATCGGCAGGGCGACCACGTTTTCGTGCTGCCCGGGCTGGAGCACGACCGGACACTCGAGGCTCGGGCCCGGCGAATCCGCCGTTCCTGCGGTCACGCGTACGACGTCGCCTTCCGCCAGTCCCAGCCGCTTCGCGGTTGCAGGCGCGAGGCACGCGTAGCTGTCCCACGTCACGCGCGTCATCGGGTCCGGCAACTCCTGCAGCCAGGCGTTGTAGGCGTGGCGTCCGTCGAGCATTCCGACAGTCGGGTAGACGACGATCTCGAGTTGCCCGGCGACAACAGCGACACCGGCCGCCGGTTTCACGGCCCCGGTGTTGAAGGCCGTGGCCGCGACGGGTTCGGGCGCGACCATGCAGAACCCGTCCTGCACGGTCCGCTCCCAGAAGGCGACAAAGGACGGCTGCGTGGTCTGCCTCGGAAACACCTTGGTTTCCCAGGTCGCCCGCACGATGTCGAGAAGCGGGCGGGCCTCGCCCATCCACGTCGACAGCGACTCGACGACGGACCTTGTGTTCAGGAGCGGTCGCGTTGCCGGCTGCGACAGATTCACGAGACCCCGTACCGGCTCGGCGTCTGTCCACGATTCGAGCGGATGATGGTCGGGGCAGATGAACCGCGAGACTGCGGCCGTCTCATCGTTTCGCGATGCGAAGTTGACGACTAGCGGCACGCGCTTGATCAGATCGGCGAGCTCGGTCGGCGCGCCAAGATCGAAGACGGGATTGACGCCGTCGATGAGCAGCGCCCGGACGCGGCCGTTTCGCAATTCGTCGAGCAGTCCGGCCAACGCCGCGTCGGAGCCGAGACGCTGATTCGAGGCGCCTGCGACGTCGAGGGTCTGGCCGTAATTGCCGAGCAGGTGATTGATGTAGTTGCAGAGCACCTGCGCCTGCACGTCCTGGCTGCCGCTGACCACGAGCGAGCGGCCGCGTGCCGCCCAGAGCCGGTCGGCGAGATCGCCGAGCCCCGCGTTCTCGACCGCCGAAACCGCGCCCGGCGCGAATTCCGTCCCGGCCCGCTGAGCGATGAGACTGGCGAGGCTCGCCACCAACTCGCCAACCTGTGACGGAGCGATGCGGACGCGGCGGTCGGCCTTCCCGCCCGTCGTCGAGAGTCTCGACTCGAACTGGACGTGGTACGACATCGGGACGGCAGCGTCGTCGGGACTGCGCCGAGAGCGGTATCCGGCCGTGTGCTCGACCGATGATGTCCACGTTCCCAGGAAATCGGCGTCGAACGACGCGATGACGTCCGCCTTTTCGAATCGGTATCGCGGAAGCACGCGCGCGCCGTGCGTGCGCTCATGCGCGTCCAGGATGGCCGACGACGAGATCGGGTCGTACATCACCCAGCGGGCGTCGGCGAACCCGCCGAGGAACTTCTCTACGACCGTTCGCGCGGTCGGACCGTTGACGGTCGCGGAGAGGTACCTGACGGCACCTCCCTCGCCCCGGATCTTCGCGAGTTGCGCCGTGATCTCGGCGTCCACCTCCGACCAGTTCACCGGCTGCCCGTCGCGCTGCGCACTCGAAAAGCGAAGACTGTCATAGAGCCCAAGCAGGTGCGCCTGGCCGACAGCGCAAACGCCGCCCTGCGAAAGTGCGTGGTCGCGATACCCCTCGATCTTGATCGGGCGGCCGTCTCGGTTCTTGACCAGGACGCCGCAACCCGCCGTGCAGCCGCCGCACATCCCCGCGTAGTAGACCGACCTGCCGGGGACTATGTCTTCCGGCTGTACCAGGTACGGAATCGCGTGGCGGACCGGCGTCGACTGGCAGCCCGTGAACATCGCGCTCGCAAACGTGAACCCGGCCGCGCGCAGGAACGTGCGCCGCGACGTCGACCAATCGTCGGTGGGGGACGTGATCAGTTTCGGATCGGATTCGGACATGGTCTTTTCCACTCCCTCAGTGGTGGCACGTGGCGCAGTCGATGGACGCGCGAACTGGCTGGCCGGCAATTCCCGTCTGGTTCGACGTCCGATGGCAGTTCACGCACCACCCCATGCCGAGGTCGCTGTCCTGCCGCAGCCGGTCCATGGCCTGCACGGTTCCGTGGCACTGCTGGCACGTCACGCCGACGTTCACGTGTGCGCTGTGATCGAAGTGGACGAAGTCGGGAACCGAGTGAATTCGTACCCACTGTATCGGCCTGGCCGTCTTCGTGGGATCCGGCTTGCGTGCGTCGTCGAGCCCGAGCGCGTCGTAGAGCTTCCGCAGTTCCGCCGAGATTATCGGCCTCGGGGGCCGCTTCTCCTTCTTCGCCAGGTCGTCCTCGGCCCGGAACGCGCCGAACGTCGACGTCACGTTCTTGTGGCAGTTCATGCACGTGCTCGCCGCCGGGACGCCTGCGTGACGACTCTTGTCGGCACCGCTATGGCAGTACATGCAGTCGATGGCCAGCTCGCCGGCGTGCAGACGATGAGAAAACGCGATCGGCTGCGTCGGCTCGTAGCCCTGCTGGTTGCCCGCCAGCCGCACGGGGCCGAATCCGACAACGAGAAGTGCAGCGCCGAATACGAGCGCAATCACGAGGATCGTCGTCAGTCGACGACTGCCCAGCCATCCGGTTTCAGGAACTTCTGTCATGCGAGCCTCCTTCCCGATGGCATCACGTCAATCCACATTCCGGATTCCGCGCCTGTTCCAGTTCCAGCGCACGACCTGTGGCTTGCGCCAGAGGTACGGGTTCGGCACGACGAGGATGTGAACGAGCCGCGTGAACGGGAAGAACCCGATCACGAGCCACGCGTTGACGATGTGCAACTTCACGAAGAACGGCACGGCGGAGACGTAGGAGAGGTCCGGATTCAACATCGCAATCGAGCGCAGGTATTGCGCCGCCGTCGCCGCGAACCATGACGATCCCCACGGATAGACCAGAGCCACGGTCAGCCCGCTAGCGACCTGGACGACGAGCAGCGCGTACAGAATCCAGTCCGGCACCGTGGTCACGCGCCGCACCTTGCTGTTCCGAAAGCGCCGCATGACGAGCGACACGAGTCCCACGAGCGTCAGAACGCCACCGATGAGCATCGTGATCTCGACCACGTACAGCCGGAGCGATACGCGGTTCCAGGCCAGCACCTGCGCCGGAATGAGAAACCCGATGATGTGCCCGCCGAGCACCGTGAGAATGCCGTAGTGGAACGGCACGAGCCCCCAGAAGTGGTCCTGGTTCTCGAGCAGTTGCGACGAGAGGCTCGAATACGTGAACCGTTGCATCCGGTAGCGCTGGATCGTGACCAGGAAGAACGTGAACAGCGCGACGTACGGCAGGATGCCGAAGAGCAGCAGGTTCAGGAATGCAATTGAGGTGTCCATGGCTCTCCTTCAAGCAGGTTGCTTTCCGACGCCGCGGTCGCGTGGCGCTCCGCAATCACGTCCCGAATCGCCTGCAGCACGTTTGCGTAGGGATTCGACTTTCCTTTCAGTCCCTTCAGCATCTTGTCGATGGCCGGAATCACGCACATGGCTGCAAACTCGTCCGCCCATTCGCGTGGAGCGCGGCCCAGGATCAGCAGCACGTGCATCAGGTGATCAGGCAATTCGCTGGACTCGGGCAGGTCGGCCTCGCGCATGACCTGCCGCATCGTGACGAGGAACTCGCCGCGGCCATAGTTCTCGCCGAAGAGCTGCCAGCCGACCTCGAGCGAGCAGACCGGATTGATGTCGAACGTCCGGGTGAACAGCTCGTCCACTTCCTCGACAGTGTCGTCGCGGATCGCCTCTTCGAAGCACCGCACCGCTGTTCCAGCCTCCGGGTGGTCGGACTGAAGCGCGGCGCGGCAGCCGGCCACGTCCTCGTGAAACGTCTCGTCGGGATACACCACGAGTCTCGCGAGATGCTCGTGGATGCTCTGTGCCGCGCCGATCACATCCCCCTCCTCGGCTTCGAGAGGAAGCCAAAGCCCACGCTCTGCTTGTGCTCCATCGGGTCTTCGAGCATCTGGATAGCCTCTTCGCGGTGTGCGGGCGGAATCACGAATCGGTCCTCGAACGTACAGAGCGATGTCAGCCTGTAGATCGACTCGGCCTCCTCCGGCGTGCAGTCCGCCTCGGCGAGCATCCGCATGGCGACCTCCATCGGCACGTCGCCAACCGTCAGGGAGCGCCGGTACCACCGCACGGCCTTCTGCTTGCGCAGGGCATAGCGCACCTTGGCCTCGTGCCCCGCGCCGAAGAGGTTCGCCAGGAACTGGATCGGCACGCGCGAGTCGTCGATGTCGTGGAAGAGGTTCTCCGAGACGTGATCGACAGTCGAGCCGTCGCGGCTGGCCATCACCGGCGACATCGGCGGCACGTAGAAGAGCATCGGCAGCGTGCGGAACTCGATGTGCGGCGGCAGCGCGATCTTCCAGGTCTTCACGTACTGGTAGACGGGCGACTTCTGCGCGGAATCGATCACCGACTCGTGTATGCCGTTGCGCATCGCCCCCTCGATGACCGCCGGATCGAAAGGATCCAGAACCATGTCGCGGTGTGCGTCAATAAGCTCCTCGTTCGGCCGCTTCGCGACCGACTCGATCTGCTCGGCGTCGTAGAGCAGGACACCGAGGTAACGGATCCGTCCGACGCACGAGTGGAAACACGCCGGCGCCTGACCCGTCTCGAGACGCGGGAAGCAGAGGATGCACTTCTCGGACTTCCCTGTGAACCAGTTGTAGAAGACCTTCTTGTACGGACACGCGGCGATGCACGACCGCCATGCTCGGCACCGGTTCTGGTCGACGAGCACGATGCCGTCCTCGCCGCGCTTGTAGAGCGCGCCCGACGGACATGCGGCGACGCATCCCGGGTTCAGGCAGTGGTTGCAGATGCGCGGGAAGTAGAAGAAGACAAGCCGCTCGACGGCGTTCAACTGCTCGCGCTGCTCGGCCGTCAATCCCTCGAGGTTCGGATCGTTTTCGGCATAGACCGGCGAGCCGCCGAGGTCGTCGTCCCAGTTCGGACCCGCCTCGATGTCGATGTATTCGCCCGTGACCATCGAGATGGGCTTGGCCGTCGGCTGGTCCGGGCCTTCGGGCGCGTTGAAGAGGTTCTGGTAGTCGTACGTCCAGGGCTCGTAGTAGTCGTCCATGCTGGGCTGGTGCGGGTGGTGGAAGATGTTCGTGATCGTCCGCCGCTTGCCCGTCGACTTCAGTTCGAGCTTGTCGCCGTTGACTTCCCAGCCGCCCGAGTACTTCTTCTGGTCCTCCCAGGCGGTCGGGTAGCCGGTACCTGGCTTGGTTTCAACGTTGTTCCACCACATGTAGTCGGCGCCGGTGCGGTCGGTCCAGATGTTCTTGCAGGCAATGCTGCACGTATGGCACCCGATGCACTTGTCCAGGTGGAAGACCATGGAAATCTGTGAGCGTACGTCCATTGAGGTGACCTCTCTGCTACCACTTCAGCTCGGGCAGTCGTCGCACGAGGATGTGGGTGTCTCGGTTGGGTCCCACCGGACCCCAGTAGTTGAAGTGGAAGGTGAACTGCCCATACCCGCCGACCATGAAGCTGGGCTTGAGCCGCGTTCGCGTCAGGCTGTTGTGACCGCCGGCCCGGCGATCACCGCGAATCGGGGACTTCGGCACTGAGTAGGTGCGCTCGGGCGAGTGGTACTGGATGCAGATACCGCGCGGGATTCGCGCGCTGACCGCCGCGCGTGTCACGACGACACCGTGATCGTTGTGGACCTCGACCCAGTCGTTGTCGACCACGCCGATCAGATCGGCGTCGTGGTGGTTCATCCAGAACGGCTCGACGCCGCGTGAGAGCGTCGTCATCCGCTGGTTGTCGCCGTACGTCGAGTGGATGTGCCACTTTCCGTGCGGCGTCAGGTAGTTGAGCATCAGGGTCGGTCCGACCTCGGTGCTGAACTTGACGTCGGAGTACTGCGTCGGCGTCGGCTTGGGCTTGTAGGTCGGCAGATGCTCGCCGAACTGGATGTAGCCCGGATGGTCGAGGTAGAAGTGCTGCCGGCCCGTCAGCGTCCGCCACGGCACCAGGCATTCGACGTTGTAGGTGAACGGTGAGTACGCGCGGCCGTTCTCGGTCAGCCCGGACCACATCGGGCTGTTGACGAACCGGTGCGGCCGCGCCTGAAGTCCCTTGTAGGTCGCGCGGACGCCGCGATCCTTCTCGACGAGGTGGGCGAGCGGCAGTCCCACTCGCTCTTCCATGTCCTTGTAGGAGCGGTATGCGAGCTCGCCGTTCGTGACCGAGGCGAACCGGAGGATGGTCTCGCAGACCTCGACGTCCTCCTTGAGCGACGGGTACCTCTTGCCGTCGAACTCGTAGGTCGGCATCGAGCAGAGAGCCTCGTCGTATTCGTCCTGGATGTCGTAGTGCGTTCCGTGCGCGCCGAGTCCGCCCGTCCGGACGAGGGGTCCGAACGAGTTGTACTGGTGGTGCACGTTGCGGTAGTCGCGGGTGACGACCTTGAGCGCCGGCATGGTCTTGCCGGGAATGGCCTCGACCTCACCCTTCCGCCAATCCGCCATAGTCGGCTGTGCGATCTCGGCGGCGGTGTCGTGGGCGAGGGGCGTCGCGACGAGGTCCTTGACCGGCTCGGGGAAGTGCTTCGGCGCGAGCTCAGAGAACTTCTTCGCGAGCGACGAGAAGATCTGCCAGTCGCTCTTCGACTCCCAGCACGGCGGAACCGCCGCCGAGAGCGGATGGATGAAGCTGTGCAGGTCGGTCGAGTTGAGATCGGCCTTTTCGTACCAGGTCGCCGCGGGCAGGACGATGTCGGAGTAGAGCGCCGACGTGTCCATCCGGAAGTTCAGGTCGATGACGAGGTCCATCTTCCCGGTCGGCACCTTGTCGTGCCACGTGACTTCCTTGACGGATTCCTTGGCGACTTCCTGCGCGATCGCGTTCGTGTGCGTACCGAGGTAGTGATTGAGGAAGTACTCGTGGCCCTTCGAGCTCGCCATCAGCGCGTTGCCGCGCCAGATGAACCACACGCGCGGCCAGTTTTCGGGCGCGTCGGGATCGTCGACCGAGAACTTCAATCCTCCGGACTTCAGTTCGTCCACGGCGTGGCGGACGACGGCCTCGGGAGAGTCGGCGCCCGCCGCCTCGGCTTCGCGCACGAGGTCGATCGAGCTCTTGTTGAACTGCGGATAGAACGGCAGCCAGCCGCTGCGAACGGCGCGCGCCTGGATGTCGATCGTGTGGCCTTTCGCGATCGAGTCTTCCGGCTGCCGTATCGGAACGGTGTGGTAATCGGTGAAGTCCTTCTCGTACCGCCACTGGTCGGTGTTGACGTAGTGCCAGCTCGGAGCGTTCTGCAATCGCGACGCGGGCACCCAGTCCTTGGCGAAGGCGATGGCGCCCCAAGGCTCGCCCGGCGCCAGCTTTTCCTGGCCGACGTAGTGCGCGAGTCCGCCGCCGTTCACGCCGACGCAGCCGCACAGCATCAGCGCGTTGATGCCGGCCCGGTACATCAGGTTTCCGTGGTACCAGTGATTGATGCCGGCGCCGATGATGATCGTGCACTTTCCGTTCGTGTGCTCGGCCGTCGAAGCCCATTCGCGGGCAAACCGGATGACGAGCTTGCGGTCCATGCCCGTGTAGCGCTCGGACCACGCCGGCGTGTAGGGCTGCGTTTCGTCGTCGTAGCTCGTCGGGTAGTCGCCCTCGAGCCCGCGGCCGACGCCGTACTGCGCCATGAGCAGGTCGTAACACGTCGCGACGAGGACCGTTTTTCCGTCGGCGGTCTCGATGCGCTTCACCGGGACGCCGCGGCAGACGTAGCGGCCTTCACCGAAGTCGTCGAACCAGACCTGCGCGACGCTGTCGCTGGCTCCGAGCATGGTCAGGGCCGGATCGATGGCCGAACCGTCCTTTCCGTCCTGCAGCAGCAGGTTCCATTTGCCCTTGTCCTTGTTCGCCCAGCGGTACCCGGAGCTGCCCATCGGCATCTTCGGCCGGTTTTCGGCCGCATCCCACATCAGGAACTTCCACTCGGGGTGCTCGGTGTCCTCGTAGGCCTTCAGCCGACCGGACCGCAGTAGCTGACCCGGACGGTAGGCGCCTTCCTCCTCATGCAATTCGACGAGATAGGGCGCATCCGTGAACTTCTTGCAGTAGTCGATGAAGTATGGAGTCTGCTTCTCGTGGTGGGCTTCGGTGAGCAGCACGTGGTTGACGGCCATCCACCAGGCGCCGTCCTGGCCGGCGTTGATGCAGACGTACTCGTCGGCGTACTTCGCGACCTGGTTGAAGTCGGGTGCGAAGACCCACATCTTCGTGCCGTTGTGGCGCGACTCCGCCGCGAAGTGGCAGTCGGGCGTGCGCGTCATGTTCAGGTTCGCGCCCATCACTGCGAGCAGTTTCGCGTTGTACCAGTCGGCCGACTCGTGGACGTCGGTCTGTTCGCCCCAGATCTCGGGCGAGGCCGGAGGCAGGTCGCAGTACCAGTCGTAGAACGAGAGCGCGAGTCCGCCAATGAGCTGAAGGTAGCGGGCGCCCGAGGCGTAACTGATCATCGACATCGCCGGGATCGGCGAGAAGCCGGCGATGCGGTCCGGCCCGTATTTCTTGATCGTGTAGAGGTTCGCGGCAGCGATGAGCTCGGTGACCATCGACCACGAGGCGCGGCGGAATCCGCCCTTCCCGCGTGCGCGCTGCCAGCGAGCACGCGACTCGGGGTTCTCGACGAGCGACGCCCATGCCTCGACCGGGTCTTCGTGACGGGACCGCGCCTCTTTCCAGAGGTCGATCATGCAGCCGCGGGCGTACGGGTACTTCACGCGAAGCGGGCTGTAGAGGTACCAGGAGTACGAGATGCCCCGCTGGCAGCCGCGCGGTTCGTAGGGCGGCAGCCCGTTCTCAAGCATCGGGTAGTCGAGCCCCTGCATTTCCCACGTGACGATGCCGTCCTTGACGTAGATCTGCCACGTGCAGCCGCCGGTGCAGTTCACGCCGTGCGTGCTGCGGACGATTTTGTCGTGCTGCCAGCGGTTCCGGTAGAACTCTTCCCAGCTTCGGGCCTTGGGATTGACTTCGTCCTTGACCCATCGGATCGGGTTTGTGGGTTTCATCGTAGTTGACCTCGTTTCAGACCTGCTGCCCGCACCATCGGCCGTCTCACGGCCCGGAATCGCTTGCGCCACGCCAGGTCGAAGCCGACGAGAGCGGCGACCGCTCCTGCGAGGCCGATCAGAAAGAAGTTCATTCGCGCGGGCGATGTGTCTTCACCGCCACGGCGCGAGACGTCCTCGAAGTAGGCGACGAGGGGAAGGATCTCCTCGGCCTCGAGCGGGTGGCCCCGCCATACCGGTTGCATGGTCGTGGTCGGCGGCGCGAGCAGCCACGAACCGAGCGTCTTGCGGCTCTCGAGCCGTTCGAAGACCTTGCTCAGGTCGGGCCCGAGCCGGCCGCCACCGAGTCCGGGGAGGCCGATCGCCGTGTGACACCCGACGCACGACGGTCCGCCGTTCTTCAACCTGGCGCGGCCAAGGAAAATGTCGCGCCCGAGGGCGATGTCGGCTTCAGAGAACGGGCCGTCGGGAATCTGCAGTCCGACGAACTGCGATTTCTCTAGCTTCGACTCGGCCTCGATGAGATCGAGCAGCGCATCGGCGCGTTCCTTCGACATTCCAGAGACCGTCGGCATCACGACGCCACGCGCTTCCTGCTGGAGCTGCGATGCGTAAGGGTCCCCGCTTGCGATCATGCCCTTCGGATCGAGCATGAACCTGGCGAGCCAGGCGCGGTCCTTCCGCTGCGCGACGTCCTTGAGGTCGGGTCCGGTAAGCCGTCCGCCGCCGATCGTGTGGCAGCTCATGCAGTTCTGGCGGAAGTACTGCGGAGCTTCCTGGGCGTTGGCTGAGACCTGGAAGGCGAACAGAATTGCCGCCACGAGGAGCGACTGCAGCAGTCGCCTCGATCGCCGGCTCGGCTCCGTCGGCCTGCCTGCCGGATTCGAGTGTTGTTCTGGATTCGACTTGCTCATCATTATTCGCATCCTCGTCGAGACATTCGGGCGCACCTCTCCCTTGTCGGCCGAGCAACTCGCCGGTGCTGGAAGCACTGATGACGTCGACGCCGGATGTAGGCTCCGGTACCGATGCCCTTTGATTGAGGTGTGAGCCCGGTGGAAACCCGCTGGGCTAGCGTCGAGCTGTCACTTGTGAAACGGCCGCTTAGCGCGGCGAATCCGCAACTTCCTTGTCTTCAGGTTTGGTGATTGACGGTGCATCGGCTATGGAGCTGAGTGTCGTCGACTCGAGAAACTCGATGTAGACGCGCCGGACGTCACGCCAGTGCGCGTGCGCCGAGCAGGGCGCCACGTCGTCGCATTCCCGGCCGCTGCCGAGGACGCACGTCGGCTTCGCCATCGGCGAGTCGAAAACCTCGACCACGTCGATCAGCCGGATCTCTTCAGGAGTCTTGAGAAGCCTGTATCCCCCGTGCGTGCCGCGGCTCGCCTCGAGAATCCCCACTCGCTTCAGCGTGTTGAGGATCTTCGAGAGATAGTTCGGAGGCACTTCCGCTTCCCGCGCCAGGTCCCTGCCGAGCATCGGCCGTCCCTCTGCTTCCCGGGCGAGCAGGACGAGTGCTCTCAAGGCGTATTCACATGTCGCGGAAAGCATTGTTGACCTCTGGATGCACAAGTACAGAACGAGCCAATGCGTGTCAACGGTCTTTTTCGAAAAGGGGCCGATTCCGGTGTCGCGTCACGTTCGGCATGTTCATCGGTCACATGGTGCATGTGACGCGCGTCACGAAAACTGCGCGAAGCGCCTTGGAGTGCGGCAAGAATCGCGGCTTGGATTCCCTCGAGGGTGCGGTCCATCGAGACAATCCAAAGCGGCGCTTCACGCCGCACTCCAAAGCGATTCGCGCAATGGGCTAAATCGCCACGCCCCCGTGACCTTAGTCACTGACGGTTCGTTGGGCACGCCGTAGGGTGTCGTGGCGGCAAGGGACCCGGCGGAGTGCCTGGAGCGGTCCCGGAAGGAACGGCGAGATACATGAACGAATCACTCGAGGCGCGCGTCCGCGTCTATCTTCGCGAGCACCGAACGATGACGGTTGCAACGATCGGACCGGATGGTCCCTGGTCGGCAACGGTGTTCTATGTCAACGACGGACTCGCTTTCTGGTGGTTGTCGAAACCGGGTGCGCGCCATTCGGTGAACCTCGCAAGCGATCCTCGCGCGGCGGTCACCATTCAGCAGGACTACCGCAGCCCTGGCGTCGTCCAGGGCATCCAGATGGAGGGCGTCGTAGCGGGACCGACCGTTCCGGCGGCCGCGACTCGCATAATGCGCCTGTACCTCGAGAAGTTCCCTCCCGGTGGTGACGACTCGCTTCCCCTGCTGTCTGCCATCAAGGCGTTCGCGGCGTCGCGCATCTATCAGTTCGTCCCGACGCGGGCCTACTTCATCGACAACAGCCTCGGGATGGGGCACCGCGACGAGTTGTCGATTCCGGCGACTTGCGCCACAGTTGCAGCGCACGGCGCATCGAGCGCCGGAGCTGGCGGGTATTCGCGAGGAGGAGAGGTCTGATGTTGCAGATCGGTCGGCCTTCGCAAGCAAGAGTGGCGCACGCCCCGGACTTCTCGGATCCGCTCGGGCTTCTCGTGCACTGTCACGTGAAGATCGAGCTCCAGCTCGAATCGCTCGAACGCGCGGTAAGAATGCTCGCCTACGACGATGGCGAGGCGACTCCGTTCGCGATGGCGATCATCGCTGCGGCCCGTTCGCACTTCAGCGGGCCCGCTGTCCGGCACACGGCCGACGAAGAAGCATCGCTTTTCCCGCGGCTTCGTCGATACGCGTCCGGCTCGGAAAACGGACTGCTTGCCGCCCTGAAGGAACTGGAGAGTCAGCATCAGGACCTCGACGTCGTGCACGCGCGATTCGACGAGCTCATCGACATCGCGGGGCCGGAGCCCAAGCCGGGGCAGATCGACGTCGACGATCTCGAGCTGACGGTGGGAGAGATGCTCGGGATCTACCGCCCGCATATCCAGATGGAGAACGAGATCGTCTACCCCGAAGCCGCCCGCATTCTGTCGCCGGACGAGCTGCTCGCCGTTGGACAGGAAATGCGCGCCCGGCGAGGACTGCCCGCGATCTGACGCATCACTGGTGTTCTCTTGCGTCTTTGCGCCTTTGCGCCTTCCTTTGCGCCTTTGCGGGAAACTCTTCAAGCCGTCGAAGAGTTTCCCGCAAAGGCGCAAAGGAAGACGCAAAGACGCAATGGAACCTTGATCGAAGGCGACCCCCCAGCCCTCAGCAGTGCTCGAAGCGCGCCGAAAAGTGGCGCAGGAACGGCGCCTGCTCGACGATCTTGAATCCACGGATCGCCTCGCGCCGCTCGAACACGGCCAGCATCGCCTCGATCACGTAGTCGATGTGGCTCTGCGAATACGCCCTTCTCGGTATCGCAAGCCGCACGAGCTCGTTCGGCGCCGGCAGCTCCGCGCCCGTGATCGGGTCGTGGCGCGCGAACATCACCGAGCCGATCTCGACAGTCCGGATGCCCGCCTCGCGGTAGAGCTCGACCGAGAGCGCCTGCGCCGGATACTCGAGCCTCGGAATGTGAGGCAGCAACGTCGCCGCGTCGACGTAGATCGCGTGCCCGCCCGGCGGCTGCACGATCGGCACGCCCGCCTTCGAGATGTGGTCGCCGAGGTACGCCGTCGACGCCGCGCGGTACGCGAGGTAGTCCTCGTGCAGCGCCTCCTGCAGGCCGACGGCGATCGCGTCGAGGTCGCGCCCCGCCAGTCCGCCGTAGGTCGGAAAGCCCTCGGTCAGGATGAGCAGGTCCTTCTCCTGCCGCGCCAGCTTGTCGTCGTTCGTGCACAGGAACCCGCCGATATTCGCGAGTCCGTCCTTCTTCGCCGACATAGTGCAGCCGTCGGCGAGCGAGAAGAGCTCCTGCGCGATCGACTTCACGGAACGGTCGGCGTACCCGGGCTCGCGCTCGCGGATGAACCACGCGTTTTCGGCAAACCGGCACGCGTCGATGTAGAGCGGAATCTCGTGCTTCGCGCAGATCGCCTTCAC
>CAZXLQ010000077.1:15388-18744 GCA_964641945.1 uncultured Clostridia bacterium
GCGGCCCACTGTTCGGCGCTCATCGCCGACGTGCCCGAGTCGGTCAGCAGGTCGATGATGACGTCGCGCGAATGCAGCTTGAAGAGGTTGTACCCGGCTTCGACGAGCGCCGCCTCACGCTCCTCGGGGGAGGTGAGGCGGATGGGCTCGACGACTTTGACGCGGAAGGGCTCGATGATCGTGCGCATGCCGTCAATCTGCACGACAGGGCCGTCCCGTGTCGATGACGTTCGTCACATCTCCACGAATCACGCGGATCGGGCTGGTTGTACCCCTGTCAGGGCCTCTCTTTTGGATCCGTGTTCATCCACGACGATACGTACGATCTGCGGCCCCTCTTCCATCTCGAGGGTCAAACCGGCGCCACAGTCTGGACAGGTCGCGTGAAGCGTCGTCCTCTCGACGGCCGGAGCTGCGGCAGCCCCGGAATTGAGTTTGTGCAGCACGGGGACGACGATCGTGACGGCGCCCGCGAGAATCGCGAGCACCGACAGCGGCCGCCAGATCATCTCTTCGGGTGGCTCGCCCCAGATCATCCAGACGATGATTCCGGCCAGCCCGTACCACACCGCGAATGCCGCCCACTGCACCCACGCAAACCGCGCGGCCGGTTGCGCGAGCCACAACAGACATATCTGCGCGGTCACGATGGCGACGACGCCCACGCTGCCCGACACCCGCCAGTAGTCCGTCGCATTGATGTGGGCCCAGAGCCCGACAACGATTAACGCGGCGGCAACGACAGCGAGCGCGATGCCCGCGAGGGCGAGCGGATGACGCGGCCGTCGCTCGAGGAACGTCGCGCATGTCAGCGACGCAAGGCTCGCGATCGAGACGACGACGGATGTCAACAGTATCCTGGCCGTCAGGTCGTCGAACCGGTTTCCGAGAACCGCAATGATGCCGAGCAGCGCCGTGGCGATGACCGAGACGATCAATGACCGCAGTGCGAAACTACGAAGACTCCCTCTATTCATGGCTCCTCCCAATGTGAGGCGCCCCTCCAGTGCAACGATACGCCTGATGGCACGCGGGCGTTCAACCGTTTTTCCGCGATGCGACGCGGCCCATGGCCCGACGCTGCCTCCGCTGTGCTAGCCGAATGGACTGATCCACCACGCAGAGAAGGCGAGGACGAACCAGGCGAAACAGGGCAGACTGGCTACCAAGGTGGCGACGAGCAGCACAGTCGGCCGACGGTTGGCCCGAGATTCCCAGAAGACGCCGACGAGGCACAGGAGCGAGAGCACTCCCGATGCGAATAGAGTGGGGAGCACAAGAAACACCAGTCCGAGACCGGCCCACTCGCCCTCAAAGTTGCCCCTGTAGGTCTGGTAGTACCAGATGTTCTGGACGACCATTGCGCCGGGAATCCAGCAAGTCCCGATCATCCACTGTGCAAATGCCCCGGGCGGCTGTGTCACTGCCTTCATCCGGTCACCTCTTCCTGCTGTTGCGGGGCCCCTCTCCCTCTGACGTGTCAAGTTACGCTAGCATCGCATATCAATCCACCTCAATGTGTGGAGGGATCGAGAGGGAGACCGATATCGCATGGGCGCTTCGCGAGCGCGTCGTCGAGATCGAAGCGTGTTGCCGGTTCCACACGGGATTGCCGAACACCTTTGCGACGATCCTCGCGGGAATGGAGCTTCGAGGTGTTATTTGATTGGACCCGAAGTGCGGCGATCGTCGCCGCAACGGCGACAAGGCGCTGAAGACCGGCGTCGATGGGTTCACCGCCGCGGTGATCGAGCTGCTGCGAGCGTCACCGGCGCGAAAGTGATCGCGCCGAAGGCCGGAGTCCTTCTCGGGCGCGTGTTATTCTCGCGAAATGGAGACGACGCGGCGCTGGACAACGTGGGCGGTCATCGCAGGCTGCTGGACCGTCTTCGCGTTCGCGTATTCGAGCCACCTCTACGTCTACCACAACCTGCTCGGCGAGCCGACGACCTGGCAGCTCCAGGTAGCCGAAGCCTTCGCGAATTTCGGCGTCTGGGCGGCGCTGACGCCCTTCATCCTGCTGCTCGCCCGTCGATTTCCGCTGCGCGCCCGTGATTGGCTGGCCTTCGCAGGCGTGCACCTCGTGGCTGCGCTCGTCGTGTCGCTCGTCCAGGTCGTCGTGCACACGGTGCTCGATCTCGGGTTCATCCACGGCCAGTTCAACATGCGCAGCATGTCGAGCGGCTTCCAGGCGCTGTTTGCGCGGACGTACCACTTCGGACTGCTCGTGTACGCGGCCGTCGTCGGCATCCACGAAGTCGTAATCGCCTACCGCAACCAGGAAGTGCGCGCGTCGCAACTCGAAGCCCGCCTCGCCGAGGCCCAGCTCCAGGCTCTCAAGATGCAGCTCAACCCGCACTTCCTGTTCAACACGCTGCACGCGATCTCGGCGCTCATGCACAAGGATGTGCGCGACGCCGACCGGATGATCGCGCGGTTGAGCGAGTTCCTGCGCATGTCGCTCGAATCGGGCAGCGTCCAGGAAGTGCCGCTCAAGCGCGAGCTCGAGTTCCTCGAGCGCTACCTCGAGATCGAGAAGATTCGCTTTCGCGACCGGCTCACCGTCGAGATGGCGATCGACCCCGAGACGCTCGACGCACGGGTGCCGAACCTCGTACTTCAGCCGCTCGTCGAAAACGCCATCCGCCACGGCATCTCGAAGCGTCGGGGCGCAGGCCGAGTCGAGATTCGAGCGTGCCGTCGCGGCAACTCGCTCGAGCTGAGGGTGCTCGACGACGGCGCCGGACCGGATGCGTCGCGTGGCGGCGTCACTGAAGGCATCGGGCTGTCGAACACGCGGCTGCGGCTCGAGCAGCTCTACGGTGAACGCCAGTCTTTCACTGCGGGCGGCAGGCCCGAAGGCGGCTTCGAGGCCGCGCTTGCCATTCCGTTCGTGGTGGATGCGCTCGCTGCCGGCGTATCCGCAACGATTTCCGAGCCGGTAGATTCCAGAGACGCGGCGCCGTCCGTCGAAGGCGCGGCAGGAGAACCGACATGGAGCGCATCCGTGCGCTGATCGTCGACGACGAGCCGCTCGCCCGCGAGCGAATCCGGGATCTTCTGGAGCGCGACCCGGAGGTCGTCGTCGCAGCCGAATGTCGCGACGGGCAGGAGGCCATCGCGGCGATTCGCGAACACTCGCCGGACCTCGTGTTCCTCGACGTGCAGATGCCGGAGAAGAGTGGCTTCGACGTCATCGCCGAAGTCGGCGTCGAGCGTCTGCCGGTGATCGTCTTCGTCACGGCACACGACGATTATGCGCTGCGCGCTTTCGAGGTCGCGGCGCTCGACTACCTGCTCAAGCCGTTCGACGCGGACCGGTTCGCGAAAACGCTCGATCGCGCGAAGGCGCAGAT
>CAZXLQ010000078.1:0-18694 GCA_964641945.1 uncultured Clostridia bacterium
ACGATTGCGTTCGGGTGTACGTAGAAATCCGCCATCGATCCGTGTCCTCGGTCGAATGAACTCGAGACAACTCAACGACTGCGCATTGGAGGATCGGTGATGATCCCTGGCCCGTTCGCGGAATCAACCTGAACCCCATCGGAACTCGCGCGAATGGACCTGAATCGCCGCATTGGTATGCCGGCTTGCCTCCCAACCAGGGCGGTCTGACCGCGATCGCCAGTGACCGGTGGCTGACCAAGGGTAGGTACCGTACCCGCTAGAGCCACAGCCAGGGCAGCGCCCGACGCATCACGACGCGAAAATCGGTCGTGAGCGCCTGCAGTCCCGCGTCATCTTGTCTGTAGTGCCTGCCGCTGGCATCCACGAATTCGGGCCGGACTGGGAATCGCGGGAAGACCCGCGAAGGGTACTCGATCGCGTCGCGCACTGGCGAGCAAGCTCGCACGTTCGCTGACAACTTGTGAAGTTTGACCCGGACGCGGGGAACGAAGACCCGCTACCGCGTCGGCGCGGGCAGCCAGACGCGAAGACTCGGGTGGTCCCAACCACGACCGGACCCGCCATACGCCCGAGCATCGATCCGTTCCGACGGTCTGTTACCCAATACCCAGAGTCGCCGAGCCCTGCCGCGCCTTCCAGTGAAGTGGGTGTGCGCGACCGTTTCGAAGCTACAGGAGAGTTCGGGCGCTTCACGTCGGTTTGCCCGTGCTCTCGTAATATCGGGTAATCGGGCGTCTCCACCATGGGAACGCGCCCGCGCGGGGCACTTCAACGAGGAACGGATTGCGATGACGAGCGCTGCGGGGGTCACGATCACACGCGTCGCTGGGACGACATACGTGGCGGCAGCACAACCGTCCGCGGATGGCGTGCTGCTGACCGCGACAATCTCGCCACCGCCAGGCAGCGTCGCCAGAGCGGACCCCGCTCTGCGACTTAGCGACTATGCGAATGCGCTACGGTTTTACCTTGATCTACCTGGCGAGTCCCTCAATCGCATCCTCTTCGTCGACAATTCCGGGTTCAATCTGGATCCACTCGTGGAGATCGCGCGCGCCGCGCGACACGATAAGTTGGTCGAGTTCATCAGCTTTCCAGGCAACGACCACCCCTCGTCCTATGGAAAGGTCTATGGCGAGTTCAGACTCATGGACTTCGGGCTCGCCAGGAGTTCCCTTTTCACGCGTGAAGATCGAATCTGGAAAGTAACCGGGCGGCTTCGCTTATTGAACTTTGTCGATCTAGTCAGGTCCGCGCCGCGTGACTGCGACTTGCTTTGCGACCTACACAATGTGCCGCTCGTTGGGACGGGCCGTCTGTGGAAGAACACCTATATGGAGCTCAGGGCGTTCTGTTGCACGATCGATGCTTACGACAAGGTGTTCAAAGGTTGCTTCGAGCAACTCGGTCCCCGACTTACGGCGGGATACCTCTACGATCGCGTGATGGATTCGCGAGGTACTCTTAAGGTTGTTCCGAGATTCCCGATACAACCCCTGTTCGCGGGGCATAGCGGGCGCCACGACCGTCCGTACGACGCTGGTTTCCAGGACATCAAGACGAGCATACGAGCGGTGCTGCGACGGACGGCGCCCTGGCTCTGGATCTAGCTCCCAGAGCCTAACACCAACAAATTTGGAAGCGTCTCAGCAGAAGGTGATGTCGAGCGACTCGAATCCCCAACTGAAGGTCGCCCACGATTTGGCGCCGACGCCCGACCGACTTCGCACACGGACGCACGCAGCGTGCATCGTTTGCGGCGAGGGTGGGAAGCCCTTGTACGAAGGGCTGCGGGATCAGTTGTTCGGTGTGGAAGGCGACTGGAACATCAGCCACTGCCCGCACCGGGAGTGCGGGCTCATCTGGCTCGATCCAATGCCGATCGAAGAGGACATTGCCAAGGCCTATCAAAGGTATTACACGCACAAGGACGCCACTGAATCACACTCGCCGTTCGCGCGAACCATTTACCGGATGATCAGCGAAGGCTATCTGGCATCGAAGTATTGCTACGGTCAAGGGACCGTCGGCTTCTGGCAACGAACCCTTGGCCTGCTGATCTATCTGCATCCTCCGCAGAGGTCGAACCTCGATTTCAGCGTCATGTACCTGCCGGCCAATCCCGGAGGGCGAGTCCTTGAGGTGGGACCCGGCGCCGGGCGAAACCTCGCGCGCCTGCAGGAACTCGGCTGGCAGTGCGAAGGGGTGGACTTTGACAGCAGCGCAGTACGTAACGCGCGAGCAAAGGGGCTGCGGGTCCATGAGGGCACCTTGGAGGCTCAACGATTCGCAGGCGATCACTTCGACGCAATCATCTCGAGTCATGTGATCGAGCATGTGTATGACCCGCGGGACCTTCTGCGGGAGTGCTACAGGATCCTGAAGCCGCGCGGCATGCTCGTTGTCGTCACGCCCAATAGCGCGAGCCTTGGGCATTCGATGTATCGCTCAAGCTGGATGCATCTGGACCCACCCCGACACCTCCATCTGTTCAATCGCGGGGCGCTGAGGCGGGTGGCGCGCGACGCCGGCTTTCTTACAGTCGGCATCACCACGACCATCCATGGAGCAAACTGGGTATTCGCCGCGAGCGAGGAAATCGCGGCGAGACGGCGCGCCGGCCGATGGAGGGTGCCGGGCCGCTTGGTGCGCCATTGGGCGCTCGGAATGCAGGTCATCGAGTGGATCTTGCTCTCTAGAAACCGTTTTCTTGGCGAGGAGCTACTGCTGTTGGCGAGGAAGTAGAGCCCGTGCCGACGATCTCAGTCGCGATGTGTACGTGCAACGGCGCCGCGTATCTGCGGGAGCAGTTGGCCAGTATTGCTTCCCAGACCCGACTGCCGGACGAAGTTGTGGTCTCCGACGATCGGTCGACCGACGACACAGACGAGATCGTCCGGCGGTTTGCCGAGCGGGCGCGGTTCCCGGTCCACTTCTGTGTCAACGAGGAGCGTCTGGGTTCCACCTTGAACTTTGGACGTGCCATCTCTGTTTGCAGCGGCGACCTGATCGCCCTCAGCGACCAGGACGACTTGTGGCATCCGGAGAAGCTGCAGCGGGTCGAGACAGCGTTCGACCACGACGAGATCGGCGCTGTATTCAGTGATGGCGAGCTGATCGATGCAAGCGGCCACTCGCTCGGCGCCACACTTTGGGCGTACTTTGGTTTCACGCCGCGTGCCCAGCGGCGTATGGCAGCTGGAGAGGGCTTGGGCGTCTTGCTTCAGAAGCAGGTCGTCACCGGCGCGGCCTTGGTTTTCAGAAAGCGCTTCGTGCCGCTGATCCAACCAATTCCCAACCTCAGCGCGCACGACAGATGGATTGCTTGCCTTATTGCCGCGGTCGCCATTGTGCGTCCAATTCCGGAGCCGTTGATCCAGTATCGGCGGCACAGCAGTCAGCAGATCGGCGTGTCGCTCACCTCGTTCACGACTGCGGCGACTAGCGGCCGACTAGGCGAGTGGGCTAACCGTCAAGCAACTGTCGCGCGGCGTGCGAGCGCGCATGTCTATGCAGATTTCGCGGAATTGTATGCGTTGGTCGGCAGCCGGCTTGACTCTCACCCGGAGTTTCCGTGCAAAGCCGAACGACGCATTCGGATTGATGAAAAGGTTGCGCACTTGAGAGCGAGGGCTTCACTACCCAGCGCGCGAATGAAACGAGTCGGGGTCGTAGCGACAGAATTTGGACGCGGCCGATATTTCACGTGTTCGAATGGCTTATACAGCTTGGCCCGCGACCTTTTCGGCCGCTAACGCGCTCTTTGCTTATGAGTAGACTGCAAGAGCTGTCTGGCGTGGCTTTAACGTCACATTTCGACACTCAATTAGTCTTAGCGCTCAGGCTCTAGAAATGTAATTGGTGAAGTGCCCGCGCACGGTAGTTGAGGTTTACCGATGAACACTCGTTCATCTTCAACTGTTTGATTCAGCCGAACCCGTCACAGCACGAATAGTTCATCTACTAATTCTCGGAGCCGCCAAGCTCGTCGACGACCCTGACGATCCCGCGGTGGTAGCCCGGCCGATAGTCGTCCCCGCAGATGATATCGGCGCCAACGGAGCGCAACGACCTCTCGCATCTGGCCTACTCCCCAAGCAGACTCGTCGGCCTGCCATGAGCGCCAACCGGCGGCTGGCGCCCGCCACAGGCAAGCGCCGCACCGCATAGAGCGAGAGCCGGGGCAGCGCCCGATGCATCACGGCGCGAACATCGGTCTTGAGCGCCTGCAACCCAGGGTCGTATTGCCTGTCGTGCCTGTCACTGGCACTGGCGAATCTGGGCCGGACTGGAAATCGCGGAACGATCCGGTACGTCCCGTCGAAGTCCGACGTCACCACGCCGCAAAAGAACCCGGCGTCGAATCCGCTCGTTCGCTCGCGCCACAACCCATCGAACAGCCCTCGATAGCCCTGCATGCTGCACTCGAGATCAAAAGGGAGCGGAAGCGTGGCCGCGATCTCGGCGAGGTTGGTTAGCCGAAGCCGTCCCGTTTCCTTCCAGAAGACGTCGTCCGCGCGTGCGAGTCGGCTCGTCGCGAACCTATAGTCGATCAGCTTGAACTCCCCGTACGCCTTTCCGTAATGGATGAGATGGTCGTTTCCGGCGAAGGTGATGACTTCGACCGTCTTGTCGTACGTGACGCGACGCGCCAGCGGCTCGAAGGGAGCCATGTCCCCTGCGGAGTTGTCCACGAACACCACGCGGTCAACGGTCTCGCTTGGCAGCGAAAGATAGGACTTCAGGGCCGCGAGATAGTCCACCAGTCGCTGCGCGAGATCGGACCGCGCGACCGCACCGGGCGGCGGCGCGATCGTGGCGGTCATCAGGAGGAACGCCGCGGCCTCGCCGGACCGCCGGTTCGATGACGGAGAGCCCGAGCCATGGATGACGCGATGAACGAGTGGCAGATACGGCATGTTGGCCTAGTGTCGAGCGATGATCTTGCCGATCTCAGCCAAAACGGCGCGGCAACGCGAATAGCGCTCACATCCCGGCGAAACGGGTGATCTCAAAATGTCGGAGAACGCCGGGCCGTTCAAACCGTTTGTGTTCCGAGCGCTTGGTCAATTGCGGGAATTGGGCAATCTTCCACCTCTTCCACCCTGTGTGAGACAGGCGACTCGGGCTATCGTCAGGGCACGGGGTGCGCATCCTCATCTACTCGCGCACCGTGAATTCGTCCGCTATTGCAAATGTTTTTGTCATATTTATCGCTGTTGGGCGCTGTCCTGCTATCTTTCGGCACATGCAGTCTGACCTGCGACTTGGGGGCGATCGCCCCGGTTCTCGGTTCATCACGACTGCGGTGCGATGATGCGAGTATTTCTGACCTTCGATGTCGAAGTCTGGTGCGAGGACTGGGCCGACCTCGACCGCGACTTCCCTGACGCCTTTCAGCGGTACATCTATGGGCCGACGACCTCGGGGCAGTACGGGTTGCCGTTCGAGCTTCGGGTGCTCTGCGAGCACGGGCTGCACGGCGTCTTCTTCGTGGAGCCCCTGTTCGCAGCGAGATTCGGAGTGGCACCCCTGTCCGAGATCGTGGCGCTGATCCAGGACGCCGAACACGAGGTTCAACTGCACCTGCACACCGAGTGGGCGGACGAGGCGTGCGAAACGCTGCTGCCCGCGGTGTCGACCAAGCGACAGTTCTTGTGGATGTTCTCCAGGGCGGAGCAGGTCGCGCTGATCGAGGCGGGGAAGCGGTTCTTCGCCCGGGCCGGCGCCCAGGCACCCAACGCATTTCGCGCCGGCAACTACGGCTTGGGCCACGATACTCACGCCGCACTTAAGCAAGCTCATATACAGTTCGACTCGAGTCTGAATTCGTCCATGCTCGACCCAGCGAGCGGACTCGCTGTGGAGCCGGTATACACGCAGCCGTTTCTGCGCGACGGGGTCGTCGAGGTTCCCGTGAGCGTCTACAGGGACGGCTTCGCCAGGCTGCGGCATGCGCAGGTGACGGCCTGCTCCTTTGCAGAGATGGAGAAGTTCCTCTGGCGCGCAGCCGCAGCGGAGTGGGACAGCGTTGTCATCGTTTCGCACAGCTTCGAGCTGCTGAACCCTGCCAAGGACAAGCCGGATCGGATTGCGGTCGATCGTTTCCTCAAGCTTTGCCGTTTTCTCGATCGGAATCGGGACGCCTTCCGCACGCAAGGCTTCCGGAACGAAAGCCCACAGCCTGTCCAGAATCAACCGCCTCCACCTATGCTGCCAGCGTATCTCGCGGGTCTGCGCTTGGCGGAACAGGTCTTTCGTCGCATATCTGCCTGATCGTCTGTGTCGCAAGCCATAGTGAGCCCGCTATCACCCGGCCGAGAGGCCGACTCGTCCACGACCGGTCCGGCATGGGCAGTCTGCGACCTGGATTCCATCGAAAGCCGCAAAGTCGCAATCGCGGCGACCCGCGACCTGATCCCACGCGCGCAGTTTGGAGCCATGGCCTACGACGTCGAGTGGCGACTCGGACCCGAGCCGGACTGGGCTTCGGTGCTCGCGCTCGTGTATCGCGACGGAAGCGGCCGCTCGGGTTACGCGCCGTTCTTCAGGCAGGAGCGCCCGCTCGAACTGCACTTCGGGGAGATCAAGTGGGCCTCGTTCGACGTCGATCGTCTCACGCTCAACGGCCCGCCCATACTGCCCGAAGTCCCGCGCGACGAACTCGTGCGCATTACGCTCTCGCTCCTCGACGCGGTGGACGCGAACCGCGCGCCGACCGAATCCGTCTACTTCGAGGGCCTGCCGGTCGACTCGGTAGCCTACGAACTGATCACCGGATATCCCGCGATCGCTGGGCGCTTCGTCAGCGTGCCGCTGGGCGCACCCTATGAGCACCAGTTCGCGCAGCTGCCCGAGACCTATGAAGCGTACCTGGGCCAGCTCGGGAGCCGTTCGCGCCAGAGCGTCCAGTACAGCGAGCGCAAGCTCGAGAAGCAAATGGCGGGAACGGTGAGGACAGCATGCTTCGACACGGAAGAAAGTGTCGAGCGCTTCCTGGCGGATGGCGCCGCCGTTTCGCGCCGGACGTACCAGTGGAATCTTCTCGGGCTGGGTTTGAGAGATACCCCGGCGCTTCGCAGTCAGCTTCGCATGGCTGCGCAAAGAGGATGGTTCCGCAGTTACATTCTCTACTGCAGGGAACAACCCGTCGCGTTCATGCTGGGCTACCAGTATGCAGGGTGTTATTACTACACGGACGTCGGATACGATCCCGACTATGCCAAGTGGTCGGTCGGATCGGTACTGCAGCTCAAAGTGATGCAGCACCTCTACTCGCGCGACGACAGGAGACCTCTCCTCTTCGATTTCTCGACGGGATACGGCAGCCACAAGGCCAGATTCGGCAACGTAGCGCGCCGGGAGGCGAATGTCTTGCTTCTTCCACGCACCCTCACGAATCGCCTCAAGGCCACGGCGTTCCTCGTCAACGAGCGCGCATCGCTCGGAACGGCGGCCTTGCTCGAACGAGTCGGCGTCAAGGCCCGGGTCAAGAAACTCCTGAGAGGCATCGCCGGCACACGATGAGTTTCTCGGAGCGGGTCTCGCATCTGGCGCGTCGACTGCGCGCGCGCTACCGATCGCAAGGCTTGTCGGGACTGGCTGCGTTCCTCGGCACCCGCATATTTCAGCGTCGAGAAGACTTGCTCTACGAGTTGCGGCTCGATGATTCGCCCCTTTCGCGTCTCGGCGAACCCCTTGCGGATGTCGTCGTCGTGGGGCGCGATAACCTCGGTTCGGACGTGACGGATTCGATCGAGCGGCAGATTCTCGAGGGCGAGAACCTCGCGTATGTCGCGGGGTTGAAGGGCGACGATCTCATGTTCGCTCACGTCGACCACCAGGGCCGGATCGATACCTACGCGTTCGTGCTCTTCGACACGCAGTACAAGCGGGTGCTCCGTGTTGCGCGTGCGACCCCCTTGATCGGCAACTGCTACACGCGGCCCGAGCGACGCGGGCGCGGTCTTTATCCAGGAATGCTTCGAACAGTGTCCATTGATTTGGCTCGTCGCGGCTTTCGAACAGTGACGGTGAGCTGCGCGCCGGACAATCTTTCATCGATCAAGGGTATTGAGCGAGCCGGCTTTCGCCTGATGAGCCGCATTACGACATGGGTGCTGCTCTCACGAATAATCCTATGGCACCGTTGTGAAAGCTCGTAGCAGCGCGCTGCTCGGTGGCACGCGTGATCGTCGTGGCGGCGGCTGATGGCAATTCGGGGCATCCACGTCAGAGGACGAACAGCTCCTCCACGAGCTCCCTTGGGCCTCCGAGCTCGTCGACCGCCTTCACGACACCATGGTGGTAGCCTGGCCGATAGTCATCCCCGCAGATGATGTCGGCGCCGACGGATCGAGCCCACAGCAAGTCCGCTTTTGTGGCTTCGTACGTGTGATCCGCGTCGCAGAAGAACAGCGCAGGTCTTGCATCCTTGTAGCCACGGAAATACGCGTCCTTGTCCATCCGGAGCTGGACCACGTTGTGATGCGCGACAACCTCTTGCAGCGCCTGCGTCGTCGCATAGTAGTGGGCCTCGGGAGACATGCCGAGGGGATTCCAGGAGTAGTTGTCGACCGTAATCAGCCGCTGATCTTTGTCTTTGAACAGGGAGATCACCAGCGTCGACCAGCCGAACAGGGTGCCGATCTCGATGATCGGCCGGGAGGGGTCGCTGCGCCGGACCAACTCGCCGAGGAATCGCGCCTCCGCAACGCTCAGCCGTCCCGGAGCGCCGATTGACCTTTGGAGCTGGAATTCCTTGTAATTCAGGGAGAGATCGGGCGGAAGCTCGGCCCGCTCGTTGCCATTCAGGCGACAGAGCTCGTATCCGAACGCGGTGAGTAGAGCGTGGATCATGTGCGCATCACTAGAAGCTCGTCCTAGCGGGCAGCATTGGGCTCGAAGTCCGTACATCCGAGGATCGCGCCAAATTCGCTCCCGGGTCGCCACCCGCATGCGCACGTACGAGGTCGTCGATACTACCGGGCCCGGCCATGAATTCCAGAATCTCCTCGCCGAAGCGGTCGATTTGATTGCGTCCCCTGCAATGGTCCACGTGCGAACGGGTGTTGCGAAGTCACTGGATCATGGCGCACGCGCGAGAGATCAGTTTCGCGCGGCGGACGCGGACCCACCGCCTGCGAGCAGAGTAGCGTACAGCTCGGCGTATTGAGCCTGCACGCGTGCAAGTGAGTACCGCAGTAGCACAAGCTCACGCGCCGCGGAACCGCAACGCCGAAGCCCCTGACTATCCGCGCAGAACGACACCATTGTTCGCGCAAGATCCTCCACATCGCCTGCCGCAACGTATCGTCCGTGAACGCCGTCTTCGAAGAGTTCCGCCATGCCGCCGATGCGCGAGGCGACCACCGGTACGCCCAAGCTCATTGCTTCGACCACTACGCGGCCGAATGCCTCGTACCACAAGGACGGCACGGCCACAACATCCGCACTGCCAACGATAGCATCTGGATCTCGTAGGAAACCGACGAACTGCACGCGCTCGGCAGTACCCAACTCTCTTGCCAATCCCTCGAGCTCCGATCGCTGCGGACCGTCGCCAACCACCACGAGTCGGAACGTCTTTGGGAGGCGATCGAGTGCGCGGATCAGTATGTGCACCCCCTTCTCGGGCGAAAGCCGCCCCGAATAGACGATCAACAGATCGGCATCGCACACGGACAGTGACGCCCGTGACGCTCGTCGCTGCTCCTCGGTCGGCAAGTTCTTCGGCGCTGCGATCCCGTTATAGATGACACGGATCGTCCCCTGATCAAATCCGTAATGAGCGGCGAGACGGAACGGGAAGTCTTTTGCATTGATCGATACGGTGACATGAAGCGCGTTTGCCCACACGTGGCCGACCATCATTTCCGGCAGATGCCAGAGCCTCAATCCGGGGATGATGCCGAAGTAGCGCTTGCGCGGAACGAGTTCGTGCGGGTCAGGCATTGCTCGCATCGAGCCAATCAGTCTCGCGCCCGACAGAAACCGTGCGACCAGCGGAATGATCCACATGCGCTTGCGCCAGGAGATGTTGAAGTGAACGACTCGAGCTCGATACCGTCGAAACACACGAATCGCTTCCCTCAGGTTTCGAAGAATGCTCTTCTGAGGCGACCAGACCACCCACTCGACCCGAATTCCCCCAGCGGCGGCGATGTCCGGGAACGGCGTCTCACGTAGCGCCTCGTCTGCGAGGACGATCACGCGCGATCCGCTGTTGCGCATCGCTCCTGCCAGGTCAAGTAGCGAACGCTCGGCGCCTCCGAAGGCAGCGGCCCCGAGCGGGAGATAGGCGAGATCGAAATCGAACCGTGCCACAGGGGTGAGCTTGCGTGGGCCGCGACGCTGGAGAGTCGGTAGACTGCCTGATCAGAAAGCGCGATGCGAAGTGCTACATGTAGAACCGGACGTGCGAATATCGACCGCAACAAAGAACCGCCGGAACGTTCCCGCTCTCAAGGGACTGGACATGCACGTCAATGCCGCGCGCCGCGAGTTCGTGACGCACGAATCCCAGGGTCTCGCGTTCGCCCGGGCGAACACAATCGTCGAATACCAGAATGAAATCCCGCTTGCGGTTGGCGGAAATCGTTTCCCAGCAGCCAAGCCTGGAAAAGTGCTCGACACCGCTGGGCCCGTCCACGAGCATCAGGTCAAAATCCACGGGTTCGACCGCGTCATACCACGCGCTCGATTTCCCCTCGATCGTGCGAGCGCGGCATGCTCGCAGACGGTAGTCGCACGAGGCGAGTCGCGTACGCACGGCCTCGTGCCAGGCGGGGTTGTCCTCATAGCAGACGTGATAGGTGCCCGGTTTCTTGAGCGCGTCGATCAACCGCGTACTTTCGCCGGACCCGAACTCGACAATCGATCCGATCTCGTTCTCCCGCAGGATCCTGATCAGCAGGTAGAGCAGGCCGTAACTCGCGGCGGCCCCTACGGGGTAGAAGTCGTTCTTGACGCCATTGACGGCCAGGTCGCGATCTACGAGAGACTGAAACAGGAGTTCCCGTTGCTGTCGGACTATCGGATTGACGGCATGCCACCTGAGAAAGTTGGCGACAGGAGTCTTGAGTGTGCGCAACATCACGGTTGAGTCGGATTCGGACGAAACGATTGCATCAGCCGAACGAGCCGACTGCGCCTACAACAGAAAATTCGCGACGTGCGGCTCCATGACCAACCCAGCGCGCCCCACTCAAAAAATGAAGGCGTGCGGCGGCTCATGCTCGAACGTGCTTGCGATCACTTGATCGAAGGTCGCGCCCGAAGTCCACGTATGCGCGGGCGCAAGAGTCCCAGTCGAAGCGAGCTCGTACGAGTGCCTGCGCGCGTTCAGCCATGGCCTTACCGGCGTTCGGGTTCGCAAGCATCGCGTTGATTGCGCTCGCTAGCGCCTCTGCATCTTCGTCGACCAGCACACCTGTTTCCTCCGAAGATATCACCTCGTCACTCGAGGTTCGGATGCGCTTTCCATCTGGCCGTAACGCGATGCAGGGCACGCCCGCCGACATCGCTTCGAGCAGGCAGTTTGCGATGGTTTCATACAGAGAAGGCAAGACAAATACGTCCGCAGCGGCGAGGTACGGGGCTACATCGTCTTTGTGACCCAGGAATCGAACGCGCGCGGATATGCTGAGCTGGCGCGCGAGGTCCTCCAGAGTGTTGCGCTCCTCTCCCTCACCGACGATGAGGAGGATCGGCGGCGTGGGTCGTATTACGCGGGCAAACGCGCGCAGCAGGAGCGCTAGGTTCTTCACGGTTGAGAGCCGGCCAACGAATGCGACCGCCTGTGCGCCAGGCGGCCTCCGGATCTCGTCCATGACCGGGCTGGGGACGCTCGCGTTGGCGTAGTGCGCGAAATCGACGCCGTTAGGAATGATGCGGATCTTCTCCTGACCGATGACATACCACCTGACGAGTTCGTTGAGGATCAGCCGCGATTTGACGATCAGGCCATCGCTCGACTCCCATGCACGACGGTTCAACTCGTCGTCCTGGAAACGCGCAAGCCTGGAAAGGAGCCCGCGTCGTCCCGTGCCCCGATCGCCGGGCCGGGCAAGCAGGGAATGCCAGCTAGCTCGGTCGCCCGCCCGGGTGCCCTCCACCCGGCAGATTACGGGCACCCCGCGCGCTACGCGCTTCATCACGAACACGAACTCCGGGTCGATACAGAAATTCAGAGTGGATCCGTGAATGACGGTTCCGATGACGCGATGGGAGAGGAAGGCTTCAACGGTGCCGCGGATCGGCCACAGCCGATCCGACAACCAGTGGCGCGGGTAGTAGGTCACAGGGGTTCCGTCGATGACGCTGGATTCGATCCGAGCGCCATGCACGTTGCGCGCGAGGATTCGCACCTCTGCGCCCGCGCGGGCCATCGAGGCCGTGATGTGTCGTGTGTTCCGCGCTCCGCCGCCGCCTTTGACGATGTCTGGGTAGTGTTCGTTCTGCCAGATGATCATTTCGCCAGACACAGGCAAGTCTCGTATAACGGCGCCATCGGTGCGAGCCGGATCCCTCATGGGAAGGCGCGTACTCCGGGGTTCTTCGTTCGACGTTGCCGCGCGGGTTCGGCTGGTAATTGCGCTTTGCGCGACTGCGAATGCTATCAGCGTTGCATCGCGACATGTGTGACGCTATACACTCCTCACATCGAGTTGACACAGTACTTTTCAATGTAGCGCCTCCGCCTGGATGCGCCATGCCCACGGCCGACACGGAGCAGATGTCCGTGAGAACGACCCCGGATGGCGTCTACCGGGCGCTGAGTGCAACGTGCTCACACCTGCCCATATGGACAAATCTTCATTCGAAGACGAATGGCGCCGACGTTTCGACGAGTTTGCCGAAACGCGCGACTCGGATGCGTCGATTGCGGGTTGGTCGGAAACCGGGCTTGACGCACGTGTAAGGGCGTTCGTCCGATCCTGGATGGGTCGCCCGCAAGGGGAGCGCTGGCTGGATCTGGGTTGCGGAGCGGGTACCTATACCCGGCTCCTCACGGAACAGACGCTCGACGTGATCGGGGTGGACTACTCACCGCGCTCACTAGGGAAGGCTAAGTCGAGGAGCAAAGCCGCCATCCAATGGGTCTGCGCAGACGCCAGATCCTTGCCGTTCGGTAACGAATCGTTCGATGGCCTGCTCTGTTTCGGTGTGACGCAGGCACTCTCTGAAACACTCCCTGTGGTCGCTGAGGCAGCGCGCGTGCTACGGCCCGGTGGCGAACTTTGGATCGATGCCTTGAATGGTGCGTGTCTCGCGAACGTCGCATCCGTCGTGAAACGGCGGCTCACAGGTCTGCCGAGCCATCTCCGCTACGAGCGCGTCGGCCAAGTTAAACGTGCCCTGAGACAAGCAGGGTTCAGCCAACCAAGCGTCGCGTGGCTCCCGCTAGCGCCGGCCCGGTTTCGCATGTTGCAGAGGCTGTTCGAGTCACGAGCGAGCGAAGCGATTCTCCGTGCCGTGCCCCCAATAGCGTCAGTGATCAGCCACTCATTCATTGTCCGTGGACGTCGCTTATGCCCGACAGCGAATTCGGGTCGACAACCAGCCGCAAACGGAGCGCGTTTCCAGTAGCGGGGATCGCGCGCGGCTTCGTGTCGCGCTCAGTACCGCTGGAAGTGATGCACCAAGGATAGTCTGAATACGCAGCTCGCAAGAATTGCCGGCCTTGTCGACTCGGTAGGCCGCTCATACTTCCGCGAGATAGGCCAGAATTACTTCTGCGCTAGCACATCGGGGTGATAATGAGCGATGAACGTAGCGCCCCTCATGTAACGAAGATTACCGACAGCGTCGTGCTTTTCCGTGCCATGCTTGAAGAGGATTAGGGGACTAATACAATTGTCCTCCGCCCATGGCCTTGATTTTCGCACGCCACAACTCTGCGATTCGGGCGAGGCGCGACGGCCGCCACGATGTCCGAGATTGGCGAATGTCGGTGACTCACATACGGAGACCCTAAGCGCGGCGTGCCCAGAACGCACGCTCGGCTGATTCGCCCAAGATTCGTTCGTGGTTTAGTCGCGAGAATATAGCCGCGCGATGGGGCTGTTTTCTTGGCTCGCCCGGGACCTAAGCGCCGAATTGAGCGGCTCGATGAGGCGCTGAACAAACCTCTGTGCCAAATGATTGCTGTCACTGAAGATTACCGTCCCGTCAACTATGGCGGGGCAGCGTTCCGCTGGGCACACTGCTTCGTTAAGGTCGATCCATAGCGCAGAGGATCGGTCCGCAACCACGCGTAATTGCGCCTGGGATTGAGCTAGGCCCTTCTTAAACCCAGCTTTGCGTTCGTACCCGCAGTTTGCCTCAAGATCGCGGCCCCCCCACGCCATCCTGGCGAGACACGCAGGAACGTGGAAACCTGGTGCCGGCGTGTCCCGAAGCCATGCACTTGGTAGGCCTGACCTCTCGAGCCGATCAAGTGTGCGGGCAACATCGGCTGCCCATTGCTCAGGTAGCTGGTAGACGCTAGCGTTTGCGATCAAGACGAGGTCGGGTTTGAGGCGATCGAGGCGGGCAAACATCTTCTCCCGCCATGCGTCGCACTGCAAGTAGGGTTGGCCGCTCGCCTCCCAGCGAACTCGGCTTTCCACCGAGGGGCATGCCGCCTTAACGAGAACAATCAAGCGCCACCCATTTCGCAGCGCAAGCGCTTCGACCGCGGCGAACCAATGTGCCGCATGAGAATCGCCAAATAACACGATGGTTCGCGTGGACGACAGGTCACCGAATTCGCATGCTGGAAGGTCAGTCTCGTCGTACCAGGCGATGCAGCCGAGCTCATAGATGCGCGGCACATCGTTGCGCGCCTCGGTCCACCGACGTTGATCGAACGCTGATCCGCGACTAGACGCGAACTGCATCGCCAAGCTAGACGCGATCGCGATACCAACCGATCCGCTAATTGCGGCGGCTACGACCAGTCCGCTCAACGGCACAAGGCGCGAAGTAGTTCGTATCGGGTTCTCGATCCAGCGAAACGACGCATGGGCCGCGGATAGCGACAGCGCGATCGCAACGCCCGTCACAGTGAGACCACCGCTCGGAAAGAGCACTATTGCGAACACGAGAGCTGGCCAGTGCCAGAGATACCACGAGTACGACAGGTCGCCAATCCATGCGAGCGGCCGCCACGCAAGGCCTCTTGAAAGCAGGCTGCGATCTCCGAGGTCGAGTGCGATGAGTACGAGTGACGTTCCTATCGCGGGAATGAGCGCCAGCGTACCCGGGAACTGACGCGCATCGGCGAGCGCCAGGGTTCCCAATATCAACAAACCCACGCCGGATGCCGCGCATATCGCGCACCAGAACGAGCGCGGTAGGCGTCTGGACTGCTGTTGCAGCATGTAGGCGATGGCACCAAGGCCAAATTCCCATGCCCTGAATGGCGTGCCAAAGAACGCCCACGGCTGTCGTTTCTCTGTCATCCAGACGCAGAGGACGAACGAGACGATAGTGAGCCCGACGATGGCGTGCCGGAGCACACGTTCGGAACGGTCGGCCGGCGCGAAACGTGTGATACCTGCAATGAGAAAGGGCCACAGCAGATAGAATTGCTCCTCGACCGCGAGCGACCACATGTGAAGCATCGGATTGGCGCTCGCGTCGCCGCCGAGATAGTCGATCGCGCGTGCACCAAACCACACATTCGCCACGTAAAGCGCGCTCGCACGCGTCGCAGACAGGACGTCGTACTGTTCGATCGGCGGCAGTACGATCATTGCGAACGCGGCAACGACCGCGCAAAGCATCCATGCGGCGGGCAGCAGTCTTCTGGCCCGGCGCGCGTAGAAGTGCGTGATTCGAATTCGACCTGTGCGCCTCGCTTCGCGCACCAGCAGGCCTGTGATCAAGTAGCCCGAGATCACGAAAAAAACATCCACGCCGATGAATCCACCGGCCACGAATGGGATGCCTGCGTGGTACATGACAACGAGCAGGATCGCGATGCCCCGCAACCCCTGCACGTCCATCCTGACTTGGGAGGCCGCGTTCGCGAGTACTAGGCCTGGGGCGTGCGCCCCATCTCGGTTCATTCGTCCTGCAGTTCGCGGCAGGTGAATATGGGTGATCCCACTCGTTCAGACAGCACGCGGGGGTCGGAGGGGTAGATTTCGTGCATTTGGGGATACGATGCGGCAAGGTCAATCAGACCTACTGTCGGGTGTCGTCGCGCTAGTCTGAAACCCAAATGAAGACTGGCAGTCCGACTCCGCTTGCACTGTGTCTAAACGAGCGTGAATGTCATACCACGGCTCGGCCCGTAGCGTTCCACGATCAAATCGCCGAAATCGGCGATGCAGCCAGTTGTAGAGCAGCTCATCAAGACTTTGCCACCCGCCGGGAGTGTCTTCTCCGAATGGGCCTGAACTTCCCGTCGGGAAGATCCAGCCAGCAGACGTCCTCGCGTCAGTAGGTTCTACGGTCGGCTGTCGTGAGCCAAGTTTGCGCACCGTTCGCCATACGCTCGCCAGCCACGAGTCGTCTAGTCCGAGGCGACGTGTAGTCTCCCATTTCCAAGCCGCAAACCTTCTTCGCGCACGATTCCACCTATCTTCATTGTTAACGCTGAGCGCTTTCTGCGGAAAGTTGTGTGTTGTCTGATCAATGCACTTGAATTCGTTGTAGCCAAGCTCGGTCAGCCGGCACAAGTTGCGAACTGTATCCGAGCCACCCTCGAACGAAATGTACCGCGGGGTGTGCTCTCTATCCAGCGCCTGAATTACGAGCTTGTCGGCGCCCTCAATATCCACCTTCAAGTAGAACGGCGTGCCATGTTCGACGAGAATTCGCTCGAAGGGGACGCACCTAACGGAAATCGCCTCGCAGTCCTCGCCCTTCCAGGACGGGTTTCGAATGAACGAACTCCATTCATCATGCACACGGTGTACCCAGAAAGTGAAGTGACCCTCTGAAGGTCCGATCCCAACATTGAGGATCCGTAGGCGACCTTCTCGAATGTCGCTCGAGAAGCGCTTTTCGCAGTTCCGCGCGAGTACCGGGTTCGCCTCGATCGCCAGGACTCGAAATCCTTTCGTCAGATAGTACGCAGTGTCGTCACCATGATGAAGACCGACGTCATAGATCAGATCAGTTTGCATGAGAACCGCGCTTGCTCGCGCAATAGTCGCGCGCGTTCATTCCTTGAGGTGCCTAAGCCGATAGCAACCGCGAGGCATAGTAACGCCGAATATTGGCTGTTGCCAGCGATTCAATTCGACAATCTGGCAGCACCGTGTTTGGTCACGCGCAACCTACAAAGAAGGGCCGCTTAGGACGATCGTACGAGAAATTTCGTTCAGTTAAGAACTGCCAACGGAGTGCTTGGGGAATGGAAAACCGAAGGCGCCGTACGTACCGACTCCTTCGCGCAGGATTTGGAACTAAGAACGAACCGTGAATCCTCGTTCCAATGACAGGCCGGTCATCCACAAGACTTCGAGTGAGTTGAGGGCCAAAGCGCGCTGATAAGGCATTCGACACCCCCCCGGAGGAGTCGATACCTTGATTGAAAGATACACACTGCTAACCCCAACGAAAGAATTTGTCCGATCGGCAGTCAGACGGGAAGTTCGTGTAGCGCTCTGCTCCGTTCGAGGACCTGCGTTTCTACACGATCGCGCTCGACCGATGGCTGCACCGCGCTCGCGGTTACGCGGATTTTCGAGCAAGAGGCCAGCAACGTAGAGTAGGGGAGCGGCGCTGGGTAGCGCGGTCGTGGAGAAGCCGTCGGCGCGTTTGCTTCGTCAGTTGGCCGAGTTCTGGTTGGATAGCGTGGTCGACGAGCTCATCCGGTGCGTCATCTGCGCCATGGGTGTCATAGCCCACTCGCGGGCGAGAATCGCGGTTAAAGCAACATAGACATAGAACAGGTCGAAATAGGCAAGGCTGAGAAAGGCGCCCGACGCCGCATAACCCCACAGACCGATCTGCAGTCCGTTCGCATACGCCCAGATCCACTCGCGATCGTTTGGATGCTGAAGCGCGATTCGTTTGGAGCGCTGGAGCGAACGAATCGTCGCAATGAACAGCCCCAGGAAGAGCGTCAAACCGACGAATCCGTGATCACCGAGGGTCTGGAAGTAGATGCTGTGCGCCGATCGCGCGACGTCTCCGAACTCGTCGTAAGCCCGGTTCGCGTAGCTCATCCAGACGTCGTCCGGCAGGTACTCGATCCAAAACCCTCCGCCATTGAGTGGGTGCTTCTTCGCCAGGTTCCATGACACGCTCCATGCTTGGATCCGCTGCATGGCGGAGCGGTCCTGGTCGTAGGTTTCGATCGTTTCAGCACGTTCGTAGAGGGATTGCGGCGTAAACCAGTAGAGAAACCCCGCCGACACCGCCAACACGAAGACGGCCATCACCTTGCGCTTCGCCTGGAAGAGCATCAGGAATACGACGGCCGCGAGGCCAAGCATCGCGCCGCGGGAGTAGGTGAAGATCGTCGACAGCCCGGTGAGGATCGCCGCCGCGAACAGGCCGAGCCGAGCCCACTTGCGCTTCTCTTCGCGGGCGAGCGCGAACAACACCGGCATCACCATAGTGAACGCGAGGCCGAGGCTGTTGTTGTCCTCGATGAACGAGCCCTCCGGACCGCGAACGGAGAAAACGCCTCCCGACCGCAGCGTGAAGATCCCTCCCTTCACCCCGTAGAACCCGATCGAGAGCGTGA
>CAZXLQ010000079.1:0-9452 GCA_964641945.1 uncultured Clostridia bacterium
CAGGGCGCTTCCGGCACGTCACCGGGCAAGTCACGGCAGGATCAGTACCGCGTGCGGTAGCGAGCGGGTCGCCCGCTTTCGGAGACCTCGATGAACTACTCGACGAACGAGATCATGGTCACGGCGTCATCGCGGCTGCTCGCGGACGGCGAGGTCACGTTCGTCGGCATCGGGCTGCCGAACCTCGCGTGCAACCTCGCGCGGCGGCTGCACGCGCCGAACCTCGTGCTCATCTACGAGTCTGGCGCGGTCGGCGCGACGCCGGAACGGCTGCCGATCTCGATTGGCGATCCGGCGCTCGTCACCGACTCGCTCTCCGTCTGCTCGATGTACGACATCTTCTGCAATTACCTGCAGGGCGGACGCATCGACGTCGGCTTCCTGCAGGGCGCGCAGATCGATCGATACGGGAACATCAACACGACGGTTGTCGGGGAATACGCGACGCCGAAGGTGCGGCTGCCGGGCTCGGGCGGCGCGTGCGAGATCGCGATCCTCGCGAAGAAAGTGCTCGTAATGGCGCCGCAGACGCGGCGCAGTTTTCCGGAGAAGGTGGATTTCGTGACGTCGCCCGGATTTCTCGACGGACCGGGACGGCGGGAAGCGTTCGGCATGCCGGGAGGCGGGCCGCGCGCGGTCATCACGAACCTTGGCTGCTACGAGTTCGTCGAGGGAGAGATGACGCTCGTGTCGCTGCATCCGGGGTGCACGGTGGACGACGTGCGGGCGAACATCGGGTGGGAGGTTCGCGTCGCTGACGTGCTCACCGAGACGCCGGCGCCGACCGATGAGGAGCTCAGGATCATCCGCGAGGAGCTCGATCCGCTGCATCTGTATATCTAGACGAGAGAGTATGCAGAATTGACAGGATTTCCCGAGGATTCACCGGAACTCAGATGGTCCTCTGATTTCAACAGGAATCCTGTGAATCCTCGGAAAAGTCCTGTCAATTCTGCATTCTCTTCTGCTGAGGACAACCATGACCGACGCACCGCCACCCTCCTCCGGCTCGCTCCTTCGTGTCCTCGGAGTCGCCTTCGGCCTCGCCGTCATCATCGGCAACACGATCGGCGGAGGCATCCTCCGCACGCCGGGCACGGTCGCCGCGAACCTCCCGACGCCGGCGCTCTTCATCGGCGTGTGGCTACTCGGCGGACTCTACGCCCTGCTCGGCGCGGTCTCGGTCGCGGAGCTCGGCGCCGCGATCCCCCGCGCGGGCGGCCAGTACACGTTCGCGAGCCGCGCGATCGGCCGGTACGCCGGATTCGTCGTCGGCTGGTCGGACTGGCTTTCTACGTGCGGTTCCGCCACGGCGGCAGGCATTGTCATCGGCGAATACCTCCCGACGTTCATCCCCATCCTCGAAGGTCAGACCACCGCGATTGCCGTCGCCGTGATCCTCGTCTTCACGTTCATCCAGTGGTGCGGCGTCGTCTGGGGCGGGCGAACGCAGGAGCTCACGAGCCTCCTGAAAGCGCTCGCATTCATTGCGCTCATCGTCGCGTGTTTCGCCGTCGCCGCGCCCGCTGGCGCCGTCGCCGCCGTCGAAGCACCGCCGGCTCCGACGGGATTCGCGATCGCGGCAGCGGTCGTCATCGCGCTTCAGGGCGTGCTCTACACCTACGACGGATGGACGGGCGTCATCTACTTCTCGGAGGAAGTCCACGACCCGGGCCGCGACGTTCCGCGCGCGATGATCGGCGGAGTACTGCTCGTCATCGCGATCTACGTGCTGCTCAACGCGGCTCTGCTCTACGTGCTGCCGATCGGGGCGATCGCCGCGTCGAAGCTGCCGGCCGGGCTCGCGGCCGAAACGATCTTCGGCGCGAACGGCGACACCGTCATCCGCGTGCTCGCGATCCTCTCGATGCTGTCGGCAATCAACGCTTTCATGATGATGGCGAGCCGGACGCTGTTCGGCATGAGCCGCGACGGGTTGTTCCATCGGGTGGCGAGCCGCGTGAATCGCGGCGGCACGCCGGCGATCGCGTTGTGGATCGGCGCGGCCGTGGCGATCGTCTTCCTGTTCATCGGCGCGTTCGATCAGGTGGTCGCCGTGCTCGCGTTTTTCTTCGTCGTGAGCTACACGGTGTCGTTTTCGGCCGTGTTCATCCTGCGATGGCGCGAGCCGGAATTGGAGCGGCCGTACCGGGCGTGGGGCTTCCCCTTCACGACGGGCCTCGTGCTGATCGGCTCTGTCGTGTTTCTGGTCGGCGCGGTGTTGAGCGATCCGGTGAACAGCGCGTGGGCGGTCTATGCCCTCCTTGCGAGCTATCCGGTCTACTGGCTCACGCAACGCTCCGGAAACAGCAACCAGAACCCCGAGCGAACGCGAGGGGCCTGACACCTCAGCTCGATATATGTTCTATGGGCGACAGGCCCCTCGCGAAAGGACCAATAGGCGACAGGCCCCTCGCGAAAGGACCAATAGGCGACAGGCCCCTCGCGATATGTCCTATAGGCGACAGGCCCCTCGCGTTCGCTCGGGGTTCTGGTTGTCGTGTTATCCCCGGCGCTTCTTCGGAGGTTTCGTGCCGCCCTTCGCAAACGGCTTCGCGGCCTTCTTCGGCTTGCCGCCGGCCTTGGCTCGACTGCGCGTCGGCGAGACGTCCCACGGCCGCGGCGCGTCCGGGTCGATCGCCCACCGGTCGGCGCCTCGCTTTTTCGCCGCGGGTTTCGCAGCCGGCTTGGCGGCAGGCTTCGCCGCAGGTTTCGCCGCGGACTTCGGTGCAGGTCTTTCGGTGCGCTTCCACGCCGGTTTCTCGGCGGGCTTCTCGACCGGCTTCGCGACAATTTTCGGCGCAGGCGCTTCCACTGCACGCTCGGGCACTCGCTCGGGCCGCGGTCGCTCGACCATCGCCGCCGGTCTCGGTCCCCTGTCCGTCTCAGCCGACGCCGTCCGGATGTTCACGAACCGGTTGCGGATCATCGCCCTGCCCATCCGGTCGAGCACCTGCGCCAGGAACGACTCCGGAATCTCGACGAACGTCACGTTGTCGTAGATGTCGATCGAGCCGATCGCGCGCCCGGGCACGTCCGCCTCGTTCGCGATCGCGCCGACGATGTCGCCCGGCCGGATGCCGTCCTTCCGGCCCGCATCGAGCACGAGCCGCACCATCCCGGCCTCGGTGCGGACGATCTCGCCCGCGCCGGTCTCCACTTCCATCTCGAGCGGCTTGTCGCCACGCGCGAGGCGCGCAAGCGCCGCCGCCAGTTCCGTCGCTTCCATCCCCTCGTCGATCAGGTCCTCTACCAGTGACAAGTACAGCTCGAGATCTCCCTCGGCGATTGTCTTGCGGATCCGGTCCTTGAAACTCGCGATGCGTCGCGCGGCGATGTCGGCGCGAGTAGGCATCTTCATGGGCGCGATGCTCGCGCCGGTGTAGCGCTCGATCTCGCGGATCATCCGTCCCTGCCGCGGCGTCACGAAGATGATCGCGCAGCCCTCGCGGCCCGCGCGTCCCGTCCGGCCGATGCGATGGACGTACGACTCGACGTCGTGCGGCACGTCGAAGTTGATCACGTGCGTGATGTGCTCGACGTCGAGACCGCGCGCCGCGACGTCGGTCGCCACGACGACCTCGATCTGTCCGCCGCGCAGACGCCGCACCACGCTCTCGCGCTGCGGCTGCGTCATGTCGCCGTGCAGCGACTCGGACGCGTAGCCGCGGCCCTGCAGTCGCTCGTTGAGCTCGGCAGCATCGTTCTTCGTCCGGACGAAGATGAGGACGGCCTCGGCGTCTTCGGCCTCGAGGATGCGCGTGAGCACCTCGACCTTCGCCTGCTCCGATACGTTCACGTACGTCTGCTTGATCTTCGGGACGGTGAGCGTCGCGTGCTCGAGCTCGACCGAGATCGGGTTCTTCAGGTGACGGTCGGCGATGCGGCGGACTTCGCGCGGCATGGTGGCCGAGAAGAGTGCCGTCTGGAACTCGCCCTTTGCCTCGCTGAGGATCCACTCGACGTCCTCGATGAAGCCCATGCGCAGCATCTCGTCAGCTTCGTCGAGCACGACGAACTTGAGCGCGTCGAAGCGCATCGTTCCGCGGCGCAGGTGATCCATCACGCGGCCGGGCGTGCCGACGACGACCTGGGCGCCCGAGCGAAGCCGCTCGATCTGCTTCGAGATCGGCTGGCCGCCGTAGACGGGCAGCACGCGGACGGTGCCGAGGTGCTTGGAGTAGGTGTGGATGGCTTCGGCGACCTGGAGCGCGAGCTCACGTGTCGGGGCGAGCACGAGCGCCTGCGTTTCGTAGAGCTTCAGGTCGAGTTTCGCGAGCATCGGCAGCGCGAAGGCAGCGGTCTTGCCGGTGCCGGTCTGCGCCTGGCCGATGAGGTCGCGGCCGTCGAGAAGGGCCGGGATCGTCTTCGATTGGATCGGCGTCGGGATTTCGTATCCGACGTCGTTGATGGCGTCGAGGAGCGGTTGCGGGAGGCCGAGTTCGGCAAAGGTGCCGTCGGCGATTTCGGGATTTGTCTTCATTCGTTTCCTGTGGAATTCCCGGTTGCGGCTCGCGCGGACGCGGCAGCGAACTTTCGGGCGCCCGGCTTCCATTCGGGCAAACGAGGACGGTACCACGTTGCGGCGGCGACGGACAGGCGGAGTGGGCGTGGCAGTCCAGGTGAACCTTTCTGAATCTGCGTCTTTGCGAGTCCTTGGCGTCTTTGCGAGAAACACGCCCGCGGGCAGGTTTCTCGCAAAGACGCCAGGGACTCGCAAAGACGCAGAGTCGCAGCGAGCGGGTCGGGGCTCAGTGCAAGGCGACCGTCCGAATAAAGAAGAAATCTCCGCCCCGGTCGAGCGTGAATTGCCCGACGCGTGCGCCCGCGACCGCGACATTGTCCGGATGCCACAGCAGTATCCACGGGACTTCGTCGGCAATGCGCCGCTGGATCGCGGCATACGCCTGGTTTCGCTGTCCGCGGTCTGTAAACAGGTCCGCCGCATCGATCATCCGGTCGAGCTCCGCATCCGCGAAACGCGCGTAGTTCAACTCGCCGCGCGTTCCCTCGCGATCGTGAATCGACCGCGAATGAAACGCTCCCTTGAAAATCGTCGTGAACTGGTTGCCGCCCGTGAACCGGTGGATCGCCGCCCCGAAGTCGCCCTTGGCGAGCCGCTCCGCAAACACGGCTCTCTCGACCGAAACAACCGTCGTTTCGACGCCAATTGCGCGCCACGACTCCTGCAGCACCGCCGCGAGGTCTCGGTCGGCCGTGGTAGGCAGCGTCATGAGCTCGACAGGTGGAAGCGGTGACGTTGATCGCACGTCGGAGAGCAGTCGCTTCGCAAGCGGAGGCTCGAACGGCAGCGGCTCGACATCCGCCGCGGCCCAGTGGCCCGGCGGCAGCGGACTCGACGCGAGTCTCGCACGGCCTCCGAGCAGTTTCCGCACGACAAGCTCACGATCGACGGCGAGCGCAAGGGCTCGGCGCACGCGAACGTCGGTGAGACCCGGCCTTTCGGTGTTGAGCACGACGAACTGTACGCCTCCGCCCGGCGACGTCTCGATGCGTGCGCGTCCTTCTGCTCCGTCGAACCGCGCGTACGCATCCGGAGCAAAGCCCGGGTTGATCGCGAGATCCACTTCGCCGGCCTCGATTGCCGCCGCCCGCGTCGACGCATCGGGCAGGACGCGCACGTCCACGCCGTCGATGGCCGGATGTCCCCCGGCGTAATCGTCGAAGTGCTCTAGGGCTAGGTCGCCTTCGCCGGCGTATGGCGCGACCACCCGGAACGGGCCGGTGCCGATGGGCGACCGTGCTGCTTCGGGGCCACTTCCTTCCGGCAGAATCCCGACCGCGACGAGATCGACGAGCAGTCCCGGATTCGGACGCTTCGAGACGAAGCGGACCGCTAGCGGACCGGTTGCTTCGACGCGCTCGAGCGCCGCGAACGCAGACGACTTTCCGAACCCGCCGGACAGAAGCGATCCGAACGTGAACACGACGTCGCGCGCCGACAGTTCGCGGCCGTCGTGGAATCGGACGCCGGGCCGAAGCTGAAACGTGACCTCGGTCCAGTCCGGCGACGGCTGCCACGACTCGGCGAGCCCCGGCGCGAAGTCGAAGTCCGGTCCCTTCGTCACGAGCGTGTCGAAGATCAGTTGCTGCACCTTCGCCGTATCGGTATTGAAGGCTCCGCGTGGGTCGAGCGTGAGCGGCGCCGACTCGATGGCGATCACGATCCGGTTCGGCTTCGCGGGCGCACCGCATGCGACGACGCCGAGCGCGAGCATCGCGGCCGCGAGCTTTGCGCTCCTTCGCGCCTTTGCGTCTTTGCGCGAAGAATCTCGCAAAGGCGCAGAGGCGCAAAGGAACGCAGAGATGACTACAGCAAACGAGAGATTCATCTGGCCCGTTCCAAGCGCGCGACGGATAGCGCGCGACTCTGCTATACCACCTCAATGCTTCGACACACGCTCATTTTCTGCACCCTGTCGACGATCGGCATCGGCGTCCTCCTCGCCGCCTCGAACGTGCCCGCGCGATCGCAGGGCAAACCCGGGCGGCCGTTCCGGCTTGCGATCCACGGCGGCGCCGGCACGATCGACCGCGCGAAGATGACTCCCGAGCGGGAGGCCGCCTACCGCTCGGATCTCGAACGGGCGTTGCGGACCGGTCACGCCATCCTGGCAAAAGGCGGCTCGAGTCTCGACGCCGTCGAGGCCACGCTTCATGTGCTCGAGGACTCGCCGCTCTTCAACGCCGGAAAGGGCGCGGTCTTCACGCACGACGGTCACAACGAGCTCGATGCCTCGATCATGGACGGCGCGACGGGCAGCGCCGGTGCGATCGCCGGGGTGCGACGAGTCCGCAATCCGATCTCGCTCGCGCGCCTCGTGATGGAGAAGTCGCCGCACGTGATGATGGTTGGCGCGGGCGCCGAGACATTTGCGCGCGAGCACGGCGTGAGGCTCGTCAACCCGAAGTACTTCTGGACCGAGCGTCGTTGGAAGGAGTTGCAGGATGCGAAGCGCAAGGAGGCCGAGGAGCGCGCGAAGGGGCGAACCTCGGCCGTCGTGACGCAGGTGGCGGACTCGGAGGGCTACAAGTTCGGGACCGTCGGCGCGGTGGCGCTCGATCGGGCCGGGAACCTGGCGGCCGGAACGTCGACGGGTGGAATGACGAACAAGCGCTTCGGGCGCGTCGGCGATGCGCCGATCATCGGCGCGGGGACGTACGCGAACAACGCGACGTGCGCGGTGTCGGCGACCGGGCACGGCGAGTACTTCATCCGGTCGGTCGTCGGGTACGACATCTCGGCGCTGATGGAGTACAAGGGGATGTCGGTGGCCGATGCGGCGAACGAAGTCGTGATGAAGAAGCTCGTCGAGCGCGGCGGCGAGGGCGGTGTCATCGCGATGGACCGGGCCGGCAACATCGCGATGCCCTTCAACTCGACGGGCATGTACCGCGGCTGGATCGACGCGGACGGGAGAGTCACGGTCGCGATCTTCAAGGAGCAGTGAGGGGAAAACCGTTGGTGTACGGAGAGCACAGAGGCACGGAGAGCACGGAGTTCGGATTCCTGGCTTGCTAATGACAGCCAGACTCACCCAACTCGAAGCCCGGCGGATCGCGCTCGCGGCGCAGGGGCTCGACCGGCGACGCCCGGGGCAAGCGGATGGGGCCCGACGACCGGGGATCGCGGAAATCCGCAGGGTTCTCGGCCGAATCGGACTGCTTCAGCTCGACTACGTCACCGTCGTCGGTCACGCGCACGAGCACGTGATCTTCTCGCGACTCGGTCCCTACGACACAGCACGCCTCGACGACATCGCATACCGTCGCCGCGAGTTCACCGAACAGTGGGCCAGAGAAGCGTCGCTCGTGCCGGTCGAGTGGTGGCCGCTGCTCGGTCCGCGACGCGCGGAATTCAGGGTGCGGCCGTGGGGGACGGAGGACTTCTTCGCCCGCCACAAGGACTACGTCGAGCGCATCGTCGACGAGATCCGCGAGCGCGGGCCTCTTGCCGCCGAGGACCTCGACGCGCCCGAAGGCGTTGAGCGGCGTATGCCGGGGACGTGGATGCGATCGGTGCCGCGCGCCGCTCTCGAAATGTTGTTTGCGAGAGGTCGGCTCGCGGTCGCACACCGCCGCGCGGACCGCTCTCGCGCGTTCGACCTGCCGGAGCGCATCGTGCCGGAGGAACACCACGACCGGGTTCTGCCGCGAGAGGAGGCGCATCGCGAGTTGCTGCGGCATTGCGCGCGAGGGCTGGGAGTGGGAACGGCCGCCGACATTGCGGACTACGTGCGGATGCCGATCGGCGACGCGCGTCCGCGGCTGGCCGAGCTCGCCGAGTCGGGCGCGCTCGAGCTCGTTCAGGTCGAGGGATGGCGCGAGCTGGCGTACCTCGATCCGTCGGCGCGCAGGCCGAGGCGCGTCGACGGGTGCGCGTTGCTGTCGCCGTTCGATCCGGCGATATGGTTTCGGCCGAGGCTGGCCCGGCTGTTCGACTTCGACTACAGGTTCGAGATATTCGTGCCGGAAGCGCAGCGGAAGTGGGGCTGCTACGTGCTGCCGTTCCTTCTCGGGGAACGCCTCGTGGCGCGCGTCGACCTGAAGGCGGAGCGGAAGGACGGGTGTCTTCGAGTGCGTGCTGCATATCTCGAGGATGGTGCGCCTCGGGACGAGGTCGCTTCCGAGCTCGCCGCGGAACTGCGGTTGCTGGCCGGCTGGCTTGGACTCGAACGGGTCGCGGTCGAGCGAAAGGGCGGTCTCGCAACGGCGTTGAGTCGGAACATTCGCTGACTCACACTCCGTGTCTCGGTGTCTCCGTGTCTCCGTGCGCGAAGCTCTTCTCGCTCAAGAAGAGCTTCGCACGCAGAGCCACAGAGACGCCGAGACACGGAGGTCGCACGCTACCGCACGTCCTTCACCAGCCGGAAACCCAGGTCGTTGAACTTCACTTCCTGCGCGTAACCATCCCGAAACGACGACCGGCACAACCTGCTGAAGAAGTTCCAGCTCCCGCCTCGATACACCCGTTCCGATCCGCTCTCCGGCCCCGTCGGGTCCGTCTGGGGATCCGCTGAATACGGGCCGAACCAGTCCGAGCAGAACTCCCACACGTTGCCGTGCATGTCGTAGAGCCCCCACGCATTCGGTTTCTTCCCGCCCACCGGATGAGTCGTTTCGTCGCTGTTCGCGTCGAACCACGCCATGGGCACGAGCTCGCCCGCATACTCGCCCATCGTCCCCGCTCGACAGGCGTACTCCCACTCGGCCTCAGTCGGCAGCCGCCAGCCGCCCTCGGTCTGGCCGTTGAGCTTCGACAGGAAGGCCTGGATGTCGTTGAACGTGACGTTCTCGACCGGCATCGTCGGGTCGCCCGTAAAATAACTCGGGTTCGAGCCCATCACGGCAGTCCATTGCGCCTGAGTAACCTCGTACCGCCCGATCAGAAACGGTCGCGTGAGCGTCACCCCGTGCACCGTCCTGTCATC
>CAZXLQ010000079.1:9552-10699 GCA_964641945.1 uncultured Clostridia bacterium
GGCCAGCGCGAGCGTCAGCAAGGCGCTCGCGAGGGAACTCGCGCTCACCAATCGATCATTTCGTCTGCGGCTTCTGATCAGCATCGTTGAACACGACCGTGGTCCTGGAAATGTCGTTAACGTCGAGGACGACGAGTCCGTCGTCCGCCGCACCTGAGATGGTCCGCACGGCGAAAGCGTCGCCTCGGCGTCCCCAGGCAAATTTCGAGGATGCTGCACCGGCCTGCTCCGAGAGCGTCGTCGCGATGTCCGCAGGCAGCGATTTCAAGGCGGGGCCGGTGACGGCCGGCGGCACCACTGCACCTTCCGGCGCGAAGACGAGCAGGAGCCGCTCGGTCCCGGTCTGGAACCACATCGGCACTCCCGGGCCCGGGAACGTGTACTCCATTCCAGCGCGAACCTCGTTCGTCGCGACCTTGGCCTGCGGAGCGGGCTGATCTGACAGGAAGACAGTCTGTGTTCGGTCCGGATTGACGACGATCACATAGAACCGCCCGTTTCGCGATGGCGTGTACCGGATCCGGAAATCGGCGTCGGCCGGGAAGGCTCCGCTTGCGACCGGCAACGGCGCACCGGTCATGGTCTCGATTCGGAACTGCAGAACTTCCACCGGAGCAGCGACCGGAGCCGGCTCCTTCACGGGAGCATCGGCCACCGGCGGCGAGGTGGGCTCGGTGACCGGCGTGGTCGGCTGGCTCCACGGCTGCCGAAGCCGCGGCAGTACGACGAAAACACCAACGATGGCAACGGCAAGCAGGACGACCACGGCACCGATCACGATCCATCGACCGGATCCGGCGCGTTCGGCAGGCTCCTCGACGCGAACGGCCGGGGCGACGACGGCACGCGGCGCGCCCGCCGCCAGCACTCGATCCGTCGGCGACGTCGGCGTGTCGACCATCGCCGGCGTTTCGAGCGTCCGCAACGGATCGACAGCGTTCACGGCGATCGTGTCCGCGGCTCGGTTGATGACGTCCTTGATCGGGACCGTCGGCGATTCCTTCGAGAATCCGACGCCGGTCATCGCATCGCGCGTCGAAATGTGAGTGACGAACTCTTCCGGCGGCGGAACAGTCACGGCCCGCCGGTCGATCGGGGAGTCGACGATGGTCTGATTCCCGAGCATCTCCGTCGAGAGCGCCGTCTC
>CAZXLQ010000079.1:10799-18382 GCA_964641945.1 uncultured Clostridia bacterium
GCGCGCGCCGTGTTCGGCCGCTTCTCGCGCATCAGCGACATTCCCCACTGGATGACCTCCCACACGGCAACAGGCACCGCGGGATTGATCTGGGGCAGCGGCACGAGCGGATCCGCCCGACCCTCGAGGGCAGCCGAAGCACGCATCGGCGCGCGAGCCGGCGGACGGTACGCCAGCAGCGTGTAGAGCGTCGCCGCGAGGCTGTAGACGTCGCTCCGCTCGTCCGTCCCCTCGCCGTGCACCTGCTCGATCGGCGCGTATTCGGGCGTGTGGCCGTGGACGCTCTTCGTCGTCATCGTGTGCAGGCTGCCCGTCGACTTTGCTAGGCCGAAGTCGAGCAGCACGACGCGTCCGTCGACAGTCAGCTTTATGTTCTGTGGCTTGATGTCGCGATGTACGACAGGCGGATTGCGCTCGTGCAGGTATTCGAGCGCGTCGAGCAACTGGTCGGCCCAGTGCATCGCCGTCGCGAGGTCGATGGGACCGCCGCGGTCCTCGAGCACCTTAGCGAGGTCGCGCCCGTCGATGAACTCCATTACCAGGAACTGGCCACGCTCGTCGGCAAAGAGATCGAAGACCTTCGGCAGCGCGCCGTGCTTGAGGTCGAAGAGCAGGACGGCTTCCTTCTCGAACTGGCGGCGGAGCATCTCGTTGCTCGAGTCGATCTTCGACGCCTTCACGGCGACGTAGCGACCGCGAAGGTTCGTGTATTCGGCGCGATAGACTTCGCCCATCCCGCCTTCGGCGAGCATGTCGACGATCACATAGCGATCCTGGAGGACCGTTCCTGGCTTGAGCATACGCGTTGAGGAACGCAGGGCGGCCGCTGACGGTACCGCACCGGCGTCTGCGGACATTCTGGCCTCTTCAGGGCGTCGATGGCAAAGGTGATGTCCGTCACGGACTGCGATTGTCGACTGCCGGTGCTCCGATCCGAATTGACGTCATCGTCGGCTAGGGGCGATGCTGCGCTCCATGCTCGACATCGAAGCCGCACGAGACATCCTGTCCGCCGGCGCGTCGGGAGACGCGTGGTACGGCTCTTCGACCGCCGACGTCCTTTCCGGACTCGATGCAACCAGCGCTTCCAGACACGTTGAAGGCTACGCTCACTCGGTCTGGGAGCTCCTGCTGCACTCCACGGGATGGATGGAAGAGGTTGCGAGGCGACTCGAGGGCCGCGCGCCGTCGCCGCCGCCGGACGGCGATTGGCCGGCGCCCGGTGAAACGACCGATGCGGCGTGGGAGGAGGCCCAGCATCGGTTTCGGGCTGCCGCCGTGAACCTTGGCGAGCGGATGGCCGGGTTCGATCCTGCACGATGGGCGACGAAGGTTGGCGAAAGCCGCGAACAGGCGCTTGGCACGGGAGTGACGTACGCCGCCATGGTCGTGGGAGTGATCCAGCACAACGCCTACCACACGGGACAAATGGCGCTCGTGCGAAAGGCGCTGGGCAGATGATGCAGTGGCAGAGGTATTCCGCGTGCTACGGGTCTGCAGCGTGCGGACTCGAAGTCGGACGACCGACCCGCTCGCTACCGCTCGCGGTACTGATGCCGAGGACTGCCGTTGCGGTCGTAACACTGGGGCGTCAGTGCCTCGATCGGTAGCGTGGGGTCTCGCATGACCACAACCGCGGTCGTGTCGGACGACCGACCCGGTCGCTACCGCTCGCGGTACTGATGCCGAGGACTGCCGTTGCGGCCGGATCACTGGTGCGTCAGTACCTCGATCGGTAGCGTGGGGTCTCGCATGACCACAACCGCGGTCGTGTCGGACGACCGACCCGCTCGCTACCGCTCGCGGTACTGATCCTGCCGCCGAGCGCGCTGCGATTTCGCTCAGCGGGCAGACCTGCGGACGCGACTCTGCGAAGTCGCGCCTTTCGTTCGACGGACGATCCACCTCGCGGCCGAGAACAGTCCCGCGAAGCGGTAATCGGGATCGATGTATTTCTCGATGACCGTGAAGGCGAAGAAGTAGGCTCGTGCGAAGGCCCAGACCGTCACGGCAACGAGCAACACGGTCGAGACCGCCGGATCGCGCGCGACGAGCAACGACGCCGCAAGGGTTCCGAGGACCACGAATAGCAGAGCCTTCAAGACGATCAGCGCCGGACTGGTGATGTCGCGCACGGATGCTCGCACGCTCGAGCCACGTGGGAGTTCCAGCACGTTGCTCCACGGACAAGTATCGGCGCGCGTTATCGAGACTGGCACTTTGTGCGGGGTCGCGTGCATGATTCACGCACACTCAGGTCAAACATCGAGGAGCACATCGTGAGCATTTCCCTTCTTCGCCGTTCCCTGCTTTCGCTCGTCGCGATGACATTCATCGCGCTGACCATCGCCGCCGTTCCCGTCTCGAACGCCGACGACACCGCCGAGGTCACGATGACCGGCCAGGTCGTCTGCACGGCGTGCTGGGGCGAGCAGGACGATCGAATCGCGCATCCCTACGGCACGGACGGCGACATGAAGTGCGCGGCGCGTTGTTCAAAGCGCGACATCACGCAGTCGATTGCCGTCTGGTCGAACGGCAAGGCGGAGCTCGTCATCCTCGAGCGCGGCGCGTTCGAGATGAAGGACAAGGACTTTCTCGCGTACGTCGCCAAGGAAGTCGAAATCCGGGGCACGGTGCGGACGGACGGCGGCAAGCGGTTCCTCAAGGTCAACGCGCTGCGCGTCGTTGCCGAGCGCCCCGCGCCGAAGGGCTGATGAGACGGCCAGAGAGATCGGGCTAAGGTTGCACGCGCTGCGCCCGGGCCCGTTCGATCGCCTCAGCGATCGTCTCGACGTCGTAGTTGGTGAGCGCCGACTCGACGGCGTCGGCCAGCGCCGCGTCGTGCCGACGGATCGCACCAACGACGGCTGTCGCCGCCTGAACGTTGCCGATCCGGATCGCGTCGAAGAACTCGTCGAACACGTCGGCCGGGAGCTCCGCGAGCCGTTCCGAGGTAAGCGCCGTTCCTCTCCGGTGCTCGGGTCGGAGCGACGGATCGTCGTCCTCCTCGTAGACGAATCGCGTCCCGAGATGGCGCTCGAGCAACTCGAAGACCGTGTCCTGGTGGACAGGCTTCGTTGCGACGTCGTCCCACCAGGGACTGAGCGTCAGCTCGCTGTCGCTGTCGAAAACGCTTGCCGTCAGAGCAACGATCGTCGGCCTGAATCCGGGGTGTAGCTCTTCGGCACGCCGGCGGATCTGACGCGTCGCCTCAGCTCCGTTCATCACGGGCATCCGTACGTCCATGAGGATCAACCTCGGCGACCAGAGGTCGAAGACGTCGACCGCCTCACGACCGTTCGATGCCTCACGTACTTCGAACCCTACTCCCTCGAGAATCTCGCGCATGAGCAGCCGGCTGTCGGCGACGTCATCGACGACGAGGATTCGCCGCCGCTGCTCGTTCGGGGCCAGTGAGACCACGCGCCGGCGGCGCCGCTCCGGCAACGGCGCATCGGAGCGCGGCAGGCGGACGTGGAACGTGACCGTGGTGCCCTCGTCCTTCCGGCTCTCAACGGTCATCTCTCCTCCCATCATCCGCACGATGGCACGGCTGATGACGAGGCCCAGGCCCGTGCCCTCGCTCGACGTACGTCCAGCCTCCGCCTGGCTGAAGGGTTGGAAGAGCAGCGGCAATTCGTCCGCTGAGATTCCGACACCCGAGTCGCGAACCTCAAACGTTGCGCGCCCTTTCTCGACCTCCGAACTCCAGTCCACGCGAAGCAGCACGCCACCGGACGGCGTGAACTTGACGGCGTTCCCCATCACGTTGAGCAGCACCTGACGCAGCTTCACTTCGTCACCGGAGACCACCTCGGGCACGCCCTCACCGATGATCACGTCGAGATCGAGGCCTTTCGCGTCCGTTCGCTGACGCATGAGGTCGACGACGCTCGAGACCATTCGCGAGAGGTGGAACGGCGCATCGACGATCGTGACGTGCCCGGCCTCGATCTTCGAGATGGACAGGACGTCGTTGATGAGAGTGAGCAAGTGCTCGCCGGAGTTCTGGATGATCTCGACCTTCTTCTTCTCATCCGGACCGAACCGCGGACTGCGCGAGAGGAGCTGGGCGAATCCGATGACGGCGTTGAGCGGAGTCCTCAACTCGTGGCTCATGTTTGAAAGGAAGACGGATTTGGCTTCGTTGGCCGTCCGTGCCTTTTCCTCGGCCCGCCGGCGCTCGGCGACCTCGATCTCGAGCTCGCGCGTTCGATCCCGGACGCGTTCCTCTAGCTCGGCGGCGGTACGCTCGAGCCTCTGCTGATCCTCGAGAAAAGTGCGGCGGACGCGTGCGACGCGAATCGCGTACCCGGCGCGGACGAGCCCCGCGAAAGCGAGAACGACCAGCGCCGCGAACCACCACGTCCGCCAGAACGGCGGCTTCACGACGACGCGTACGCGCGCCCCGACGTCGTTCCATTCGCCGAACGCGTTGGCGGCCGTCACGACGAACTCGTAGTCGCCCGGCGGCACTCGACTGAAGTACGCCGTGCGGCGCGATCCAACTTCGGTCCAGCGCTCATCGAGGCCGTCGAGACGATACCGGAACGTGACGAGCTCGGGCCGGAACGTGCTTGCCGCGCCGTAGTCGATCTCGAACGAGAGGACGTCGGGAGGAACGTCGATCTGGCCCGACGACGGTGCCGGCTCGCGCTCGCGCCGCGCGCCGAGTATGAACACGGGCGGCGGTTTCGGATCGGCCTTCTCGAGTGACGGGTCGACTATCGCGATGCCGCCCTGGGTGTTGAAGCACAGTTCCCCGTCGGGGCGTCGATGGCCGGAGAGCTGGAAGCCGCCGTTGCATTCGCTGCTCGGGAGGCCGTCCTCCGTTCGGAAAGGGATGCTCGTGACGGTAGGGCGTCGTCCGAGCGCGCAGTCGTCGAGGTCCTGGCGCGACACCCTCGAGACTCCCTGGTTCGAGCTCATCCAGAAGAACCCGCGCGGATCGGAGAGGATCGCGAAGACCCCGTCGCTGAAGAGCCCGTGCGCGGTACCGAGGTGGTCCGTCCGATCGCCATCGATCCGGAACAGACCCTCGTCGTAGGTTCCGGCCCACACTACGCCGCGTTCGTCCTCGTGGAGCGAACGGACGATAGTCCTGGCCAGTACCTCGGAACCAGTGCTCGCAGGCGCAAGAGATCCGTCGCGGATCTCGAACAGGCCGTTTCGAGTGCCGCACCAGACCGTGCCGTCACGCCTTTCGAGAAGGCAGATGACCGTCGAGACGCGGCGACCGTCCGCGGCCGGCAGCCAGGACACGGTGCCGTCCCGCCATCGCGCGACGCCCGTGTTCGCGCCGATCCAGATAGTTCCAGATCGGTCTTCGAGGAGAGCGTTGACCTGAAGATTCGCCCTCGAGTGGTTGAGGCGGTCGAGGGTGAACCGTCCGTTGCGAAAAACGACGATGCCACCGTCGACGCCGAACCAGACGTCGCCGTCGGCTCGTTCGATCGCGGCCCAGATCGACGAAAGCAAAACGGGGGTCCCTGCATCCTCGGGGAGCACGTTGACCTCTGCTGCAAGGAATGCGGGATCCAACTGGCGATATCCCTCGCTCGTCGGCAACGTCATCCGCGTGAGTCGACCGTCCTTCCAGAGCTCGAGACCGTTTCTCGCCTCGATCCAGAGCCCGCCGCGCGTGTCCTCGAAGAGCATTCGGACGTATCGTTCCTGCAAGCCATCGACGACCGTCAGCGACGAGACGAGATTCTCGAGATGCCAGAGGATTCCCGTGTGGGTTCCGATCCAGATGGTGTCGTCACGGTCTTCGAGGATGGGAAGGATGCCTCCCGATCCGTCGAAACCGTCATCGGCGCCGTATCGGATGACCGATCCGTCGCTTTCGACTCGTCCGAATACCGCCGGCTGTACGGTCGACGACGCTTCCCAGGAGCCGAACCAGACCCGGCCCTGTCGGTCGCGCAGCCTCGGTAGCGCGGGTGGCGGCACGACGACGCCGAGCGGATCCTCGCGGGCTTCTCCGTTATGCCACCGAAAAAGCGTGCCGGACCGTGCGCGAAACCAGACGGCACCGTCGATATCCTGACACGCGAGGTCGCCAGCCGGTGTCCCGGTCAGCCCGAAGACGTCGATCACTCGCAACTCTCCGTCGGCCAGCGTCACGAGTTTTCTCGAGTCGGCGGACCTCGCGACGAAACCGGCGCCGTAGCCGAAGGCCCTCATCCCGACGGTCTCAAACCCCGTGAAGTCGAGGGGTACGACCGCTTGTCCCTCGACCCGGACCATGCCAACCGAGGCCAGCGCGATGATGCCGGTCGAGTCCTCGCGGATCGCCATGATTGTCGACGCCTCGTGCGCCGAGGGAAACGTCTCGAACCGATCCTCGAGGTACCTGATGAGCCGGCCGTCCTCCGTCCCGATCCACAACACGCCGGCGGAGTCCTCGAAAAGTGCCGTCAGGCGCGACGAGGCCAGGCCGGGGCTCGTCGCCGGCGAATAGACTTTCATCGTCGTACCGTCGAAACGGGCAAGTCCACCGAGGGTCGCCATCCAGAGGTATCCGTCGCGAGTCTGGACGACGGCGTAGACGGAGTTCTGCGGCAGTCCGTTCGACGTCGTGAGTCGCCGAAACGGTCTGGGGCCACGCGCTTCGATCCTCACGCCGGACGTCGATGTAACGGCAGTTGCATTGGAACCCGCGGTGACGAGCCGTTCACCTGGAGAGGAGCCTCCGAGTCCGCTCGCGACGGTGAGGAGGATTGTGGCCATCAGCAGTGCTGCCGAGAGCTTCCGGCGTCCGCTGAACCATGAAGTTCGGGCACCGTTCCGAATCTTGCCGCCGGGTTGTGTCATCGACTCGGGTGGGCGCCTTGGAGAGGTCGGCTCAGGTAAACCGGCGAAGCCCGCGAATCCCGGGCAGGATTCGAAGACGTCGTCGTATGGCCGCCGGGAATCGTACCGGTTACACGTGCTGACGCAAACAGGTAGTCCGGCGAAGTGTACTAATGAGTGCACGCTCAGCGATCGAGGGACGGGTTCTGCCGAACGAGCACGACCTCTCCGTCGATGATCAGGTCCGGATCCTCGAATCCGAGGCTCTCGTACAAGGTGCGCGCATTGTGATTCTCGGGCGCGAAGCTTATCCGGATCTCGTCGCAGCCGTTCCGGCTGTCGAGATCGGCAAGGACGGTCTGCATTGCCGCCCGGCCAAAGCCACGGCGCTGGAAGTTCCTGTCGATCATCAGGCGACAGATCCAGTGGATGCCGTCGTCGGGGTCGAGGCCGAACATCACGAAGCCGACGAGCTCGCCACCGGCTTCGATGGCGAAGGTCTCCCACCAGGGTTCCACCTTTGACTGTGCGATGGAATAGACGTTTGTCGCGACGAAGCTCCGTTGGTCGGGCTCGAGCTCGAGCGCAATGACGGGGCGAAAGTTGGACGCGGTTATGGGAACGAGGGCGACGGCAGGCCTTTCATTCGAGGTGCTCACGGCTGGGTCTCCTCTGTCCGGTCAGTCCGGCATCAGCACGGACGAAGTTCCGGGATTGTCGCATCGGACGGTGGATGGGCCAAAGGTAGGGGTGGAGTCGGTGCGAGGTGACGGGCCGTGAGGTCA
>CAZXLQ010000079.1:18392-18660 GCA_964641945.1 uncultured Clostridia bacterium
GGGGGGCGTGGGGGGGTGGTGCGGGGCCTCGCGGTCTTGCCCCCCCCCCCCCCACCCCCGGCGCGCCGCCCCGCCCCGACTGTAGACACCTAAGGACGCGAGTTGAACGTCGGCCCCTCGATGCGCTCTGCGCGTGTCCCACAGCTGGTGCTGGACACGGTCAGAAGTCCAGCGAGCGGCCGGACGTGCCGAGTTCGCGCGTCGGTGGCGGGAGATGCAGGCGGATCGGGCGTGCGGTACGACCACTGGGCGGGAGATGCAAGGCCGG
>CAZXLQ010000080.1:0-18260 GCA_964641945.1 uncultured Clostridia bacterium
AGAACTTCAGGCCAGCCTCGCGGGCTGCCTCGGCAAGTCCCTTGACCCGACCGTGATAGATGTACCCGCCGCGATCGAAGACCACCTGCTCGATGCCCTTCTCGCGCGCACGTTCCGCAATGATCCGACCGACCTCGCGCGCCGCGGCAATGTTGCCGCCCGTGGCACCGCGCATCGGCTTCTCGACCGTCGACGCCGCGGCAATCGTGACGCCGTTTGCGTCGTCGACGAGTTGCGCGGAAATGTGCTTGAGACTGCGGTAGACGGACAGCCGGGGACGCTCGGGCGTTCCGGCGACCTTCTTGCGAATCCGGCCGTGAACCGCTTCGCGAACGACGGCGCGTGACTTGGTGGCCATGTCCTCTTCTCCCTTACTTGGCCGACTTGCCCGGCTTGAGCCGCAGCGTTTCGTCGGCGTACCGCACGCCCTTGCCCTTGTAGGCATCGGGCCGGCGCAGATTTCGAAGGTTCGCGCAGACCTGCCCGACCTCCTGCTTGTCGATGCCGGTCACGATCAGCGTCGTCTGATACTGGTTCAGACCTGGCTTCGGCTTCCGCTCGACCTTGATTTCTATCGAAGGCGGCGGGACGAACTCGACGAGATGCGAGTAGCCAAGCGCCATCACGAGCTTCGAGCCCTTCTGCTCGACCTTGTAGCCGACTCCGACGATGTCGAGCTCGCGCGTAAAGCCGTCCGTAACGCCCTTGATCGCATTGGCGAGCAACGCCCGCGCCAGACCGTGCGCGGCGCGCTCCTGGCCTGTTGCGGCCCTGAGCCTCAACGACGAGTCTTCTTCCTTGATCTCGATACCCGCCGGAATCGGAGAGACGAGCTTGCCCTTCGGTCCGGTAATCTCGATGTCGGTTTCGCCGATCGAGATCTTGACGCCGGCCGGCACCGGAATCGGCTTCTTCCCGACTCTCGATTCCTTGGCGAACTTCACTTCTGTGGTCGACATAACGCTTTCCTTTAGTGGACCCGGCAGAGGATCTCTCCGCCGATGCCGAGACGACGGGCGTCCCGACCGGTCATCACGCCGCGCGAGGTGCTCAGGATGTTGATCCCGAGACCGGCGAGCACGTTCGGGATCTCGTCGCGTCCGACATAGACGCGGCAACCCGGCTTCGAAACGCGCTCGATGCGGTTGATGATTCGCTCATCGTCAGGCCCGTACTTCAGGTAGACCCGGATGGCGCGGTTCGCGCCCTCCCCGATCACCTTGTAGTTCGAGATGAATCCCTCGTCCTTGAGAATGCGAGCCACCTCTACCTTGAGGTTCGAAGCAGGTACATCGACCTTCTGGTGCTTGGCCCCCAGCGCATTGCGGACGCGCGTCAGCATATCTGCGATCGGATCTGTCACGGTCGATTCTCCTTACCAGCTCGACTTGATGACGCCCGGGACGTGTCCCTGCAGCGAAAGCTCGCGGAAGCAGATCCGGCACAGCTTGAACTTGCGCATGTAGGCGCGCGCGCGACCGCAGCGATTGCAGCGGTTGTGCTGGCGCACCTTGAACTTCGGGCGCTGTTGCGCCTTCACCATCGATGACAGCTTTGCCATGTCGATTGCTTCTCCTATTTCCGGAACGGCATGCCGAACTGCCGCAGAAGGGCTCGGCCTTCCTCGTCGGTTCGCGCCGTCGTGACAATGCTGATGTTCATCCCGCGGACCTTCTCGACCTTCGCGAAATCGATTTCCGGGAAGATGAGCTGCTCGCGAACGCCGAGCGTGTAGTTCCCGCGTCCGTCGAACGCATCCGGCGAAATGCCGCGGAAGTCGCGGATTCGCGGGAGCACCGCGTTGAGCAGCCGATCGAGGAACTCGTACATACGGTCACCGCGCAGCGTCACGCGAGCGCCAATCTGCATCCCCTCGCGCAGCTTGAAGGCGGCAATCGACTTCTTCGCGCGCGTCACGACCGCATGCTGTCCCGTGACCTGTGCCAATTCGGCGCGGGCGGCTTCGAGTCCCTTCGGATTCGAATGCGCGTCGCCAAGCCCCATGTTCAGGACAATCTTCTCGAGTTTCGGCACGGCCATCGGGTTCTTGAAGTCGAACTCCTTCATCAGGGCCGGCGCGATTTCGCTTCGGTATCGCTCTTTCAGTCTCGGTGCCATTGCAATTCTTCCTTGAGCGCCCCGGCGTTGTACGGGGCTGTCGATCGTCCGCGTGTCCGCGGTCTTACTTCGTCTTGTCCAGAACCGTCCCGGAACCCTTGGCGTAGCGGACGATCGTGCCGTCCTCGAGGATTCTCCGTCCGACTCGCGCCGCCTTGCCCGACGCGGGGTCGATCACCTTCAAGTTCGACAGGTGGATCGGCGCCTCGATCTTCACGATGCCGCCAGCCTTGCCGCGGGCGCGATCCGGCTTCTGGTGCTTCTTCACCACCCGGATTCCCTCGACGCGGGCCGTCATCGCTCTCGGATCAACCTCGAGCACCCGGCCGGTGTCACCGCGGTTTGCTCCGCTGATAACAAGAACCTGGTCGCCCTTTCGAATCTTTACCTTCGGCGCCGGCTCTTCCGCCCGAAGGCGCGCCAGCTTCGCTTTCACGATATTCGCCATCTCAGATTACCTCCGGAGCAAGCGACACGATCTTCATGAACTTCCGCTCACGCAGCTCACGCGCCACCGGGCCGAACACGCGCGTGCCGATCGGCTCGCCGTCCGGCTTGATGAGCACGGCAGCGTTCTGATCGAACCGGATGTAGGTGCCGTCACGTCGCCGTGTCTCCTTGCGTGTTCTCACGACCACGGCCTTCACGACCTGGCCCTTCTTGACCGTGCCATCGGGCGAGGCTTCCTTGACGGCCGCCGTGATGATGTCGCCGAGTCCCGCCTTGTCGCCCGTTGATCCGCCAATCGGCAGGATCATCGAGAGGCGCTTGGCGCCGGAATTATCGGCGACCTCGAGCATGGTTCGCATCTGTAACATTGTGCTGCTCCTCCTCTCCCGCGTGCGACCGGGCTACTTGACGGCCTTCTGAACGATCTCGACAACACGCCAGCGCTTTCGCGCCGACAGCGGCCGCGTTTCCATGATCCGCACCTTGTCGCCCACTGCGGCGCCAAGCTCGTCGTGCGCCATGAACTTCGACCGCTTGCGAACGAAACGGCGGTACTGCGGGTGCTGGACCAGGCGGTCCACGCGGACGGTACAAGACTTGTCCATCTTGTCGCTCGTCACGATTCCCACTTTCTGGTTGCGGGCCTTTCGCTTCTCGTCCGCTTCGGTCCCGTTCTGAATTTCGTCAGACATCTCTCGCTCCTGTTCCTCGTTCAACCGTTCCTACGACCGCGCCTGCGCGTTCTGCCGCGCCGCCGCCTGGCGACGTCGCTTGGCCCGCGGCGCCTTGCCGGCGGTCCTTGCCCCGTCCACCGCTTCGCTTCGAACCTCGCGACTGCGCACTTCGGTCTTGATGCGCGCAAGGTCCTTGCGCGACTTGCGGATGTCGTTGACCGTATCCGTATTTCCGAGCGCTGACTTGAAACGCAGGCGGAAGAGCTTCTCACGAAGCTCCGCGCCCTTCGCGTACAGCGCGTCGTCGGTCATCTCGCGAACTTCGTTCGCCTTCATATGAGGCCTCCCTCCTGCTCCTTCCGAGTGACGAACTTCGTCTTGATCGGGAGCTTCTGTGCGGCGAGGCGCATCGCTTCACGCGCGAGCTCCTCGTTCACACCTTCCATCTCGAACAGCACGCGACCCGGCTTGACGACTGCGACCCAGCCTTCCGGAGCGCCCTTGCCCTTGCCCATGCGCGTTTCCGCAGGCTTCTTCGTGATCGGCTTGTCGGGAAACACCCGAATCCAGATCTTTCCGCCGCGCTTGATGAAGCGCGTCATGGCGATACGGCCGGCTTCGATCTGACGGCTCGAGATCCACGCGGGCTCCATCGCCTTCAGCCCGTACTCGCCGAAGCTGAGCGCAGCGCCACGCGTCGCAACTCCGCTCATGCGACCGCGCATCTGCTTGCGGAACTTGACCTTCTTGGGAATCTTGTACTCTGCCACGGCTTACCTCCCGTCCCGATCGAAGCGATCGCGCGGCGCGCGGCCGGACGGCGCCGCATTCGCCAGCCGACGGCTGTCGAGCACGTCGCTGCGATAGATCCAGACCTTGACCCCGATGACGCCGAACGTCGTGCGGGCCTCGGCGAATCCATAGTCGATATCCGCGCGCAGGGTATGCAGCGGAAGCTGGCCGTCGAGCGCCCACTCCGAGCGCGCGATTTCGGCGCCGTTGAGCCGGCCCGACACCCGGACCTTTACGCCCTTCGCGCCAAAACGCTTCGCATTCTCGACCGCGCGACGCATCGCACGTCGAAACGCAATGCGCTTCTCGAGCTGCTGCGCGACCTGTTCGGCCTGCAGCTGCGCGTTGAGCTCCGGCTTGTGGATCTCCTGAATGTTGACGAAGACCTCGCGCCCGGTGCGGTTCTTGATTTCCTGCTTCAGCTTGTCGATCTCGGCGCCCTTCCGGCCGATGATGATGCCAGGACGGGACGTGTGGATGATGATCTTGAGCTTGTTGGCCGCACGCTCGATGTCGATGTGCGACACGCCAGCGCCGGCGAAGCGGTTCTTCAGATCCTTCTTGAGCTTCAGATCCTCGTGCAGCAGCTCGGCATAGTCCTTGTTGGCAAACCAGACGGAATGCCACGTCTTGTTGTAGCCAAGCCGGAACCCAAACGGGTGTACTTTCTGACCCACGACTCCTCCTTACGCTTCGCCCGACGCCGTGGCGGCTGGCTTCTTCTTGGCGGCAAACTGTTCATTCCGTGCATCGCGCTCGGCCACGGCACGCGGCTTCTCCGTCGAAACCTCGATCGTGATGTGGCTGCGCCATCGGCGCTCGCTGTAAGCACGTCCCATCGGAGCCGGGCGGCGCCGGCGACGGTGCTTCGTCGGTCCGAGGTCTACCATCGCCGCCGAGACGTACAGATTGTCGACGTCGACGCTGACGTTCTTCTCTTCGGCCAGGTTGCTGGCATTGGCGACCGCAGACCTCAGGGTCTTTTCGATCATCGCCGCCGCGCGCTTGTTCGTGAAGTGCAGGATGGAAAGCGCCTCAGGCACCCGCAATCCTCGAATCGTGTCCACCACGAGACGCGCCTTCTGCGGCGAACCCTGTACGGCTTTCGTAATCGCTCGTGCGTTCATTAGCGCCGACCCCCCTTCTTCGCGGTTTTCTCGCTCTTGTCGGCGTGCCCCTTGAAGGTGCGCGTCGGCGAGAACTCGCCAAGCTTGTGTCCCACCATGTTCTCGGTGACGTAGACGGGGATGAACTTCTTGCCGTTGTGGACCGCGATCGTGTGGCCCACCATGTCCGGCGTGATCACCGAACGACGCGACCAGGTCTTGTGGACTCGCTTGTCGCCCGCGGCGTTCATGCGCTCGATCGCCTTTTCCAGGTGACCGTCGATGAAGAAACCCTTCTTAACTGAACGCGCCATAACTCAGCTCTCTCCTACTTGGTCCGTCGACGAACGATGAAGCGGTCCGTGTTCTTGTTGCGCCGTGTCTTGTAACCGCGCGTGGGCTGACCCCACGGCGAAACCGGGTTGCGGCCGCCCGAGGTCTTGCCCTCGCCGCCGCCATGCGGGTGATCGACCGGGTTCATCGCGACGCCACGAACCTTCGGCCGCCGTCCCTTCCAGCGCGAGCGTCCGGCCTTGCCGAGGCTCACGTTCTGGTGCTCGGCATTGCCGACCTGGCCAATCGTCGCGACGCAATCGAGGGGCACCCGCCGGACTTCGCCCGACGGCACCTTGATGAGCGCCCAATCGCCTTCCTTCGCCTGCAACTGCACCGCGGCGCCGGCCGAGCGCGCGATCTGCGCGCCACAACCCGCCTTCATCTCGACGTTGTGCAGCGTCGTGCCGAGCGGGATATTCCGCAGCGGAAGCGCATTGCCGACGATGATGTCCGCCTCGGGACCCGAGACGATCGTCTGGCCGACCGCCAGGCCGATCGGCGCCAGAATGTAGCGCTTCTCGCCATCCACGTAATTGATCAGGGCGATGTGCGCCGAGCGGTTCGGATCGTACTCGATCGTCGCCACCTTGCCGGGAATGCCGGCCTTGTCGCGCTTAAAGTCGATCTTGCGGTACTGGCGCTTGTGGCCACCGCCGCGCCGGCGCATCGTGATGCGCCCGTTGTTGTTTCGACCCGAAATCCGCGTCTTCGGCTCGAGCAGACTCTTCTCCGGCGTCGACGTGGTCAGCTCGTCGCGCGTCAGGTACGTCTGGTACCGCCGCGCGGGGCTGGTCGGTGTGAGCTTCTTGATGCCCATCGGTGCTCTCCTTCAGCCTAGATCGTGTCTTCGAACACGATCTCCTTCTCGCCCTCGGCGATGGTGACGTATGCCTTTTTCCAGTCCGGACGGCGCCCTTCGAAGCGGCCGACCCGCTTGAGCTTACCCTGCACGTTGATCGTCCGAACCGACTCAACCTTGACGCCGAAGATCTTCGAGACGGCCGTTGCAATCTCGGTCTTCGTCGCGGCCGGCGCCACCTTGAGCGCAAGCATCTGACGCGTGTTGCCGTTGCGGCCGTACGACTCGGGGTCGTCCTTCATTTCGAGGGCTTTCTCAGTGATGATCGGCCCGAGGATTACGTTCCAGACGGTACGCATATCTTCTCCCCCTTAGCGCGACAGCCGCGCGGCAAGCGCCTCGATGGCGGCCTTCGAAAAGATCAGACGGTCGTGCGCCAGAACCTCGTGAACGTTGATCAGCGCATCGCTCGAGAGCGATACCGACGGCAGGTTGCGCGACGACAGGGCGAGGTTTCGATTCTCGCCGCCATCGACGAGCAGCGTCTTCCGATCGTGGCCAAGCGCCGTCAGCACCGACGCGAACGCCGCCGTCTTGTGTGAATCGAGCACGAAACCGTCAACCACCGTGATCCGGCCCTCGCGAAGCCTCTCGGACAGCGCTGAGCAGAGTGCGCCACGGCGCATCTTCTTCGGAAGCCGCGTCTCCCAGGGACGCGGTTTCGGACCAAACGTCGCACCGCCGCCCTTCCAAAGGGGCGAACGGATCGATGCGATGCGCGCCCGGCCAGTGCCCTTCTGGCGCCAGAGCTTCCGGCCCGAGCCGGATGTCTCGCCGCGCGTTTTCGTGCTCACCGTGCCCTGTCGCTGGTTCATCTGGTACGCCTTGACGGCGTCGTAGATGAGCGCGCGATTGAGCGGTGCGCCGAAGATCGCCTCGTCGAGCTCGATCTGGCCGACCGTTTCGTTCTTAAGATTCTTGACGTCGAGAGTCGCCATGGCCCTTACCTCTTCACCTTGTTGATGAGCACGACGGCTCCGTTGGGCCCAGGCACCGCGCCGTGAACCAGCAGAAGATTCTGCTCGGAGTCGACCTGCACCACCTTCAGGTTCTTGACCGTCACGCGGGCATCGCCCATATGGCCGGCCATCTTCGTTCCCTTGATGACTCGCGAGGGGTAGGCCGACTGGCCGATCGAACCCGGCGCGCGATGGAACATCGAGCCGTGAGAGGCGCGACCACCGCCGAATCCGTGGCGCTTCATGAAGCCCGCGAAACCGCGGCCCTTCGACGTGCCAACGACCGTTACCGTATCGTTTGCCGCGAACTGGTCGACGAGAACCTTGTCACCGACGTTCGTCGCCTCGCCATCCAGGACGTCCAGGCGGAACTCCTTGAGCACGCGCGTCGGCGCTGCGCCCTGTCCCGTTTTCTGGAAGTGCCCCTTCATCGGCTTGGTGACCTTCTTGGGCGGCCGATCCTCGACGAAGCCGAGTTGCACCGCTTCGTAACCGTCGGAGTTGACCGTCTTCTTCTGCACGACGACGCAAGGCCCGGCCTTGATCACCGTGACAGGAGTCACCGTGCCGTCCTCGTCGAAGACCTGCGTCATTCCGATCTTTCTGCCGATTATTCCGTTGACCATGCCTGCTTCTCACCCCGCGGCGCGCGGAGAATGTCCCCCGCCGTCCCGCGCCTGCGACCCCGGCTGGGGGCCGTGGATGCTATTTGTGTTCCTTGCCGAATGCCTTGATCTCGACGTCCACGCCTGCCGGCAGATCGAGCTTCATGAGCGCGTCGACCGTCTGTGGCGTCGGATCGAGAATGTCCATCAGCCGCTTGTGCGTACGGATCTCGAACTGCTCACGCGACTTCTTGTCGACGTGCGGGCTGCGGAGCACCGTGTACTTGTTCTTGACCGTCGGAAGCGGGATGGGCCCTGCCACGCGAGCACCCGTGCGCTTTGCCGTGTCGACGATTTCCGCCGTCGACTGGTCGAGCACGCGGTAGTCGTAAGCCTTGAGCCGGATTCGAATTTTCTCGTTCAGCATATCGGTTCACATGCGAGGGGCGGTCGCGGAGACCGCCCCGGCAAACTCCTACTCGACAATGTCCGTGATGGTTCCGGCGCCGACGGTGCGTCCGCCCTCGCGAATCGCGAACCGCAGCCCCTTCTCCATCGCGATCGGCGTGATCAGCTCGATTTCCATCGACACGTTGTCGCCGGGCATCACCATCTCGATCCCCTGCGGCAGCGTCGCCACGCCCGTCACGTCCGTCGTCCGGAAGTAGAACTGCGGCCGGTATCCCGTGAAGAACGGCGTGTGCCGTCCGCCTTCTTCCTTCGTCAGGATGTACGCCTCGGCCTTGAACTTCGTGTGCGGCGTGATCGATCCCGGCTTCGCCATCACCTGTCCGCGCTCGATCTCCTTGCGATCCACTCCGCGCAGCAGCAGGCCCACGTTGTCGCCGGCACGACCCTCGTCGAGCAGCTTCCGGAACATCTCGACACCCGTCACCACCGTCGTGCGCGTGTCCTTCATTCCGACGATCTCGATCGACTCGCCGACCTTCACGATCCCGCGCTCGATTCGGCCCGTCGCCACCGTCCCGCGGCCGGAGATCGAGAACACGTCCTCGACCGGCATCAGGAACGGCTTGTCGATCGCTCGCTCCGGCACCGGAATGTAGCTGTCGACCGCTTCCATCAGCGCAGTCACCGTAGCTTCCCACTTCGGATCCCCGTTGAGCGCTCCAAGCGCCGATCCACGGATCACCGGAATGTCGTCGCCAGGGAAGTTGTAGCTCGAGAGAAGCTCCCGCACCTCGAGCTCGACCAGATCCAGAAGCTCCTCGTCGTCGACCGCGTCCACCTTGTTCATGAACACGACCATCGCCGGCACGCCAACCTGTCGCGCAAGCAGGATGTGCTCGCGCGTCTGCGGCATCGGGCCGTCGGTCGCCGCAACCACCAGGATCGCGCCGTCCATCTGCGCCGCGCCCGTGATCATGTTCTTGATGTAGTCAGCGTGACCCGGGCAGTCCACGTGCGCGTAGTGGCGGTTGTTCGTCGAGTACTCGACGTGCGCCGTCGCGATCGTGATACCTCGTGCCTTCTCCTCCGGCGCGTTGTCGATCGAGTCGAACGAACGTACCGAAATCTTCGGATCCAGCTTCGCCAAAGTCTGCGTGATCGCAGCCGTCAACGTCGTCTTACCGTGGTCAACGTGGCCAATCGTGCCAATGTTGACGTGCGGTTTGCTTCGATCGAACTTCTCCTTCGCCATAGTGTCTCCTTAAGCCTTTTCCTCGGTCCGTCCGTTAGCGGGCAATGCCCTGGACTTTGGCGATGATCTCTTCACTGACAGATTTGGGCGCTTCCTCGTACCGCAGGAAGTGCATCGTGTAGGTCGCGCGTCCCTGGGTCATCGACCGCAGCTCCGTGGCGTACCCGAACATCTCCGACAACGGAATCGCGGCCGTGATGACCTGCGTTCCCGGCCGGGCGTTCATGCTCTCGATCCGGCCGCGACGCGACATGATGTCGCCGTTGACGCTGCCCATGTGATCCTCGGGAGTGACGACCTCGACCTTCATGATCGGCTCGAGCAGCACGGGCGAAGCCTTCTTCGCGCCGTCCTTGAATGCCATCGAGCCCGCGATCTTGAACGCCATTTCCGACGAATCCACCTCGTGGTAGTTCCCGTCGTAGAGCGTGACGCGGATGTCGACGAGCTCGTAGCCGGCAAGAATGCCGCCCTCCATCGCTTCCTTGACGCCCGCCTCGATCGGCTTGATGTACTCCTTCGGAATCGATCCTCCGACAATCGCGTTGACGAATTCGAACCCGACGCCCGGTGCCGGCTCGATCTTGACCTTCGCGTGGCCGAACTGACCGCGGCCGCCCGACTGGCGGACGAAACGGCCGTCGCCGTCCGCCGGCTTGCGGATGGTCTCGCGGTAGGCCACCTGCGGACGCCCGACGTTCGCATCGACCATGAATTCGCGCTTCAGCCGATCGACGATGATGTCGAGGTGAAGCTCGCCCATGCCGGCGATGATCGTCTGGCCCGTTTCGTGATCCGTCGTGACGCGGAAGGAAGGATCCTCCTGCGCGAGCTTTGCGAGTGCGAGGGAGAGCTTCTCCTGATCGACGCGCGTTTTCGGCTCGATGGCCTGCGCGATGACCGGCACCGGAAATTCAAGTGCCTCGAGGACGACCGGCTCGGACTCGATACAGATCGTGTCACCCGTGGTGACGTTCTTCAGGCCGCCGATGGCGATGATCTCGCCGGCCGACGCCGACTCGATGTCCTCGCGCTTCGCAGCGTGCATCCGCATCAGGCGGCCAACGCGCTCCTTGGTGCCCTTCGTCGCATTGAGCACTCCCGTGCCTGCCTCGACCGTGCCCGAATAGATCCGGGCGAACGAGAGCTGGCCGATGTGCTTGTCGGTCATGATCTTGAAGACGAGCGCGGAGAACGGGGCCTTCGGATCGGCAGCCCGAGTCACCTCCTCGTCGGTCTTCGGGTCGATACCGGTCACCGCCGGAATGTCGAGCGGGCTCGGCAGGAAGTCGACCACCGAGTCGAGCAGCGTCTGCACGCCCTTGTTCTTGAACGCGGTACCTGCAACGACTGGAACGATCGCAAGCGACAGAGTGGCCTTTCGGAGCGCCGAGCGAACTTCCTTCTCGGTAATCGCCTCGCCCTCGAGGTACTTGGAAGCGATATCGTCGTCGACGTTCGCAATCGCCTCGAGCATCTTGTCGTGGTACTCGTTCGCCTGGTCGACCATGTCGGCCGGGATGTCGCGGACGTCGTAGTCGGAACCCATCGTCGCGTCGTCCCAGATGATCGCCTTCATCTGAATCAGGTCGACGACGCCGCGGAACTGGTCTTCCTGACCGATCGGGATCTGGATCATCACCGGGTTCGCGCTCAGCCGATCGACGAGCGTCTGCACCGCGTGGAAATAATCCGCCCCGGCTCGATCCATCTTGTTGATGAAGCAGATCCGGGGAACGCCGTATTTGTCAGCCTGCCGCCAGACCGTCTCCGACTGCGGCTGGACACCGGCCACCGCGTCGAATACCGCGACCGCACCGTCAAGAACGCGCAGGCTGCGCTCGACTTCGATCGTGAAGTCGACGTGGCCCGGGGTATCGATAATGTTGATTCGGTACTCGACGTCCGACCGCTTCCAGAAGCACGTCGTCGCGGCAGACGTGATCGTGATGCCGCGCTCCTGCTCCTGGACCATGAAGTCCATGACCGCGGTGCCGTCGTGCACCTCGCCAATCTTGTAGCTGACGCCCGTGTAATAGAGGATGCGCTCGGTCGTCGTCGTCTTGCCGGCATCGATGTGGGCCATGATGCCGATATTCCGGAATGTGTTGAGAGATGACGGTTTCATAAAAAATCGACGGTCCTGAAGAGTCCATCCGGGCGGCGCCGTGGGCCACCCGGTGTCCTCACGGAGCTCCTACCACCGGTAATGCGCAAACGCCTTGTTGGCGTCCGCCATCCGGTGCGTGTCTTCACGCTTCTTGACAGCGTTGCCGCGGCTCGCCGCCGCATCCATGATTTCCTGCGCCAGCCGCTCGCGCATCGACTTCTCGTTGCGGGCTCGCGCATACGAGACGAGCCAGCGGATCGCCAGCGACTGTCCGCGCATCTGGCCGACTTCGATCGGCACCTGGTACGTCGATCCACCGACGCGGCGGCTCTTCACCTCGACGCGGGGCTTGACGTTGTCCATCGCCTTCTTGAAGACCTTCAGCGGGTCGTCGCCCGTGCGCGAGTTGATCTCGGTCAGCGCACCGTAAAAGATGCCTTCGGCGACCGACTTCTTGCCCTGCCACATCAGTCCGTTGATGAACTTGGTCGCGAGCTGCGAATTGTAGATCGGGTCCGGAAGGACCTCTCGCTTGGCTGCTACTCTGCGTCTCGGCATACGTTCGTCTCCTGGGCCGTACCCTTACTTCTTCGCCTTGCCAGCGGCGACCTTGCCTTCCTTCGGGCGCTTGGCGCCGTACTTCGAGCGCGACTGCTTGCGGTTGGCGACTCCAGCGGAGTCGAGCGTGCCGCGAACGACGTGATACCGGACACCCGGAAGATCCTTCACACGACCTCCGCGAATCAGCACGATCGAGTGCTCCTGGAGGTTGTGGCCGATGCCGGGAATGTACGTGGTCACTTCAATGCCGTTCGTAAGACGGACGCGCGCCACCTTGCGAAGCGCCGAATTCGGCTTCTTCGGGGTTTGCGTGTATACGCGCGTGCAGACGCCGCGCTTCTGCGGACAGCTCTGCAGCGCGGGACTCGCGGTCTTCGTCGTTATCTTCGTGCGGCCCTTGCGAACCAGTTGGCTTAGTGTTGGCACGTTACTGACGCTCCTTCAGACGCGACAAGCGCGCAAAGGGCCTTCCCGCATCTGCGGGTCGGCTCCCGAATTCCTGACTCTTCGAAATGTGCTCCGAGGATGTCCTGCAAACCGTGCGGATTGGCGTCCTCGATCGCCCGAGTTTTGCTGTGGCGTGGCTTTCGTCGGGGAGAACCCCTTGGATGAGTACCACGTGTGGGACGCCGGAAACGCGGGTGACCGCGGTCCTGTTACGCCACAATTTCTTCTCAAGTACCTGCCAGATCCAGATGACCTGTTCTTGCGCACCACCCGCCTCCGCACTTCAGAACCAAATAGCTGGTGTGGCGCAAGCGGCGGACTATAGCCTCGGCGTCGGGTACTGTCAACTACGAATTGTGAAAAAGTTCTCCGGAGGCCGCTTAATGGGGTCGTGGTACCCTCGGCGGGCACCGGAGTCCTTCATACCCGGCACGTTGACACTCCGAGTTTCGACGCCGAACAAGTCCCCTCGGCGCCGCGCGCAAAACACCATGCCCTCCGAGATTTCTCCCGAGCAGTGGAACCAGGTGGAGGCGTTGTACCGCCGGACGATCGAGCAACCGGCTGCGGATCGCGGTGCCTTTCTCGATTCGGTCTGCTCCGGGGACATCGTTCTGAGGTCGCGCGTCGAGGCCCTGCTCTTCTCGCGCCACCGCGACCCTACGAGCATCGAGCTTCCCGATCCGGACCCGGCCGGGGTAGCAACGCAAGTCACGGTCGATGTGCAGTCCAGTCGACCGGTGGAGTTCGGAATCGGCTCGGTTCTCAGTGGGAAATATGTCATCGAGTCGCTGATCGGGTCGGGCGGAATGGGCGCGGTCTACAGAGCTCGACAGTCGGATCTCGACCGTCCGGTCGCCATCAAGGTCGTGCTCGGCAAGTACCAGTCGAGCGATCTGGCCGTCGAGCGATTCCGGCGCGAAGCGGTCGCCGTTGCAAAGCTTCGGCACCCGAACATTGTGACCGTGTACGACTTCGGCGTCGCACCGGAATCGGGCACCTATCTCGTGATGGAACACCTCGAGGGCCGGTCCCTGCGTGCCGAACTGCGCCAGCACGGCGCTCTCCCGGTAGCGACTGTCCTGGCCATCGCCAGTCAGGTCGGCGCTGCGCTCGATGCTGCGCATCGTGCCGGCGTCATCCACCGCGATGTTAAACCGGACAATGTCTATCTCGCCGAGACGCCACACGGAACGGTCGCGAAGATACTCGATTTCGGCGTCGCCAAACTCGTCGACGCGTCCGATCCCGACCGGGATCCGCTGACGGGGGCCAACGCGCGGATCGGCACGCCGGCTTACATGTCGCCGGAGCAGTGCGAAGGGCGGACGGTGGATCGGCGATCCGATGTCTACGCGCTAGGCGGGACGGTCTTCGAGATGTTGACCGGCCGGCCGCCGTTCCAGGCGGACTCGATTTCCAGTCTGATCTACCAGCACGTTCACAACCCTCCCGAGCCTCCGAGTCGCTTCCGGCCCGGATTGCCTCACGCCGTCGAGCTCGCAGTCCTGCGCGCGCTCGCCAAGGACCCGCCGCAGCGCTTTGCCTCGGCCTCGGAGCTTGCCGCCGCACTCGCTTCGGGAAGTCCGGAATGGTCCGTCGAACTGCCCGGCTCGATTCCGTCCGTCGGGTCCGAAGTTGCAGTCACGCACGTAGGATTGCCGTTCTCGGCAACCGCCGGTTCTCGCGAAGTCGTGGAAACGGCGCCGCCGTCGAACCTTCCGAGCGAAGTAACGAGCTTCGTCGGCCGCGAGCACGACGTTTCGGCTGGTCGACGAGCGCTATCGCAAGGTCGCGTCGTGACGCTGACGGGTCCGGGAGGCATCGGCAAGACGCGGCTCGCCCTTCGCATCGCCGCTGATTCGGCTCGCGAGTTCGCCGATGGGGTCTGGCTGGTCGAACTCGCATCGATAGCCGACGCTTCGCTCGTCCCCGCGACCGTTGCGACGGCCATCGGCGTCCAGGCCACCGCTGGAGACCCGGTACTGCACGCAATCGTCAACTGGACCAGGTCGCATCGCGCGCTCATCGTTCTCGACAACTGCGAGCACGTCATCGAGGCATGCGCGTCGTTCGTCGCGGCCGTCATGCGGTCGGGCGCCGACGTGAAGATCCTCGCGACGAGTCGCGAGCCGCTCGCCGTCGAAGGTGAGTCCGTGCGCCCGGTTGCGCCACTGGCGCTGCCAGACTCCGGTCCGATGGCGTCGATTGCAGACCTCGTCTCGAACGAATCTGTACGGCTCTTTGCCGAGAGGGCGCGGCTTGCGAAACCTGGCTTCGACATTGAAGAGCGGAATGCGCACGTCGTGGCAACACTCTGCCGCCGGTTGGACGGCATCCCGCTTGCCATTGAGCTCGCGGCCGCGCGAGCGCGCGTGCTTTCGGTGGAACAGATTCTCGAACGGATGGAAGACCGCTTTCGCCTTCTCACCGGCGGGTCACGTGCGACATTGCCCCACCATCAAACGCTCCGGGCGACTATCGACTGGAGCTACCGCATGCTTACCGAAGACGAACGGACGCTGCTGGCTCGACTGTCGGTCTTCGCCGGTGGGTGTTCGCTCGATGCCGCCGAGTTTGTATGCACTGGCGAAGGCATCGACGAACTCACGCTCCTCGACCTCCTGACGCGCCTGGTCGACCGATCTCTCGTCGTGTTCGCCGAAGCGGGCGCAACGCCGCGATACACGATGCTCGAGACGATTCGGGAGTATGCACGTGAGCGTCTCGTCGAGAGTGGCGACGAGTCTCCGCGGCTCGCGGCGCACGCGGCGTGGTGCCTCGATCTGGTCACCGAGCTCCGAGGCGAGTTCCGCGGACCGCGACAGGTCGAGGCGTACGACCGGGCACAGCTCGAGCACGACAACCTCCGGGCCGCGCTCGAGTGGGCGATCCGGACGTCCGGTGATGCCGAGACGTCGGCGCGCATCGCCGGAGCGCTTGCGATGTTCTGGAACACGCGTGGACACACGGCCGAGGGCCGCGACTGGACCGAGGCGGCGCTCGCCGTCGATGGGCGGGCGTCGGACGCTGCCCGTGATGATGCCCTGTACGGACTCTCGCTCCTTGCGCACGCGACCGGCGATTACCGGCGCGCCCGTTCCGCTATCGAAGAATGCGTTCGAATCAGGAAATCCATCGGCCAGCCGTCCGCCATCGCACGGGCGATGAACTACCGGGCTGTCGTGCTTACGTCGATGGGCGATTACAGCGAGGCCGCCTCTGTACAGCGTGAATCGCTCGAGCTCAGCCGGGAGAATGGCCTAGCCGACGAGGCGAATTACGGTGTCTACAGCCTCGGGATGATCGCGTACCAGACCGCCGAACTGGACGACGCGGTCGCGCTTCTCGAATCGAGCCTCGAGGGATGGCGTGGCACCGGCCACCACGTCGCCGTGGCATCGGTGCTAGGCACGCTCGGCGAGGTCAATCGCCTGCTCGGAAGGACCGAGGCGGCCGAAGCGCACTTCAATGAGGCGATCGAGCTCGCCGGGCGCATCGATGCCAGGGCGCTCGGAGCCTCGGCACGTGCCGGCCTCGGTCGATTGCTCACCGATACCGGCAACCTGAAGCTCGCCGCTTCGCTGCTCGTCGAAGCCGCCGCGACAATCCGACGGGAAGGAACTCGCGAGGACCTTGCGAGGCTCGTCGAGAGCTGCGCCGCGCTTGCGTGCGCGCGTGACGACTCGGCGACTGCAATCGTCCTGCTGGAAGCATCCGATGCCGAGCGGAAGCGTTCGGGAGCTATCCGGGCGCCCGTCCACGAACAGCGAATCGACGGGCTGCGCGATTCGGCAAGTGCGGCGCTCTCGGCGGAGGAATCGGCCGTCGCTGGAGCGCGCGGACGGTCTTTGACTCTCGACGCCGCACTCGAGCTCGCACTTGCCCCGTCGTAGGCCGGGGAATGCGTGGCCGTACAGAGAGCACTGAGGCACAAAGAGCACGGAGTTGATTGATTGTCGGCCTGTGGTCTCCGTGACTCTGTGATCTCTGTACGGCCAAGCCTACTTCACACCTACCCGGACGCATGGTCTGCAGAGCCGTATCAATATATACAGTGACGCATGTTTGGCCTCATGCGCTCACGTTCCTGTGCTCTCGGCCCTGAAGAGAAGCTCCGTCGTCGACTGCACTACTGCGGAACCTGCAAGTCGATCGGCGCGCGCTACGGACAGAGCGCCCGGATGCTGCTCAACTTCGACACGGTCTTCGCGGCGGAAGTCCTGACGGCGGTCGCCGGCATCGACGTCCCGGCGGATTGGGATCGCAGCTTCCAGAGCGTCAACTGTTTCCGGTTGCCGTCAGACGACGCCATCCCCGAGCCCGTCCGCTACGCCGCGGCGATTACGGTCGTGCTGGCAGAGGTGAAGGTCGCCGATCAGATTGACGATGGCCGCGGGATTGGGTGGCGGGCCCTTCGACGCGGAATGTCCAGCAGTTTCCGGCGTGCTTCGGCCGATTTATCCGGCCGATGGGAATTTCCGATCGACGAGCTCTGGACGCACGTGCGTCGGCAATCGGAGATCGAGGGTTCGGTACTCGCCGGAACCCCGGTTGCAGGCGATCCCGACCAGGTCCTCCGCGGTTACGCGGCTTCGACCGCCGCCGCCACTGCAGTCGCGTTCCGCCACGGCGCTGTCGCCGCTGGCCGTCCGTCGGCGGCAGACTCGCTCGAGGCGCTCGGTCGGCATTTTGGCGAGGTCGTCTTCACGCTCGACGCAATCCGCGATGTGGCCGAAGATGCCCGCGACGGCACGTTCAATGCGGTGTCTGCGGCGTACGGCACGACGTCCGGCCGGTTGCCGGCCGAAACACGGCGCGCCGCAGTCCGCGTTCTCCGCGCGATGCAGGCGGATCTGGAAACGGCCATCGGGCGGCTGCCGATACCAGGGGACCGCGCGGCGCTGTTCATCGACCGCCTTCGCTCGAACATCGATCGCGTCGTTGGCTCTCGGCGATTGACCGTCCTGAAATCGGCTGCGGGGCCTTCAACGGCGGCGTCCTGCTCCCGAGTGTCTTTCTCGCCCGCGCAACGCATCCGCGTGGCGTATCCGGTTGCGCGAGCGGCTGCCTCGAGACACTTCGCTTCGTGCAAGCCGCTGCCGGTCCGCGTGGCTGAGACGCCGTTCGTGTTCGCACTGGCCATCGTGGCCGCCCTCGTCGCGCCGGGGGCCGTGTCTTCGGCGGAGAGTCCTCGCGAGATCGTTGACGCACTGTTCAACGTCGCGGCCATCGGCGGAGCCCTGGCGATGGCGATGCCGCCAATGGGTCCCGGAATGGATCAAGCCGAGCAGGCACGACGGCGGGCCCAACAGAATGCGCCCGGCGCGGACAGCGGCGAGAGCTCGGCGGAGTGCTGTTGCGACTGTTGCGACTGCGCTTCCGATGGCGACTCATCGTGCGGATGCTGTGGTTCGTGCCACGGCTGCTGCGGCGACCACGGCAACTGCTGCGGGAGCTGCGGCGACTGCGGGAACTGTTGTCATTGCTCGAATTCGTGTTGCGACTGCGACTGCAGTGGCTGCTGCGACTGCAACTGCGACTGATTCGAGTGGGGAGAAGGTGTTGCCGTACGGAGAG